>JBFJTN010000025.1:0-27231 GCA_041625325.1 Oceanococcus sp. | reverse complement strand
GCCGCGCGGCGGAACCCCGTTCCGGGGTGCCGCGCTGGCGGGACGCACCGCGGCGCTGCCTGCGCGAGCGCGATGCGTCGGATTGGGGTGGACGATGGGATTCGAACCCACGACAACCGGAATCACAATCCGGGACTCTAACCAACTGAGCTACGCCCACCATAGGCAGCGGCGCAACAGGCCATCAAAACCTGCCCACGCCGTGCGGGCCGCGCATGATACCGGAAATCATCGCGCAGGCGAAGACCCCGAAAGCGGATTCCTGCTCGCCGCCCTGCGTCGGCAGCGTCGCCGGTCCGCCGGCGCCCGGCCCGTCCGGCGCCCCGTCCTCTCTCAGCCGCTGGCGGGCGCGCTCCCCCGCAACCGGCCGACGGGCGCCTGCATGCCCACATGCCAGATGTCGTCCTCCAGATAGGGCTCCGAACAGACGGCAAAGCCGAAGCGCGCGTAGAAGGCCTCCAGGCGCTGCTGGGCACCAAGCCAGACCGGCGTGACCGCGTCTTCGCGCGCGCGCAGCCAGTCCACGGCCTGACCCATCAGCGCCAGACCGTGACCGCCCCGCCGGACCGCCGGCGCGGTGACCACCCTGCTGATGACCGCCGCGTCGCGCAGCACGCCGCTGGCGTGCACCCGCAGGTAGGCCTGCAGCAGACCGTCCGCATCACGCCCCAGCAGGTGGGTGGCGTTGGCGTCCTTGTCATCCGCGTCCAGAAAGGGGCAGTCCTGCTCCACCACGAACACCGCCTGGCGCAGCTGCAGCAAGGCATAGAGTTCATCCGTGGACAGCGCCTCGAAGCGGCGCCATTGCCAGTGCAGGCTCATTGCTGGAAGGGGTAGATGGCGCCCAGACCGAGCAGCCCGGTCAGCTCGTCCAGCGCGGCATTGCTTTCCATCAGCAGGGCCGGGTCGGCCAGATCGTCGGGCGCCAGCTCCTCGCGGTAGTGGCGCTCCACCCAGGCGCACAGGCGTTCATACTTGTCCTCGTTCAACCAGACCCCGGGCGCCACCGCCGCCCTCTCCTGCTCGGTGAGCACCACACGCAGGCGCAGGCAGGCCGGGCCGCCACCATTGCGCATGCTCTGCCGCAGGTCCATGTGCAGGACCTCGCGGATCGGCGTCCGTTCCGGCAGCTCGGCCAGGTAGTCAGCCACCTGCGGGTCTTCCGCGCATTCTCCGGGCGCAAGCAGCAGATGGCCGGCCTCACCGGCCAGCAGCTGGCTGTTGAACAGATAGCTGCGCACCGCCGCGCTCACGCTGACCCGGCTGGCCGGCACCACGATCCGCTGCAGCGGCGCGCCCAGCGCGCGTTCCAGCTCGGCATAGATTGCCATCGGCTGAACGAAAGCGGATTCATGGCAGAACAGCAGATCCAGATTGCCCACCGCGATCACGTCGTTGTGAAACACGCCGGCATCAATCACCGCCGGCTCCTGCTGGGCGAACACGGTGCGGCACGGGTCCAGCCCATGCAGGCGCGCGATCGCCTCGCTGGCCAGCCGGGTCTGCCGGGCGGGATAGCGATGCGGCTGCTTCCCGGGGCGCGCGCCATGCTTGCCGTACACGAAGAACTCGACCCCCGGCGCACCGTAGGTCGACGCCAGCCGCGTGTGGTTGGCCGCTCCCTCGTCCCCGAAGCTCTCGTGCGCGGGCAGGGCCTGATGATGAACAAAGCGCGCCGGATCGGGAAAGACCGCCTGCAGGATGCGCCCGGTGGCGGCAGGCTCCAGCGCGCGATGCAGCTTGCTGACCAGATTGGCCGGGGTGAAATGGACCCGGCCATCGGCCGTGTCCGCACTGGGAGACACCGTCGCCGCATTGGCCGTCCACATGCTGGATGCCGAGCTGCAGGCCGCCAGCAGAATCGGCTCGCGGGCGGCGGCCTTCAGCACCTGGGCATCGCTCCCGGCAAAGCCGAGGCGACGCAGGGCCGCCACATCCGGACGCTGCAGCGGGGGCAGCACGGCCTGCCAGTAGCCGCGGTCATGCAGGGCCTTCATCTTGGCCAGCCCCTGCAGGGCGGCGGCGCGGGGATTGGCCTTGCGGCCCAGATTCGTTTCCGAGGCCAGATTGCCGACGGACAGGCCCGCATAATTGTGGGTCGGCCCGACCAGGCCATCGAAATTGGCTTCGCGCGGCGTCACTGGCTCAGGGCCGACAGGGGCAGGCGCGCCATGCTGGGCTGGGTCAGGCTGCCGAAGTACAGATGCTCCGGCCCCTGCCGGGCGCTGGTGATGGGGGCGAAAGCGCCGGGGCCGGGGTCCTGCAGATTGTGCCGCACCTGCCCGTCCAGGCTCAGACCCAGCACCATGCCATGCTGCGCCGGAGCCGGCTGCAGCGCCCGTGGCAGGCGCCAGACCAGCTTGCGCAGGAACGGCAGGGGCAGCATCCGATCCAGATCGGCCGTGCGCGGCGAATACAGCGCCAGCCAGAACAGATCGCGGCCGTTGTAGGTGATATTGTCGGGAAAGCCCGGCAGGTTCTCGATGAAAACCTCCAGCTGTCCCCGCTTCGCCCCTTTCAGCCAGTAGCGCATCACCCGGTAGCGGGTGGTTTCGTTGATCAGCAGGTAGGCCTCGTCGGGCCCCAGGGCGACGCCGTTGGCAAAGTGCAGCTGGGGCAGCAGCACGCGGGTGTCCCCGCTGGCCAGGTCGGTGGCCAGCAAGCGGCCGTTGGGCCGGCTTTCCATCACGTCCTGCATGACTTCGTGCACGCCATACCGGACCGACGCGTCCGAGTAGTACGCGATATCGTCCGAGGACACGTCGACATCGTCGGCAAAGCCGATGGGCACGCCATCCGCGCTGTCGGCGATCACCTCCCAGCCACCGCCAGGCTTGACCCGCACCAGGCCCTTGACCGCATCGGCGACGATCAGATCACCGTTGCTGGCGAAATCCAGGCCCAGCGGGCGTCCACCGGTGTCGGCCAGCAATTCGGCCTGGCTGCCATCCGCGGCGAAGCGCATGATCCGCCCATCGATGAATCCGGTCACCAGACGACCCTGCGCATCGAAATTGACCGCCTCGGGCCCGGCCCCCACGTCCTGCGCGATCCGCTCGACCGCCGCGAGCCGGGCATTGCCGGCATAGGCCGGCGCATCGGCGGGAGGTGCTGGCGGCTCCCAGGCCACCGGATCGACTTCCACCGGCCAGAACAGAAGGTAGGCCAGAGCGACCAGCAGCAGCATCAGCAACATGCGCGCGAACATGTGTCTCCCCCAGAAACGGACATAAAAAAGCCGCGGCCCGGAGGCCGCGGCAGCTAGTCTAACCGAGTCCGTCGTATGGCTTGGGGGAGCCATGGGGGAGGACGTTGAGGGAGAGTGACCCGGTCAGACGTGCCTTGCAGGGACACAAGGACTTGGGGGATCGATGATTCGTTGTCAGGCCTGTACTGCGCCGATCCAGCTCAGCATCAGGGCCGCGAAGGCCGCGATCGCGCTCCACAGGACCAGTCGATTGGCAAGTGTCTCGGGTCCCGCCGCCTCGAGGGCTTCAACCCGAACCTCCACCGCGTGGTCATGCTTTCGTCGCGCCATGTTGCCGCCTTGTTGCTGTCGCTGTGATTCAGCCTGAGCGCAGCTTGCCGATCCCGGGGTGAAGGAAACGTCAAAATCCCGGCGACTCGTCACGCGCAAAGAAAAGGCCCCGGGGGCTCGCGCCGCCGGGGCCTGGAACAGCCGGGCCGGACTCAGCGCCGCCGACGCAGCGCCGCCGTCGCCAGCAGGATCAGCAGGCCACCACCCAGACCGCCACCGCGCAGATCGCTCGAGGCTGCACGGGCGGAGTCGGTGGCGTCAGCGCGACTCGGCGATTCGCCGGCCTCAGCGCTGCACTCCTCCTGGCTCAGGTACTCGAATTCCCCCATGCGGGACAGGCCATTGGGCATGGAGTCGGTGGTCGAGGCCCCGCCGATACCGGCCGCGCCGATGAACAGGATGACCCCGGAGTTGAAGCCGCTCAGCGTGTCGTGCTCCAGCAGCAACTGCAGCTGCTGCGGACGGACCCGGATCACGATCAGGCCATCATCGGTGTAGTGGCTGGACTCATGCGCCGGCACCGCGGTGCCATCCGCGACGAAGTGGCCTTCGCGCTCGCCGTCCGTGTCCTCGGACACGACATAGGAGAACATGCTGACCGCACCGAAGGTATCCACCTCCATGCGCACGCCACGAACATCGCCGTAGATGGTCCGGAAGGAGACGAAATACGAGGTCTGCGGCGTCAGCGAACTGAGGTCATCCAGCTGCAGTTCGAAACCGATCAGCGGCTCACCGGCCTCGTCAACGGTCTGGTAGACCCGCAACTCCTGCAGATCATGTCCCGGCAGGGGCAGGCTGCTGTCACCCTCGGCATCTGCCAGCACGGTGACGCCCGGCGGCTGGCAGCTGGCCAGCAGTTCATCGGCACGCGCCGCGCTGCCGCCGTGCTCTGCCAGCCACTGCGCGATCTCCGCATCGCTTTTCTCCGCGGCCGGCTCGCCCAGGCTCAGGGTCACCGCGGTGTCGTAGGTGGCATTGATCACCGCGTAGTGCGCGATGGTGACCGTGTAGTCGGTGCTGCCGGGCTCGGCCAGCAGGGTGATCGATTCCGGCCCACCCGAGGAAATCGACGAATCCAGTTCCTGGCCGTCGGCGTCGTGGAGATACATGTCGTAATCATCCAGACCGGTATCGGATTCCCAGTTCAGGAACAGGGTGAACAGGGCCCCGGGGAAATACTCGACCAGGTCCTCCGGCAGCTTCACGGTCAGCGCGAAACTGTCGCAGCTCAGCACCGGGTCCTGGCAAATCAGATTGTCGATGTCGACCGTGGGGTTGATGCCCGTATTCGGACCGTCGCCCACGTGATGCTCTGGCTCGGCAATGCTCAGCGTGACGCTGCCCAGATCGGCGGCCTGGGGGGCCGTCGCGCAGGCGAGCAAGGCCAGGCCCAGCAGCGGACGCAGGCCGGCAAGCGCCACGGCGTCGCTGACTCGAAAGGGTTCCGCGGTACTCAGGCGTCCCGACGCTCGTCGATCGCCTGCCATCGATTGCAGCAGCATGGTGTTCTCCCTAGATAGTCTCGGCGCAACGCGCCCACCCCGGACTTCACGGATGACGCCGGGATTCGGTTCCCCCGGCCCGTGATTCGGCTACAGCCGACGCAAGATCAGCTCCTCACCCGGCTCCGCCAGCAGGCGTCGCAGATCGGCGCGCGAGACCAGGATGTCATCCCCCTCCAGTCCCACCTGGCAGCGGATCGCACGGAAGTCCTCCAGCGCCCGGTTGGCCACGATGGCGGGCAGGATGCAGGCACTCGCCGGCGCCACCCTGGCCTGCCCGCGGCGGGCCTTGCGGATGCTGCGGATACTGCCGGTGTCAGCCTCGACCGCCGGTCCGGCATCGAAGATGTCCACGTAATCGCGATAGCGGAACCCCTCCGCCTCGAGAATGCGCCGGGCGGCCCGTGTCTGCTCGTGGACCTCGCCAATCGCGGCCCGGGCCTCCGGCGGCAACAGCACCGTGTAGACGGGGTGGCGCGGCATCAGCTCGGCAATGAACGAGCGGGTCTGTGCCCCGCTGAGCATGTCCGCCACGGAGAAATCCATGGCAAAGAACTGACGCCCCAGACCCTCCCAGAACGGCGAACGGCCCTGGGCATCGGCGACGCCGCGCAGCTCCGCGATGAAACGGCGGGCGAAACGTCGGCGATGGCTGGCGACGAACAGAAAGCGGCACAGGCTGATCAGCGCGCCGGCGCCGCTCTGGCGCCAGTCCGGGTCCACGAACAGCGTGGCCAGTTCGCTGGAGCCGGTCAGGTCGTTGCTCAGGTAGAGGGTCGGTATCGAGCGATAGACCCCCAGCTCGCGGGAGGCAAAGACGCTGCGACCCACATGGTAATTGTAGAAGGCCTGCTCGGTACCCACCGCGGCGATGATGGCACTGCAACCGATCAGTCGCCGGCCGGACACCAGCACGAACAGGTAGCTCTGCCCGCCCGGGCTCGTCACGTCCTGAGCCAGCGCGGCCTGGGACGCGGCGATGCGGCCGGCCAGCACATCGCGATTGGCCGGCAGGGTGGTCAGCCCGACACCGGCCTTGCCGGCCAGGCGCAGCAACTGCGGCAGGTCTTCGGTCCGGGCCGGGCGCACGTAGGGGCGCGGGCTCAAGCGACCCCTCGGCTGCGCGCCCGTCCGGTTCCGCTGACCGCCGACACCAGGCGTCAGTCGACGACGCGGAAGACGACCCGGCGATTCTCGGCGCGACCTTCCTCGGTGGCGTTGTCGGCCACCGGCCGGCTGGCGCCGTAACCGGTGGCGATCAGCCGCCCGGTCGCCACCCCGTGCTCGACGAGGAAGTTCTTGACCGACCAGGCGCGACGGGCGGACAGGGCCCGGTTGTAATCGTCATCGCCGCGCGCATCGGTGTGCCCGGCGATCTCGATGCGGATGTCCTTGAGTCCCCCACGCAGCAGCTCGGCGATCGGCAGCAGCACTTCCCGCGCCTGCGGGGTCAGCCGGTCGGAATCGAATTCGAAGTTCACGCCACGCAACTGCACTTCGGCCTCGGTGCCGCAACCGCTGGCGTTGACCACCGTGCCCCGCGGCGTGCCCGGGCAGCTGTCCATGCGGTCCGGCACACCGTCACCGTCGGCATCGGCCAGCGACAGGGCCTCGCAACCCGTCGCATCGACCTGGGCGTCCGGCAGGCTGTCCGGGCACAGGTCCTGCCCATCGGGAACCCCGTCGCGATCGGCATCGTCGCTTGTCGCCACCGTCTGCACGCCGCTGTTCCACTGCAGGCCCAGCCCGAATCGGCCATCGACCAGCAGCGCCCGGCCGGAATCGCTCATGCCGGCGGACTCGTAGTCGTTTTCCTGGGCCAGCGCCCGCGCATCCAGGCGCAGGCTCCAGGCCGGAAGCGGCAGCCGCCATAGCAGGCCTGCCCCCAGTCCGAGGCTGGGCTGGGTGCTGGAATCACCACGGATCTCTTCGTAGGACGCCGCCAGCCCACCCACGGCATAGGGCGTCAGTTCCGGCGTCCAGGCGAATCGGCGCAGCAGGTCGACGCCGAGCTGGTAGATCTGATCCGAACCGCCGGCGCCGTCCCGCTCCAGCTCATTCCAGTTCGCGCTCAGCTCCGTGTGCCAGCCGGGGAACCGGCGCAGCGCGGTGCCCAGATACAGGCCGGCACCCACCCCGCCATCGGCGGCGCGCACCTCGCTCGGTTCCAGATAGGTGGCCATGGCGCCAGCATGGAAGGAGCGATCCTCGCTGGCTGAGGCGGCGGCAACCACCGCGCCCGTGCAGATCAGGACGGCCAGATAACGGGTCACGCGCCCGGAGCGACTTTCTTGAATCATCAGTCAGACCTACTCTTGTGCTGAAGCCAAGCCCCTATTATAGGCAGCCCCTCGCCAGATTCCCGAACCGTGAGCCAGACCGAACCCGCAATGCGCCGCAGATCCGCGCCGGTCGAATGGCCGCTGCTGCTGGCCGTGGTTCTGCCGCTGCTGCTGCTGGGCCTGATCGCGATCAGCCTGTACGCCCGCAACGCCGCGAGCGGTGCCCTGGCTCGGCAGACCCAGGCCCTGGCCGGCGAGGTCCGGCAACGCTTCAGCGACCCGCGCAGCTGGCAGGACGAGGCCGGCTTCTCGGCCGCCCTGCGGGAGCTGCCCTGGAGTCAGGCCTATCTCGAGGACCACGAGGGCGCGCGAGTCTGGCAGCATGACCGCCCCCACAGGGCAGCGCGCTGGCCCAGGCCGAAGGCCCTGCACCTCACACTGGACGCCGAAACCGATCTGGTCCTGGTGCCTGCCGCCCTGCCCGTGCCACTGGCTCACGCGCTGCGGCGGGATCTGCTGTTCACCAGCCTCGCCCTGCTGCTGATCATCCTGGTCCTGGCCCCGATCGCCTACCAGCTGGCTCGACGGCCCTGGCTGGCAGTGCTGCGCTGGGCGCTGGCCCTGGAGGCCGGGGAACTGAACCGTCCGCCGCCATCGACGGGCGGCCTGAGCGGGGCGATCGCTGCCAGCCTGGCAGTCCTGGCGCAGCGCCTGCGCTTTTCCCGCGATGCGCTGCAGCAGCATGCCGACCATGCGGACCGACGGCGCCAGCTGCAGCGGGAAGATGCCGAACGGGAGATTCACAGGTTGCGCGAGGAGGTGGAACGCACCCGGGAGAGCTTCGCCTCGCGCTCGGCCCTGACTTCGGGCATCAGTCACGAATTGCGCACCCCCTTGACCGCGATCCTCGGATTTTCCGACCTGCTCGACAAGGGCGAGCTCAGCAACGAGCAACGGGACTTCGTGCAGACCATCCGCAAGTCCGCCAAGGGGCTGGTCGGCATGATCAATGACATGCTGGACATGGAGCGCATCGACGCCGGGCGGCTGGAACTGCACGAGGTGGCCTTCGACATCAATGACATTGTCGAGGACACCCTTTCGCTGCTGGCCCCGCTGGCCTACGAAAAGGCCCTGGACCTCATCCGCATTGTCGATCACGACGTGCCCGACAAGTTGCTCGGTGATGCCGCGCGACTGCAGCAGATCCTGACCAATCTGGTCTCCAATGCGATCAAGTTCACCGATCAGGGCGAGGTGCTGATCCATGTGAGCCGGCAGGCGGACGAAGCGGATCGGGTGTGGGTCCGCATCGAGGTCGAGGACAGCGGCATCGGCCTGAGCCCGCAGCAGCAGACACAGCTTTTCACGGCCTATCAACGATTCGCCGAGGACGATCAGCGCCAGCGCGGCGGCAGCGGCCTGGGCCTGACCATCGTCAAGCGCCTGACCGAACTGCTGCGCGGCCGCATCGAGGTGCGCAGCGCGCTCGGACAGGGCTCGGTATTCAGCGTGAGCCTGCCGCTGCAGGAGCAGGCCGATGCCGCACGCCGGCCGAGCTGGGACGCCCTGCGTGGCCGTCGGATCTGGATCCTGGAGGCGAGTGACACGGGCTGGCGCGCGCTGCAGCACCTGCTGGAGTTCTGGCAGGTAGACATGCGCCGCTTCCCTTCCGCGGCGGAAATGCTGAGGACGCTGCAGAGTGTCAGCCCCGAGCGACGGCCCGACCTGATTCTGCTGTGCCTGCCAAGCCAGGAGTGCGGAGAGTTGCCGGCGCTCCAGTTGCTGAAGCATGCGCAGACACAGCAGCTGCCCACCGGCTGTCTGGTCAACAGCGTGGACGGGAACCTGCACCGCCGGCTGCGCGAGCAGGGTGCGGACAAGGTCATCCCCAAATGCTGCGACCGCAGCAGCCTATTCCGCTGCTGCTGCGAACTGCTCAGTGGCAGCGACAGCTGGCCTGAACAGGCCCTGCACGGCATTTCCGTGCTGGTGGCCGAAAACAATGCGGCCAGCCGCCATTACCTCCGGGCCCTGCTGGACAGTCTGGGCGCCGAGGTCCGGCTGGTCGAGAATGGCGCCGAAGCCGTGGATCAGGTCCGCGCCTCAGCCCCCCGCTTTCTCCTGCTGGATCAGAACATGCCACGCATGTCCGGCATCGAGGCCACGATGGCGATTCGCCAGGCTGGCGAGGCGCCCGATACCGTGATCATCGGCATGCCCGCCTTTCTCAGCCGGGAACAGGAACGGCGCTGGCTGGACGCCGGCCTGGACGCGCTGCTGCCCAAGCCCTTCGACGAAAGCCAGCTGCTGCGCAGCCTCCACCCCTGGCTGCGCGGCCGCGACCGTGACGAGGAAATCAGCCCGCCCAAGCCGCAACTGGCGCAGCAACTGCTGGACGATCCGGAGCTGTCCCAGATGATCATCGACGAACTGCCGCGCCAGCTTGACGAACTGGACGAGGCCTACATTGCGGGCACGCTCAAGGCCTGTCGCGACGCGGCCCATCAGCTGCACGGCACCGCCGCCTTCTATCATCTGGAACCGCTGAAAAGCCATGTTCAGCGCCTTGAGCGTCGGCTCAACGACATCGACGACATCGCCCGCTACCCCTGGCTGCGGGACGACATGGCGGATGTGGCCGCAGCGGTCCGCGGACTGACGGAAACGCTCAAGCGGCGCCGACGCCTGGCCACCCAGCAGCGCGGCTGAGCCGGCCCTGTCGGGGCCGCGGCGGACGCTTACAGCGCGGAACGTACCGCAGGCTGAGCACGGGCCTGCAGCATGATGGCCTTCATCCGCGCCACGGCCGCGGCCATGCCCATGATCACCGCATCGGCCACGATACTGTGGCCGATATTGAGCTCACGGATCTGGCGGATGCGCGCCACCGGCGCGACATTCTCGACATGCAGGCCATGGCCGGCATGCACTTCCAGGCCGGCGGCCTCGGCATGCTCGGCCACCCGCTGCATCTGCTGCAGGCACCGGGCCAGATCGCCCGGGTCGTCCAGCTCCGCATAGCGCCCGGTATGCAGTTCGACCACCTGGGCGCCGGCCTGCGCCGCGGCGTCAACCTGCGCCTCGTCGGCTTCAATGAACAGCGAGCAGCGGGTGCCCACCTCGCGCAGCCGCGCGCAGGCCTCGCTGACCTGCTGCAGCTTGGCCCGCACGTCCAGCCCGCCTTCGGTGGTCAGCTCCTCGCGCCGCTCCGGCACGATGCAGCAGGCTGGCGGCGCGATATCGACGGCAATGGCCAGCACTGCCGGGTCCAGGGACAGTTCCAGGTTGAGCGGTATCGACAGGGCCTCGCGGATCTCCCGCACGTCGCGTTCCTGGATATGCCGACGGTCCTCGCGCAGATGCGCGGTAATTCCGTCCGCACCGGCGGATTGGGCGACGAAGGCGGCAGCCAGCGGTGAGGGATAGCGGGTTCCCCGCTGCTGGCGCAGCGTGGCCACATGATCAATGTTCACCCCCAGGCGCAGAGGTGCGGGCGACTGGCTCATGATTCGGTCCAAAAAGGCGGCAATTCTAGCGGCTTTCCGGCGCCGCCGCAGGTCGGGCCGGACCGCCCGAGCGCTGGCTCAGGGCCACCAGCTCGCGCAGCATGACCGCGCTGCGCAGTGGCCGCTCGCCCAGCAGCATGCGCAGCATCGCCGCGAGCAGATCCCGGCTGGGCAGGATGCTGGAATCGCGCGCGCCAGCCAGCAGGGCCCGCACGGCCGCCACCGGTGCGCCATGGGCTCCCGGCACCAGACCGCGGCTGGCGTCCCAGTACAGGCCGGTCGCCTGCTGCGGGATCTGCTCCGCATCGAAGCCAAAGCCCAGCTCATCGAGCAGGGCATACTCGAAATGCCGCAGCACCACGGCCGGAGCCTCGCTGCGCAAGGCCTGCAGCGACCCGGAGTACAGCGAGAACACGCCGACTCCGTGCGGATCATCCACGGCCAGCAGGCGCAGCAGCAGTTCGTTCAGGTAGAAGGCCGACCACAGCGGCATCCCGGCCAGCGCGACGGCGGGACCGGCCGGCTCGCAACGGCCCAGGGTGGCCAGTTCGCCCCGGCGCACGAAGTCCACCCGCAGGGGGCGCAGGGGCTGGAACAGGCCGGCCTGTCGGCCCTGCCTCTGGCCCCGCCCCACCGCGCTGATACGGCCGTGATTGGCGGTCAGCAGATCCAGCAGCAAGCTGCTTTCCCGAAAGGGCCTGCGATGCAGTATCCAGGCCGGCTCCAGGCTGACCCTGAGCGTGCTCACTCGGTCACGCCGTACCCGAAGGAACGCAGGCTGTCCTCGTGGTCAGCCCAGCCTTCACGCACCTTGACCCAGAGCTGCAGCCGCATCGGCTGGCCGAACAGACGCTCCAGGGCCTCCCGCGCCTGCTGGCCGATAGCCTTCAGGCCACTGCCCTGGCGCCCGATGACCATGCCCTTGTGCGAGGCCCGATTGACCCAGATGGTGGCATGGACCTCGTAACCGTCCGCATCCTGCTGCATGCGGTCCACGGTCACCGTGCAGGCGTATGGCAGCTCCTTGTGCAGACGCCGGAACAGCTGGGCGCGGATCTGCTCGGCGACCAGAAACTCGCCGCTGTGGGGGGTCAGCGTGTCCTCGTCATAGGGCCAGGGCGCCTCGGGCAGGTGTCGCGCCAGCTCATCCAGCAGGGCGTCGAGATTGTCCTGCTTGCGCGCCGACAGGGGCACCAGAAAATCCGGCTGGATGCGCTGTTGCAGCCGACCCAGTTCGGGCAGCAATGCGGCCTTGTCGCGAACCCGGTCCACCTTGCTCAGCACCAGACCCAGCACGCGGGGACGCTGCCGCGACAGGCGACGCTGCAGCTCGTCATCCACCGCGGTCCAGCGTCCTGCCTCCACCAGCCACAGCACCACATCGACATCGGCCATGGCCGCCATGGCGGTGCGGTCGAGCAGACGGTTCAGCGCCTTGCCCTGTCCATCCGCCTGACCTGGGGTATCCAGAAACAGGAACTGGCAATCACCCCGGCTGAGCACCCCGACCACCCGATGACGGGTGGTCTGGGCCTTGGGCGACACGATGGACAGCCGCTCGCCCAGCAGGGCATTCATCAGCGAGGACTTGCCCACATTGGGCCGGCCGATCAGGGCCACCGTACCCGAACGGCTCATGCGCGCAGCTGCTCCACCATGCGGCGGGCGGCGGCCTGCTCGGCCTGGCGCCGGCTGCTGCCCTCGCCCTGCGTCTGCCGACCGTCGATCTCGCAGCTGACCATGAAATGCTTGCGGTGCTGCGGGCCACTCTCCTCGATCAGTCGATACACGGGACGCTGCTGCGCGTCGCCCTGCAGCATTTCCTGCAGGAGGGTCTTGGGGTCTTTCAGCGCATTCGCGTCGGGCAGGCTGGCCAGGCGGCGGGCGAACACCTCCAGGATGCTCCGGCGCACCACCTCGAAACCGGCATCGCGGTAAATCGCCCCAAGCAGGGCCTCCAGGGCGTCCGCCTGGATCGATCCCCGCCGATGCCCGCCGCTCTTGAGTTCACCCTGACCCAGCTCGATGATGCTGCCCAGTTCCATTTCTGCCGCAATCTGGGCCAGCGTCTCACCACGGACCAGATGGGCCCGCAGACGCGTCAGATCGCCCTCATTGGCATCCGGCAGCGCCTCGAACAAGGCGCTGGCGATGACCAGATTGAGCACCGCATCGCCGAGAAACTCCAGGCGCTCGTTGTGCGGATTACCAGCGCTGCGATGCCGCAGGGCGGCGTCCCGCAATTGCGGATCCGCGAAGGGAAAATCCTGCAGTCTGGGCGGATCAGCTGCCACGCGTCATCGGGTAGGACTTGTCGAAGGTCAGGACCAGATCCCAGTTCGCGAACAGGTTGACGCGCACTTCGTACTTGTAGGCCAGATGCTTGCCCGTCTTGGTCTTGACCAGCTTCACGTCCTTGGATTTCAGGTTCTTGACGCTGTCGATGTACCAGCGCTTTTCCAGCGTCTTGCGGATTTCGACGATGCTGGCGTTGTAATTCTGGGACGAGGCCGCGGTCTGACCAACGATCTTGGACGCCTTGCCCTCGTCGAGATAGATCGGCGCGACCTGCATGGCGAGCAGGGCGCCGGCGCCGAGCATGATCAACATGAAAGACGTGCTGTAGAACCCGCCGATTTGTCGCTTGATCGATTTCATCCTCTCCCCTCTTACTGGATGCTGTTGCCGATGCGGTCCAGGGCCGGGCGATTGCGCTGCCCGTCCCAGCTCATCCAGATCATAAACGCTTTGCCCACCAGATTCCGTTCGGGCACGAATCCCCAGCGACGGCTGTCGTCGGAGCCATCACGGTTGTCCCCCATCATGAAATAGTGGCCGGCCGGCACCTCGAAGGCCCCGTCGTCGTCCGGCCGCGAGGGATTGATCAGAATCTTGTGCTCCACGGTGCCCAGATCCTCGACCCGCTCTTCGGCGATGATGGCGCGACCGGCCGCATCCGCCGAATAGTAGCCGCTGGTTTTCTGCGTCATGGGCACACCGTTGATGGTCAGCTGCTTGCCCTGATATCGGATCCGGTCGCCCGGCAGCCCCACCACCCGCTTGATGAAGTCCTTGCTGGGATCTTCGGGGAAACGAAAGACCACGACATCACCCCGTTCCGGCTCGCCCAGCGGCAGCAGCATGCCGTGGAAGGCGGGCATGCGCAGCCCGTAGCTGAACTTGTTGACGAGGATGAAGTCGCCCACGTGCAAGGTCGGAATCATCGAGCCGGACGGAATGCGAAAAGGCTCGATCAGAAAGGAGCGCAGCAGCAGCACGATGAGGATGACCGGAAAGAAGGAGCGGCAGAATTCCACCAGCTTGCCGGGTTCCTGCTCCGCCCCATCCACCTGACGCCGCTTCGCCAGCCAGAGCACATCGGCCAGGTAACCGGCCCCGGTCAGCACCGCCGCCAGCAGCAGCGCGGCGGCGAAATCGAAGTGCACATCAGCAGCCATCATGCCTGTCTAGTCCTTCTGATCACGGCTCAGGACCGCCATGAAGGCATCCTGCGGAATTTCCACCTTGCCGAACTGCTTCATCCGTTTCTTGCCGGCCTTCTGCTTTTCCAGCAGCTTGCGCTTGCGGGTGGCGTCACCGCCGTAACACTTCGCGGTCACGTTCTTGCGCAGGGCCTTGACCGTGGTGCGCGAGATGATGCGCGAGCCCAGGGCCGCCTGGATGGCGACATCGAACATCTGCCGCGGGATGATCTCGCGAAGCGCCTCGGCCAGCCCCCGGCCACGCCGTTCGGATTCGGAGCGGTGGACGATGGTCGCCAGTGCATCGACCTTTTCCTGGTTGATCATGAACTCCAGCTTGACCAGATCAGCCGGCTCGAAGCGCAGGAACTCGTACTCGAAGGAGGCGAAGCCGCGGCTGACCGATTTCAGGCGATCGAAGAAGTTCAGCACCACCTCGGCCAGCGGCAGCTCAAACTCCATCGACACCTGGCTGCCGTGGTAGGTCATCTTGCGCTGGACGCCGCGCTTTTCGATGCACAGCTGCATCACCGCGCCGATGCAGTCCTGCGGCATCAGCAGACGGGCCAGGATGATGGGCTCGCGAATCTCCTGCAGGGTGGCGGGATCGGGCAGTTCCGCAGGATTCTCGACCTCCAGCACCTCGCCGGCGCGGGTCACCGCCTGGTAGACCACGGTGGGCGCGGTGGAGATCAGGTTGAGCTGGTACTCGCGCTCCAGGCGCTCCTGCACGATCTCCATGTGCAGCATGCCGAGGAAGCCGCAGCGGAAACCGAATCCCAGCGCGCCGGAGGTTTCCGGCTCGTAATTCAGCGCGGAGTCGTTCAGGCGCAGCTTCTGCAGGGCTTCGCGGAAGTCCTCGAAATCGTCCGCATCCACCGGATACAGACCGGCGAACACCCGCGGCTGGACCTGCTTGAAACCGGGCAGCGCCCTGGCCGCCGGACGCTCGGCGCTGGTCAGGGTGTCCCCCACCGGCGCGCCATCCACGTTCTTGATGCCGGCCACGACGATGCCGACCTCGCCGCATTCCAGGGCCTCGCAGCGCACCGGCTTGGGCGCGCGATAGCCGACCTGATCGACCAGATGGGACTGGCCGGTGGTCATCACCCGGATCTTTTCGCCCGCCGGCAGCCGACCATTGACCACCCGGACGAGTGAGACCACGCCCAGATAATTGTCGAACCAGGAGTCGATGATCAGGGCCTGCAGCGGGGCGTCGGGATCGCCTGAAGGCGGCGGCACGCGGCTCACCAGCTGCTCCAGCACCTCCTGCACGCCCAGCCCGGTCTTGGCGCTGCAGGTCAGGGCATTGCGCGCCTCCACCCCGATGACATCCTCGATCTGCGCGATCACCCGGTCGGGCTCCGCCGCGGGCAGGTCGATCTTGTTCAGCACCGGCACCACTTCCAGTTCCTGCTCGATCGCCGTGTAGCAGTTCGCCACGCTCTGGGCCTCGACCCCCTGGGAGGCATCGACCACCAGCAGCGCGCCCTCGCAGGCGGCCAGCGAGCGGGAGACCTCGTAGGAGAAGTCCACGTGTCCGGGCGTATCGATCAGGTTCAGCTGGTAGTGCTGGCCATCGGCGGCCTGGAAGTCCAGCCGCACCGCCTGGGCCTTGATGGTGATCCCCCGCTCGCGCTCGATGTCCATGGAATCGAGCACCTGATTGGCCATTTCGCGCTCCGTCAGACCGCCACAGATCTGAATGAAGCGATCCGCCAGGGTGGACTTACCGTGGTCGATGTGGGCGATGATGGAAAAGTTGCGGATATGGGATTGCATACGGCGCCGGGACGGCCGGTGGCGGGTGGCAAAAGTGCGCGATTATACAGGTCCGGCCGGCGCCGTCAGATAACGGCTCAAGGCCGTCAGGTCGAGCTGCGAGACGCACAGCAGCGCACCATCAGCATCCAGCAGCACCGGGATGCGTTCGCCATAGGCGCGCTGCCAGGCGGGATCGCGATCCACATCCCGCCAGTCCAGCCGGAAGCTGCCACCGAAACGCTCGTGCAGCAGGTCCTCCCACTGCTCGCACAGCCCGCAGCCCGGGCGTCCGAGCAGGATCAGGGTCTTCAATCCCCGGTCGCCGGCCGTTGCAGGGCGATGAACAGGGTTCGCTCGTTGCGCAGCACCAGCAGGGCCGCGGACTGGCCCGGATTCAGGCGCGCCGCGCGCCGCTCGAGATCGGCCGGCTCAGCCAGGGCGTCACCGGCCCAGCTGAGGATCAGGTCACCCTGCCGCAGACCCGCGCGGGCCGCCGCGCTGCCCGGCTGCACCCCACGCACCAGCAGGCCCTCTTCCAGATTGAGCTGCCGCTTCAGGCGCTCGCTCAGCGGCTGGGTGCTGAGGCCGGTCCAGTCCTCATCCGCACTGGCGAGCTCTTCGCCAGGCACTTCGCCCAGGTTCACCCGCAACTGGGTGCGCTTGCCGTCGCGCATGATGCTCAGGCGCACGGTCTCACCCGGCGCGCGTTGCCCCACCATGGGCGGCAGCGCCGCCGATCCGGGCACGGTTTCCCCGTCGACCTCCAGGATCACGTCACCGGAGCGCAGGCCGGCCTTGTCGGCCGGACCGCCGCTTTCCACGTGGCTGACCAGCGCACCGGTGGCGTGCTCCAGTCCGAAACTTTCCGCCAGCGCGCCATCCACCTGCTGGATGACCACACCCAGCCATCCGCGGCGCACCCGGCCGTGCTCGCGCAGTTGCCGGATCACGTTGGCCGCGGTGACCGAGGGGATGGCGAATGACAGGCCCATGTAGCCGCCGGTCTGGCTGAAGATCTGCGAGTTGATGCCCACCACCTCGCCCTTGAGGTTGAACAGCGGCCCGCCCGAATTGCCGGGATTGATGGCCACGTCGGTCTGCAGGAAAGGCACGTACTGCTCCGAGCCCAGGGCCCGCCGCTTGCCGGAAACAATCCCGGCCGTCACGGTCTGCTCGAAGCCGAAGGGCGAGCCAATCGCCAGCACCCATTCCCCCACCCGCAGCCGGTCGGAATCGCCGAAACGCAACACCGGAAGGTCGTCCGCTTCGATGCGCAGCAGGGCCAGGTCGCTGGCCTTGTCGCGACCGATCACCTTGGCCTTGAACTGACGCTGGTCCGCCAGGGTCACCAGGATCTCGTCCGCCTCCGCAATGACGTGGTTGTTGGTCAGGATTTCGCCATCCTCGCTGAGGATGAAGCCCGAACCCAGGGAACGATGCGGCTGCTGGCGGGGCTTCTGCTCTTCTTCACCCGGTTCCACGAAATCGCGGAACCACTCGAACAGCGGCGGGACGGGCTGACCCGGCCCTTCGACCACCTCGCCGGTGCCGCTGATGTTCACGATGGCCGGCGCGGCGTCTTCGACCAGGCCGGTGAAATCGGGCAAACGGGCTTCGTTCTCGCAGCCGAGCAGCAGGCCCAGGGCCAGACCGGGAACCAACCATCGCAGGGCACTAATCAAGACGGCACTCCCATTGAGCAAGCGTTATGCGCCTCAGCAGGCGCGGTTTGAGTTGCTGGCGCAACAGGCGCTCGCGCAGACGCGGAGCGGCCAGCATGGCCAGAATGAGGGCGGCGGCGCCGCTGAGCGCAACCAGCGCGTCGCTGGCGCCGAGTGCGGTGGCCGCGGCGGATCCGAGCAACAGCGCCAGCAGCGGCAGGCCGTAGGTCAGCAGGACGACACGCAGGAACACGCCATCGTCCAGGCCCAGCACGGCGTGCTGGCCAGGCTGCAGGTCAAGCTCCGCTTCGGCCAGACGCAGGCCATCAAGGCGGCGACGCACCAGCTTGCCGAACACGCCACCCCCGCAGCCTTCACCGGCATCACAGCGGGCGCAGCCGGTCGCGCTGGCCGCGGTGACAGTGACCCAGACGCCATCGCGCCCGGTCACGCGCACAAGATTCTGGATCACGGGAGAACGGGGACGGGAACCTGCTGGAGATTATCGCCGAAAAAGCGAACGGTCGCCTGCGGAACCTCACCCACCACCGTGATGTGATGCGCATCCTTCATGACGCCGTAGGCATTGACCCCACCCATGCGGGTCAGGCCCTGCAGGGCGGCCTCGGGAATCTGCTGCGCGGTGGCGAAGACGGACACCGAGGCCAGGCCGTCGGTGTAGAGCATCTGCAGCACCGGGCTGTCGTAGCCGGGCCAGTGACCCAGTTCCCGGTTGGCCAGGCGAAATCCGGCGGGCAGATCGCGCATCTCCCAGACTTCGCCTGCACTGACGGCGCTGTCGGCGGCTGACGGCGCCTGGGACACCTGGCGAAAGTCCGACACGTCGACGCCGGCCTCGAACAGCGCGCTGTCCAGGCTCTCCGGGTAGCCAATCTGGGTGAAGATCACCTGTTCCAGCAGTTCACCTCCCTCCCCCAGCAGACGAATATCCAGCGGAACCGCCGTCTCCTCGTCCAGGCAGACCTGATAGCTGTAGCGGTAGATGTCACGGGCGCGGATCTGGATTTCCCGGCAACTGCGATCGGCCACCCGCGCCGCATGGGTGAACTCGATGAGTTCGTAGTGGCTGTCCAGCTTCTCGAAAGCGGCGCGCGGGAGCTTGGGCAGCAGTCCGCGCAGGCCGAGATTGTCGGTGAGTACCGCCTTCTGTTCCGGCAGGATGCAGATCACGTTGTCCGCCTGACGCAGCACCTCGCGTTGCTGTCCGGACAGCGAGTACATGCGCTCCCACTCGCGGCCTTCCGCGTAGCGGTGATAGACCCGCAGGGACTCGAGTTGATCGCCGTTGCGGTAGACCGCCGTGCCTTCGTAGGTCGACAGGCGCACCGCTTCGCTCATGCGCTGCAGCCATTCCAGCGCGTCGGCGGAGGCCGTCGCTGGGATGGCACTCGCCAGCAGTACGGCCAGCAATCTGGCCATTATCGGCGTGACTCGTCGCTTTGCTGCTTCGGGCTGGCGGCGACGCGGGCATAGCCCAGCGAGCCGGACAATGCATTGCCACCGCCGTTGCGCGCGTGGTTGATGAGGAAGGTGTTGAGCTGCTGCCGTTGCAGGGCGCTGGACGAGGTCACCGGCTGGGTGCCGGGCGCGTCGGCGCTGCCCCACTGCGCGACCAGCGGCCGGCTGTGCTCCGGCGCCGCGATGACCAGCTCCCGGGTGGCGGGCGCGCTGACCGCGACGGTCTGCGCGACCGGCTGGCCTGATGCCGCACTGGCAATCCGGGCGGGCGCCGTCGCCTCGGCGGCCGGCTGGGAGGAAGGCTTGACCACGAACACCGCGACCATGGCCATGGAGGCCGCCAGAGCGAAGCCCGTGGCCGGCACCTTCCAGTCGCGCCGACGCCCCGGGGCCCGGCGCAGCGGCACGACGGTCGGGGTCGCGCCGGCGCTCTCCTGCGCCAGTGCCGCCCGCACCCCGGCCGACAGGTCCGGACACAGCGTGTTCTGCCGTCCCACCAGCAGGGAGGCGACCAGGGACTGTCGACAGGCGCGGGCCCGCGTGTCCTGGCACTCCAGCTGGCTCAGCAGTTCATCCACGTCACCGGCGGACAGTTCCTCGTCCAGAAAGGCGCAAATCAAATCCTTGTGCTTGGGCTGCTCGCTCATTGACTAAATTTGCTCCAGCAAGGGTTTGAGTTTCTCATCGATGGCCGCGCGTGCGCGGAAAATCCGGGAACGCACGGTCCCGACAGGGCAATCCATCGCATTGGCGATGTCTTCATAGCTCAATCCGTCGAACTCGCGCAAGGAGATGGCGGTTCTCAGGTCCGCCGGCAGGGCGTCGATCGTGTCCGTGACCACCTTGCGAATCTCGTCACTGAGCAGGCTCGACTCCGGCGTCGTGTTGTCGCTTAGATGCTCGGTGTGGCCATAAAGTTCAGCGTCGGCCACGTCGATGTCCTGACCCGATGGCCGGCGTTTGCGCGAGACCAGATGGTTCTTCGCGGTATTCACCGCAATCCGATACAGCCAGGTGTAGAAGGCGCTCTGGCCGCGGAAATTGGGCAGCGCCCGGTAGGCCTTGATGAAGGCCTCCTGGGCCACGTCAGGGGCGTCGGCATCGCTGACCAGCCGCGAGACCAGTTGAATCACGCGCTGCTGGTACTTGATCACCAGGGCATCGAAGGCCCGGCTGTCGCCGCCCTGCGCACGCTCGACCAGAGCCTGGTCGATATCCTTCTCCGCCATACGAGCCGTCACCGGTGTTGCGGCCTCCCCATTGCGGATATCGGCGGGGGCCGTCATATTCCCCTTCTGGAGTTGTCCCGGCTCCTTGCTCGGCCGGGCAACAGTCGTTTCTTGTCCGCCCGCAAGTGTATCAGCCTGCCCCGAACCGCTGCGCGGCTTTTCTTCCAGCCGGGCAATGCCCGACGCCCCGGGCAGGCCCGGGATGCCCAGGTAAGCCCAGCTATTGACCCCGATTGACATGGTGCTCAGTGACTCCCGAGTTTTGATTGTAGGCAGCGGCGCCGCCGGACTGACCGCGGCCCTGCGGCTGGCCGAAGCTGGTATTCAGAGCCTCGTAATCGCAAAAGGTTCCCTGGAGGAAGGCTCGACCCTGTACGCCCAGGGCGGCATCTCCGCGGTGCTGTCCGAGCGCGACTCCTACGATGCCCATATCGCGGACACGCTGAGCGCCGGCGCCGGCCTGTGCGATCCGGCGGCGGTGCGCTTCACCGTCGAGCGCGGCCCTCAGGCCATCGACTGGCTGGTCAACAAGGGCGTGCCCTTCACCCGCCAGCCGGCCGATGGTCAGTTCCACCTGACCCGCGAAGGCGGCCACAGCCATCGCCGGGTGATCCACGCCGCCGATGCCACCGGCCGCGCCGTGGAGACCACCCTCGCCGGACTGGCCCGGGACAATCCCCACATCGAACTGCTGGAGCACCGGCTGGCCATCGACCTGATCCTGGATGGCCCTCGCTGCGTGGGCGTTTACGCGCTGGACATGCGCCGCCAGCGGGTCGAATCGCTGTCCGGCCGCGCGGTGATCCTGGCCACCGGCGGCGCCAACATGGCCTACCTGTATTCCAGCAATCCGCGCGGCGCCAGTGGCGACGGCATCGCCATGGCCTGGCGGGCCGGCTGCTCCGTCGCCAACATGGAATTCATGCAGTTCCATCCCACCTGCCTGTTCCATCCGCAGGCCCACTCCTTCCTGATCTCCGAAGCGGTGCGCGGAGAGGGTGGCCGCCTGCTGCTGCCCGATGGCAGCCGCTTCATGCCGCGCTTCGACGAGCGAGCCGAACTGGCGCCTCGCGACATCGTGGCCCGCGCCATCGACCACGAGATGAAGCGCCTGGGCCTGGATCACGTCTATCTGGATATCAGCCACAAGCCACGTGACTTCATCCGGGAGTCCTTTCCCAACATCTACGCGCGCTGCCTCGAACTGGGCCTGAACATGAGCCGCGAGCCGCTGCCGGTGGTGCCGGCGGCCCACTACACCTGTGGCGGGGTCCGCACCGATCTGCACGGCGCGACCGACGTGGATTGCCTCTATGCCATCGGCGAAACCGCCTGCACCGGCCTGCACGGCGCCAACCGCATGGCGAGCAATTCCCTGCTCGAATGTCTGGTGTTCGCCCAGGCCGCGGCGGACCACATCGCGCAGACCGCCCCGGAGATGCCACAGCGCCCGCTGCCGCACTGGGACGAAAGCCGGGTGACGGACTCGGACGAGGAGATCGTGGTCGCCCACAACTGGAACGAGATCCGTCGCTTCATGTGGGATTACGTGGGCATCGTACGCACCAACAAGCGCCTGGAGCGGGCGGCACACCGGATCGAGGTGCTGAAGCAGGAGATCAACGAGTACTACGGCAATTTCCGGGTCACGCCGGACCTGATCGAACTGCGCAATCTCGCGGTGGTGGCCGAGCTGATCATCCGCTCCGCCCAGTCCCGCAAGGAATCCCGCGGGCTGCATTACAACCTGGACCACCCGGGCCTGCTCGACCAGCCCCGACCGACCCTGCTGCAGGCAGGCGCCAGCGCATAGGGGCGGGGCCCGGCCGCAGGGACGTCGGGCCGCGGCCGCAATGCGCAAAGCGGGTGGCTAGAGGATGGCGCGAAAGCGTTCGAAGATCACCGCCACCTCGGGCGGCGCCGGCATCCGGCGCAGGCAGATGGCATAGATGTCCGGATCGTCCATCTCGACCACCGCCAGGAAGGCGGCGCGCTCGGCTTCATCAGCCTGCGGATAGTGCTGCTCGAGATAGGCCTCGAACAGCACGTCCAGTTCCTTCATGCCGCGTCGGCAGCGCCAGCGCAGGCGCGACAGTTCACTCACCCGGGCGCGCTCAGACCTGCCGCTCGAGCAGCATCTTCTTGGTCTCGGCGATGGCCTTGCCCGGGTTCAGCCCCTTCGGACAGGTGTTGGTGCAGTTCATGATGGTGTGGCAGCGGTACAGCTTGAAGGGGTCTTCCAGCATGTCCAGCCGCTCACCGGTGGCCTCGTCGCGCGAATCCGCCAGCCAGCGGTAGGCCTGCAGCAGGATGGCCGGGCCCAGGTACTTGTCGCCATTCCACCAGTAGCTGGGACAGGACGTGGAGCAGCAGGCGCACAGGATGCACTCGTAAAGGCCGTCCAGCTTGGCCCGCTCTTCCTTGGTCTGCAGCCGCTCGCGGCTCGGATTGGCCGTGTCGGTTTTGATCCAGGGCTCGATCGAGGCGTACTGCGCGTAGAAATGCGTCAGGTCCGGCACCAGATCCTTGACCACCGGCATGTGCGGCAGCGGATAGATGCGGATCTCGCCCTCGTAGTCGGCGATGGCCTTGGTGCAGGCCAGGGTGTTGGACCCGCCCATCTTGTCGCCGATGTTCATCGAGCAGGAGCCGCAGATCCCCTCGCGGCAGGAGCGCCGGAAGGTCAGGGTCGGGTCCATCTCGTTCTTGATCTTGATCAGGGCATCGAGGACCATCGGACCGCAGCTGCCCACATCCACATCATAGGTGTCGGTGCGCGGGGTCTCGCCCGAATCCGGATCGTAGCGATAGATCTTGAAGCGCCGCACCTTGGTCGCACCAGCCGGCGCCTCGAAGTGCTTGCCTTGCTTGATCTTGGAATTCTTGGGCAGGGTGAATTGGGCCATGATGATTCCTTAGTAGACGCGCTTCTTCGGCGGCACCACTTCGACCTCGTCGGTCATGGTGTACATGTGCACCGGGCGATAGTCGATCTTGACCTCCTTCGCGCCGGTACGCCACGCCAGGGTGTGCTTCATCCAGTTCTCGTCATCCCGTTCCGGGAAGTCCTCGCGGGCCTGGGCGCCGCGGCTTTCCTCGCGGTTCAGGGCGGAGGTGATGGTCACCAGGGCCTGGCCCAGCAGGTTGTCCAGCTCCAGGGTTTCGACCAGATCGGTGTTCCAGATCATCGAGCGGTCGGACACGCCGACCTCCTCGAAGGAATCGATCACCTCATGCAGCTTGTCGATGCCCTCGGAAATGATCTCACCGGTGCGGAACACCGCGCAGTGCGCCTGCATGGTCTTCTGCATGGCCAGGCGCACGTCCGCGGTCGGCCGGCTGCCCTTGGCGTGGCGGAAACCGTCCAGGCGGGACAGGATCTTGTCTTCGGCCTCTCTGGGCACCTGGCGCACCGGCTTGCCCGGGGTGATCGTGTCGGCGCAGTGCTTGGCCGCGGCGCGGCCGAAGACGACCAGATCGAGCAGCGAATTGGAACCCAGGCGATTGGCCCCGTGCACCGACACACAGGCGTTTTCGCCCACCGCCATCAGGCCCGGCACCACCGCATCCGGATTGCCGTCGCGCAGGGTGACCACGTCGCCGTTGAAATTGGCCGGGGTCCCGCCCATGTTGTAGTGCACGGTGGGGATCACCGGGATCGGCTCCTTGGACACGTCCACGCCGGCGAAGATCTCGGCCGACTCGGCGATCCCGGGCAGGCGCTCGTTGATCACTTCCGGCCCCAGGTGTTCCAGGTGCAGGAAGATGTGGTCGGCTTCCGGGCCGACCCCGCGACCTTCGCGGATCTCCATGGACATGGAACGGGAGACCACGTCGCGCGAGGCCAGGTCCTTGGCGTTGGGCGCGTAACGCTCCATGAAGCGTTCGCCATTGGCATTGCGCAGGATGCCGCCCTCCCCGCGCACGCCCTCGGTGATCAGGCAGCCGGCGCCATAGATGCCGGTGGGGTGGAACTGCACGAACTCCATGTCCTGCACCGGCAGGCCGGCGCGCAGCACCATGCCGTTGCCGTCACCCGTGCAGGTGTGGGCCGAGGTGCAGGAGAAGTAGGCCCGGCCGTAGCCGCCCGCCGCCAGAATGGTCTTCTGCGCGCGGAAGCGATGCAGTTCACCGGTGGCCAGATCCCAGGCCAGCACGCCCAGGCATTCGCCGTCGTCGCTCATCAGCAGGTCGATGGCGAAATATTCGATGAAGAATTCGGCCTTGTGCTTGAGCGCCTGCTGATACAGGGCGTGCAGCATGGCATGGCCGGTGCGGTCGGCGGCCGCACAGGTGCGCTGGGCCGTGCCCTCGCCGAAATGCGTGGTCATGCCGCCGAAGGGACGCTGGTAGATCTTGCCGTCTTCGGTGCGCGAGAAGGGCACGCCGTCGTGTTCCAGCTCGATGATCGAGGGGATGGCCTCGCGGCACATGTATTCGATCGCATCCTGGTCGCCGAGCCAGTCGGAGCCCTTGACGGTGTCGTACATGTGCCAGCGCCAGTCGTCCTCGCCCATGTTGCCCAGCGCGGCCGAGACCCCGCCCTGCGCGGCCACGGTATGGCTGCGGGTGGGGAAGACCTTGGTGATGCAGGCGGTGGACAGACCGGCCTGGGACAGGCCGCGCACGGCGCGCAGGCCGGCGCCGCCGGCGCCCACGACAACGACATCGTAGACGTGATCGGTAATCGGATAACTCGAACTCATGTTCTTTCCTTGCGCCGGGGGCTTACTGGCCGAGGGCCACTTTCAGGACGGAGAAGATGCTCAGGGCGGCCAGCGCCAGATGGGCGAATTTGGACAGCACCAGACTGGCCAGCTTGCTGAACTCGCCGTGGACGTAATCCTCGATCACGACCTGAACGCCGAGCATGGAGTGATAGAACATGGCGACCAGCAGCAGGCTCATGGTGACCGCGGTCAGGGGCTGCGACAGCCAGGCCACGGCCTCGGCGTGCGGGGCGCCGGCCACGCAGACCAGGCCATAGACCAGCCACAGGCACAAGGGCACCAGGGCGATGGCGGTCAGCCGCTGCATCCACCAGTGATGCACGCCACTTTTGGCGGAACCCAGGCCGCGGGCCCGCCCCAGGGGACTGCGAAGACTCATCGGCGGCTCCTAGATCAGGGCGGCGATCCAGCAGATCGCCGTCAATGCAAATGAGGCGCCGAGCATCACCCAGCCGCCGCGATAGACGCTCTCGATATCCAGCTGCCGGCCGGCGTCCCAGATCAGGTGCCGGATGCCGTTGCACAGGTGGTAGAACAGCGCATAGCTCCAGCCGAACAGGATCAGCTGGCCGAAGAAGGAGCCGTAGAATGCCTGGACCGCCGCGTAATCTTCCGCGCCGCTGGCGATGGCCAGCAGCCAGCAAGCCAGGCCGAGCAAGCCCAGGGCCAGCACGACACCGGTGCCACGATGCAGGATGGACAGTATGGACGTCAGTTGCGGCCGATAAACCTGCAAGTGCGGCGACAGTGGCCGTCCGCCGGTGTCGATAGCCATGTGAGCTCCCTTAATTCAATGTGGCCGGCGGCGCCGGTCAGAAATCGATGCAGCGCCCCTTGCGTTCCCAATCCCCATAGCGGGTCGGCTCGGGGCCGGCCGGGCCACCGATCTCCACCGGCCGCCGCTTGAGAACCTGATCCAGCGTCTTGATCTGCGGCTCCGATTCGGCCGGCTTGCCAGGAACGACCTTCCGCTGTGTCTTGTGATCTGTCATGAGCCGAGAAATGATAGCCAGCGGCGGGAACTGAGGCAATCGAAGCCGCCTCTGGCAGGCGGCCTTCCGCCCCGTTAGGATGGCGCCCCATGGACCTCCACAGCCTGCAAGACCAACTCCTGGGCAGCCCCGCCGTCACCCCCGCCCTGCCGCTGACGCCCCTGCTGGCGGGCGGCGAGGACGCGGAAAGCTTCCTGCAGGGGCAGCTCACCATGGACCTGCGCGGCCTGGGCGCGCGGCAGCAGCGCCTGACCGCCTGGTGCAACGCCAAGGGCCGGGTCTGGGCGGTGCTGCGCATCCTGCGTTGCGCGCAGGGCTTTGTCCTGCTGCTGCCCAGCGATCAGATCGAGGACTTCGAACGACGCATGCGCCTGTTCGTGCTGCGCGCAAAGGTCGACTTTTCCCGCCCGGAACTGATCGTGCAGGGCCATGTCGGGGCGGACGCTCCGACGGACTGGGTCTGCGAAGACGCCGGGTGCTGGCTGCCGCTGGGACCGGGTCAGGCCCTGTCCCTGCTCCGCGAACCGCTGCCCGCGCAAGCGGCGGACGCCGGCGCCCGCTTCAAGGCCCTGCGCCTGCTCGGCGGCGAACCACAGATCAATGCCGCCACCCGCGAGAAGTTCCTGCCCCAGTCACTGGGCCTGGAAGCGCTGGATGGCCTGCACTTCAACAAGGGCTGCTACGTCGGCCAGGAGATCGTCGCCCGGGTGCACTACCGCGGCCGCGCGCCGCAGCGCCTGGTGACCCTGATCAACCCGCAGGAGAATCACCTGGACGGCAAGTTCCTGCTCGACGAAGCCTGTGTCGCCGGCCAGCGGGTGGTGCAGGCGGTGGAATACGTCAGCGACGAGAGCGCTGCCTGATCCTCAGGCCTCCGGGCGCAACTGCGGGAACAGCAGCACCTCGCGAATCGAGGCCGCATCGGTGAGCAGCATGGTCAGCCGGTCGATGCCGATGCCCTCCCCCGCCGTGGGCGGCATGCCGTATTCCAGGGCACGGATGTAATCCGCATCGAAGAACATGGCCTCGTCATCACCGGCGTCCTTGGCCTCGACCT
>JBFJTN010000024.1:0-28058 GCA_041625325.1 Oceanococcus sp. | reverse complement strand
GACGGCGACGGCAACCCGATCAGCTGCAGTGCGGATGCGACCGAATCCTCCACCTGGGGTGCGACCCTGGGGCCGGTGCCGGTGCTGGATTTGGTGGGCCTCAGCGAGTGTGGACAGATTCCGGGTACGGTCGGCGACGACTTCAACAACACCCCGCTGCTGGTCAGCGACGCGCCGGGCAGCAAGGGGGAGGTCACCCTGAACACGGGCAGCTTCGGCACCCTGGGCGGCTCTTCCTGCGTCACGGCCACGCTGGAGACCTTCAGTGCCACCAGCACCTTCTACGTGCTGACGGGCCTGATCGCGCCGGTCTGCGCGTTCAACGCCACCACCGCGCCCAGTGTGCCTTCCTGCAGCGAGCTGCTGGGGCCACCGCCGGCCGCCCGGTAAGGCAGAGTAAGACAATGGTGGGAGCCGGCATCGCGGATGGACAAGGCCATCCGGGCGTGGGCTCCCGACAGGCAGTTTCCTGACAGATACGCGCACCCACTTTTTACAGGGGACAAGGGATATGGGACGTTTGGGATGTTTGGTTCTGGCTGCAACGCTGGCGGGCACTGCCAGCGCGGCCGAGCCGTTCGACAACCGCTGGTTCATCAGTGCCATGGCCGGTGGTGCGATCACGGACAGTTCCGAGTTCGATGAGGGCTTCACCTTCACGCTGTCGGCCGGCCGGGCAATCTTCCCGCGGCTGACGGTCGAGGGTGAGTTCGCCTACGCGCTGATCAACGTGCACAACGTGGGCGGCTCCGGGCTGACCGCGGACTACACGCGCTTCGGCGGCGGCATCAAGGCCACCTTCGATGTGCTGCAGGCGCAGGACTTCAAGCTCGGCCTGTTCGGTGGCGTGGCCGGTCGCCAGGTCCAGTGGCTGAGCACGGAGCAGAACGGGGTGGGCAGTTTCGCCGGCCTCAACTTCGTGCGCCCGATCGACAACAATTTCGAGTTCCTGGCCGAAGGTCGCTACACCGTCGATCCGGTGGATCAGGAAGGCAACCTGGATGACGATCAGTACTATCACTGGTCGGCCACCGCCGGGGTGCGCTACAAGTTCGGCCCCTGGCCGCCGCCCGCGCCGGATCGCGACAGGGACGGCGTGCCGGATTCCATCGACGAATGCCCGAACACGCCCTTCGGCGTCGAGGTCAATCCGCGCGGCTGTCCCTTCGACACCGACGGCGACGGCGTGCCGGACTACAAGGACAAGTGCCCGAACACGCCGGACGGCGTGCTGGTGGACGAGCACGGCTGCCCGCTGGATTCGGACAAGGACGGCGTGATCGATCCGCTGGACCGCTGCCCGGATACCCCGGAAGGCGTGCCGGTCGATGCCCAGGGCTGCCCGATCGACTCCGACCAGGACGGCGTGCCGGACAGCCGCGACCTGTGCCCGAACACCCCGCTGGGTGCCGAGGTGGACGTCAACGGCTGCCCCTACGACACCGACCAGGACGGCGTGCCGGACTTCCGCGACGACTGCCCGAACACGCCTTACGGCGTGCCGGTGAACGAACGCGGCTGCTCGCGCGACAACGACGGTGACGGGGTCGAGAACGAGATCGACCAGTGCCCGAACACCTTCCCGGGGCTGGAAGTCGACCAGGTGGGCTGTCCGATCCGCAATCAGGTGCTGGTGCTGCACAACGTGCACTTCGAGTTCGACAAGTCCAACCTGCTGCCCGACTCCAAGCAGCTGCTGCGCAAGGTCGCCAAGTCCTTGTCCGACCAGCCGCTGCTGCAGATCCAGGTGGCCGGTCACACCGACTCGATGGGCTCGGATCAGTACAACCAGGCCCTGTCCGAGCGGCGTGCCGCCTCGGTGCGCCAGTTCCTGGTCTCCGAGGGCGTGCCGGCGGCGAACATCCAGTCGATCGGCTATGGCGAGTCCCGGCCGGTGGCGGAGAACGCCAGCGAGGAAGGCCGGGCGATGAACCGACGGGTGGAAATCCACCTGCTCGAGTGATGCTCGCGCGATGATCACGAAGCCCCGGCCACGGCCGGGGCTTTTTTTTGCGGGGCCCAAAGGCCTGGGCCAGGGTGGGTCGGCACCGCTCGTCAGGCCGGCGCTTTCCCCGGCGCGTTTTTCAGGCCTATAATGCAGCCATGTCCAATCTGATGCACAAGCGCGTTATCTGCCTGCTCGCCTGGCCGTTTAGCCGGGAGAGGGCGTGCTCGCGCGCGGAATCGACCTAGCGATTCCGTTTCGGATTGCGAACCGCCCATCCCCAGGATCGGCGGTTTTTTTTTGCCCGGAGAAATGCAATGAAAGTGGCTCTGGCCTATGCGACGGTGGTGCTGATCTGGAGCACCACGCCACTGACCATCAAGTTCAGCACCGACAGCCTGTCCTTCATCGCGGCGGTCGGTCTGCGCATGGGCCTGGCCGGCGCCGTCTGCCTGCTGATCTGCCTGTTCACGCGCACGCCCCTGCGGCGGGATCCTCAGGCCCTGTCGGCCTATGCCGCGGCCAACATCGGGGTGGTCGGGGCGATGAGCGCGACCTATCTGGCGGTGGCCTATATCCCGTCGGGACTGGTGTCGGTGATCTTCGGTCTGGCCCCGCTGCTGTCCGGCGTGTTCGCCCGCTGGCTGCTGGGTGAGGCCGCGCTGTCCCCGCTGCGCATCGGCGCCCTGATGCTGTCGCTGGGCGGGCTGGGTCTGGTGTTCCAGGGCGCGCTGGCCCTGCCGGGCGACGCGCTGCCCGGCCTGCTGCTGAGCCTGCTGGCGGTGACCCTGTTCGCACTCAGCGGGGTGCTGGTCAAGCGGCAGTCAGCGGGCATGACGGCGCTGGAACATACCACCGGTTCTCTGCTGCTGAGCCTGCCGGTGTTCCTGCTCGGCTGGCTGATCTTCGACGGCCAGTGGCCGCTGCAGATGTCACGCCTCAGCCTGCTGTCGGTGGGCTACCTGGCCCTGTTCGGCTCGGTGTTCGGCTTCATGCTGTACTTCTTCGTGCTGCAGCGTCTGGGGCCGACCCAGGTGGCCCTGATCCCGTTGATCACGCCGGTCTTCGCCCTGGCCCTGGGCAGCCTGCTGGCCGGCGAGGCGATCGGCGCGCTGACCTTTGTCGGGGGCGCGCTGATCCTGCTGGCCCTGGCGGTCTACCAGGGCGATGCCCGCCTGCAGCGCTGGCTGGCACAGCGGCGCGAGGGCTTGCTGCTGCGCGAAGCCGGCTGATCAGACACGGTCGGCCGCCGGAGCGCGCTTGGCGCGGGGCCGGCGGCCGACCGGACTCAGCCGCCGAACTGTCCGAAGCTGCCGGCGTTGAGCCAGAAGTGGGTGGCGATGCTGGCGGCCAGGCCCAGGGCGATGGCCGGGGTCCAGCGCAGGTGGCTGAAGAAGCTGTAATGGCCGCGAGCCTGGCCCAGCAGGGCCACGCCGGCGGCGGAGCCGATGGCCAGCAGGCTGCCGCCGACCCCCGCGGTCAGGGTCACCAGCAACCACTGACCATGCGACATGGCCGGGTCCATGCTGAGCACGGCGAACATGACCGGGATGTTGTCGACCACGGCGGACATCAGTCCGACCAGGATGTTGGCGGCGGTGGGGCCGAGTTCGCCATAGAAATAGCCCGAGGCGATCTCCAGATAGCCGATGAAGCCCAGGCCGCCGACCGACAGGATGATGCCGTAGAAGAACAGCAGGGTGTCCCATTCCGCCTGGGCCACCTTGCGGAAGACATCGAAGGGGATGATGTCGCCGATATCGTCGGCATCGTTACGCAGCTGGTGCAGTTCGCGCTTGCGCAGATAGAAACCGAACATCTGCAGATAGGCCAGGCCGGTCATCATGCCGAAGGCCGGCGGCAGGTGCAGGGCGCCGTGGAAGCCGACGGCGGTGGCGATGGTCATGCCGAACAGGACGATGATGCGGCGGGCGCCTTTCTTCATGCGCACCGGACGCTCGTCGCGGGCCAGCTGGCCTCTGGGCAGGAAGGGGTGCATGCACAGCGCCGGAACCAGCGCATTGACCACCGAGGGCAGGAACAGCACGAAGAACTCCCAGAATTGCACCTTGCCGGCCTGCCAGACCATCAGGGTGGTGATGTCTCCGAAGGGCGAGAAGGCGCCGCCGGCATTGGCCGCCACCACGATATTGACGCAGGCGATGCTGATGAAGCGGCCGTTGCCCTGGCCCACCGCCAGGATGATGGCGCACATGACCAGCGCCGTGGTCAGGTTGTCGGCCACCCCGGACATGAAGAAGGAGATCAGCCCGGTCATCCAGAACATCTGCCGGTAGCTCAGGCCGAGCCGGCTGAGTCGGGCCCGCAGGACGTCGAAGACATTGCGCTCCTGCAGGGCATTGATATAGGTCATCGCCACCAGCAGAAACAGAAACAGCTCGGAAAACTCGAGCAGGTTGTGGTGCAGGGCCTGCTCCACCAGTTCCGGCTGGGTGTCCCGGTAGGCCAGGGCGATCATGGCCCAGATCAGGCCGGCCGCCAGCATCACCGGCTTGGACTTGCGCAGGTGCACCACGTCCTCGAGCATGACCAGGACATAGGCCAGCACGAAGATGGCGATGGCGGCGAAGCCTACGGCGCTGGTGCTGAGGTCCAGCGGTCCGCTCACCGCCAGGGAGGGAGCGGAGAAACCGAGCAGGCCGAGCAGGGTGGGGAGGCGACGCATGGCGCGGATCCGAACGGCAAAAGGGCGCGTATTCTAGCGCCCGAATGATGCGTTGCAACATAGGGCTTTGGTCGCAGCCCCGGCGGCGGTGTCAGCCCAGTGCGGCGCGCAGCTCGGTGACCGAGAGAAAAGCCTTGGGCGGCTGGCCTTCCAGGGCCTCCACCAGCTCCACCAGGCGGGCGTTCTTCGGCGAGGCCAGCCCGATGGATGCGGCCAGGCGGACGATCTCCCCATTGAGCTGGCGCACTTCCGTGGTGTAGCCGTGGCGCACGTCGGCGACCATGGACGGGTAGGAACCGGCGCTCATGTTGTTGCGCAGCCGCCCGAACCACCAGGGGATCGGGCCGCCATGCAGCAGCATCAGGCGGTAGAAGGCATAGGGCAGGGCGATCGGCAGCTGGAAGGGGATGCCGGCCCGGTTGAGCACTTCCACCGCCTCGTCCATCACGCCGACAAAGCAGGCGGTGAGCTCACGTCGGGTGAGCAGATCCTTGAACGTGGTGTTGGTCAGCGCGCAGATCGCGTTGGCCAGGTTGATCAGGAGCTTGCCCCAGGCTTCCGCGGCGCCGGCCGAGCGACGCACATCCACGCCGCTGCGCCCGAACAGGCCGAGCAGGGCCTTGTCATCGGTGTCGAGCAGAATCTGCGGCCGGGCGGTGACCCGGGCATGCAGCGGCTCCAGCAGCTGCGCATTGAACATGATGGTCAGCGCGACGGTGCGGGCTTCCGGAAAGCGCTGGGCCAATTCGCGCGCCGCGCCCACCCCGCTGAGGCAGGGAATCAGGGTGACACCCTCGGCCAGGCGCTCCGGCAGGCTGTCGAGCAGCGGTCCGAAGTCGCGGTGCTTGACGCAGATGAACACGTTCTCGCCCGCCTGCGGGATCGGGCTGGTGGTCAGCTTGGGCTTCGGAACCAGCAGGGGCGGGCGTCCGGTGATGCGGTCGATGCGCAGCTGGTCGGCGCGCGAGATCTGGTCGATTTCCGATTCCAGCACCGCAACCCGGATGTCGCGTCGGGCCGCGGTGAGGTAGCCCGCGAACACGGTGCCGATGGCGCCCGCGCCTATGATCAGATTGTCAGCCATGCAGAAGGATTCAGACCCAGCCCTGAGTCAGGAGGATAAACCACGTGAGCTTGCACAGGATGTGCAGCGCCTGATCGGTATGGAAGCCAAAATAATCTTCGCACTTGCAGAAATCGATGATCCAGTGGGCGATAAATTCGAAGATGCCCAGCACAATGCTGCCGGTAGCCAGGGCAACGGCGCCCGCGTGGATCAGGCTGTGTGCGGAAAGCACCTCGATCCAGATCAGTTCCGGCTTGCGGCTGATCACGGTCTCACCTTGCAGGTGGCGATTCTTGTAGCGGGCCATCCAGTCGGACTGCAGGCCAAAATCCCCCACAGCATGCCCGACCAAGAGCCAGAACAAGATGTCGAGCATCCCCATTCCCTCTGACGCTTTTGAGCCAGCATGGCAGTTCGCCGGGCCCGACTCAAGCATTTCAGGCGCGTTTGTGCTGCAATGATGTGCGGCGAAGCGAGCGAGCGAGATGAGCAGTTGCGGACAGTGCGGTGCGGACAACGCGGCTGATGCCCGATTCTGCAATCAGTGCGGCCAGTCCCTGAACTCCGGCACGGGGGCGGCCTCGCGTGTGGCCTACACGCCCCGGCATCTGGCCGAGCGGGTCCTGCGTCACCGCTCCGCGATGGAGGGCGAGCGCAAGCAGGTCACGGTCCTGTTCGCCGACATGGCCGGCTCCACCCGCATCGCGGATCAGCTCGATGCCGAGGAATGGCACCGGATTCTCGACGAGTTCTTCTCCATCCTCAGCGAGGAAATCCACCGCTACGAGGGGACCATCAACCAGTTCACCGGTGACGGGGTGATGGCCCTGTTCGGCGCGCCCCTGGCGCTGGAGGACCACGCCGCGAGGGCGGCGCGAGCGGCCCTGGCCCTGCGCGAGCGGCTGCGCGAGTTCGCCGACCGCCTGCGTCTGGAGCGGGGCATCAATCCGTCAACCCGCATGGGCCTGAATTCCGGCGAGGTGGTGGTCGGGCGCATCGGTGACGACCTGCGCATGGATTACACCGCCAAGGGGCTGACCGTGAATCTGGCGGCGCGCATGGAGCAGATTGCCGCGCCCGGCAGCGTGTATCTCACCCATGACACTGCCGAGCTGATCCGCGACTACTTCGAACTGCGTCCGCTCGGTCCGATGCAGGTGAAGGGGCGCGAGCGGCCCGTGCCGGTTTTCGAGCTCACCGGACAGACCGCGATCAGCCTGCGCCTGGAGGCATCACGGGCCCGCGGGCTGACCGGCTTTGCCGGGCGCGAGCGTGAGCTCGCCGCCCTGCTGCAGGCCCTGGACGAGGCCGAACAGGGTCGTCAGTTGCGGGTGCTGATCGGCGACGGCGGCCTGGGCAAGAGCCGCCTGTGCTACGAGGCCGTCGAGCGCTGGCGTCAGGCCGGGGTGCCGGTGCTCAGCTGTTCGGGTGTGCCGCATGGCCAGAGCGTGCCCCTGCAACCGGTGCGTGAGCTGGTGCGCCAGCGTTTCGGGGTGCAGCCGGGCGACACGCCGGCCCTGGCGCGGCAGAAGATCGCCGGTACGGTGCTGCTGCTGCAGGACGCCCTGCGTCCGCAACTGCCCCTGCTGTTCGAATTCCTGGGCATCGCCGATCCGCAGGCTCCCGCGCTGGCGCTGCCGCCCGAAGTGCGGGACCAGCGCATGCGCGAGCTGTTTCGCGAGGTCTGCCTGCTGGAGACGGCACAGCGACGGGTGATCCTGGTCGAGGACCTGCACTGGCTGGACGCCGGTTCACAGGAATTCTTCCGCATCCTGCTGGAATGCGGGGGCTGCCAGTCCTCCCTGCTGCTGTTCAACATGCGGCCGGGCCCGCTGCCGGCCTGGCTGGCCGCGCATCGCCCGGAGCAGATCGTGCTGCAGCCGCTCAGTGGCGATGCCATGGAGCAGATGACCCGCAGCCTGCTGGGGCAGGACGATGAACTGCGCGAGCTGGTGGCCCAGATCACCCGCCAGGCCGCGGGCAATCCCTTCTATATCGAGGAGTCGGTGCGGGCCATGGCCAGCGAGGGGCTGCTGCAGGGCGAGCCCGGCGCCAGACGGCTGACGGCGCCACTGGACGAGATCGAGATTCCCGCCAGCGTGCAGGCGCTGATCGCCGGTCGCGTGGACAAGCTGGAGGCCGGCGACAAGGCCCTGCTGCAGATTGCCGCCGTGCTGGGCCAGCGCTTCGACTATCGCCTGCTGCGCCATGTCAGCGAGCTGGACGAGGCGGCGCTGCAGGACGCCTTGCGCCGGCTGGAACTGGGCAATTACCTGCGTGGCGACGACGACAGTGCCACCGATCAATGGCTGTTCTGCCACCCCCTGGTGCAGGAGGTGGTCTATGCCAGCCTGCTGCGCGACCGGCGGGTGGAGCTGCACCGGCGGGTCGCGCAACTGCTCGAGAAATATTTCGAGGACACCGGCTGTCAGCGTGCCGCGGCGGGCCTGGCCCACCACTGGGAGGCTGCCGGGGAGCGGGAACGGGCCGCGCACTGGTGCATCCGCTGCGCCTCCCTGCTGGCCCAGCATGATCTGCAGGAGGATATGCGCTACCTGCGCCGGGCCCTGCGCCTGCTGGAGCCGGTCAGCGAGGCCGGACGAGCGCTGGCCATCCAGGTTCGCGCCAGCCTGCTGAGGCTGGCCGGCTTTCATGATCTGGACATGGACATGGACGCCCTCTACGAGGAGGCCCGGCAGCTGGCGGAGGAACTGGGCGACAAGGCCCTGCTGGCGGAGCTGCTGATCTCCAATGGCGGGCGCCTGCTCAATCGCAGCGATGCGGATCGCGCGGTGGTCAACACGGGCGAGGCCATGCAGCTGGCGCAGGATCTGGCCGACGCCAGCCTGGAAAACCGTTTCCGGATTCCCATCCTGTTCAGCTACTTCGCCGCCGGCCGCCTGAACGACGGCCTCAAGGTGCTGGATCGGCGTGACGGCGGCGCCTGGCATCGCGGGCCGATCGATGCCGACAACATGATGTCGCGCGGTTTCCGGGCCCTGATCCTGGCCTTTCGCGGCGAGCTGGAGCTGGCCCAGTCCGAAGCCCGTGCCGCGCTGGCCTGCGCCGAGGCACTGGAGGTCCGGGTCAGCTGGATGTATTCCAATCTGGTGGACATCCAGCTGCTGCGTGGCGAGCTGGGTGATGGCGCGGCGCTGGCACGGCGGGCCTGCGAGTACGCGCGGGAATTCGGCAGCTCGACCTTCATCGAGATCGCCGAACGTGCGGCGGCCCAGGTCGCGATGGCCCAGGGCGAGCCACAGCAGGCGGTGGAGCTGCTGGAGCGCAGCCGGGCCCTGATCGCCCCCGGCGCGATCGGCGGGCAGTTCGCGACCGCACATCTGGGCACCCTGGCGCATGCCTATCACGTCATGGGTCGCCAGGATCAGGCCCTTCACACGGTGGAGGAGGCCATCGCACGCGGTGAGGAGGCGCGGCAGCGGGTCTGGACCCTGCGCGCCTGGATCGTCAAGGCGCGGCTGCTGCAGGACCGGGATGCATCGCTGCAGGAGTGCCTGCAGGCGATGGAGGTGTTGATCCGGGAGACGGGCGCGGAACTGTTCCGCGGCGACCTGCTGCAGTTCTGCGCCTGGCAGTCCCGGCGCGACGGCGATCAGGCCGGCGCCGCGCGCAGCCTGGCCCAGGCCAGGGAGCACTGGCAGGGCTGCGGCGCGACCGGCCGGCTGTCCGCCCAGGCGGCCTGCCTGTGACCACGGCCGGGCTGAAGGTCTGCGCCGAATGCGGACACATGAATCCGCCGGATGCGCGATTCTGCAACCAGTGCGGCAAGGGGATCGAGGCTTCCGGCCAGCGGGCCCATTACACGCCGCGTCACCTCAGCGAGAAAATCCTGCAGTCGCGTTCGGCCCTGGAAGGCGAGCGCAAGCAGGTCACCGTGCTGTTCGTGGACGTGAAAGGTTCGGTGGCCCTGTCCCGGCAGGTCGACCCGGAGCAGTGGCACGGGGTGCTGGATCGCTTCTTCGCCCTGCTCACCGACAACGTCCACCGCTACGAGGGCACGGTCAACCAGTACACCGGTGACGGCATCATGGCGCTGTTCGGTGCGCCCATCGCGCACGAGGACCATGCGGAGCGGGCCTGCCGGGCGGCCCTCGACATACAGCGCGATATCCGCGGCCTGGCGGAGGAACTGGCCGACAGCCTGGGCATCGATTTTCGCGTGCGTCAGGGTCTCAACAGCGGTCAGGTGGTGGTCGGCCGCATCGGTGACGATCTGCGCATGGATTACACGGCCAAGGGGCAGACCGTGGGCCTGGCCGCGCGCATGGAGCAGCTGGCCCAGCCCAATACCATCCTGCTCAGCGAATACAGCCGGGCCCTGGTCGAGGACGCTTTCGAGCTGAGCGAGCGGGGCAGCGTGTCGATCAAGGGTTTCAGCAGCAAGATTCGCAGCTACGAACTGCTGCGGGCGCGGCGCCGGGCGCCGCCCGAGGAATCGGATGAGCTGCCCCTGATCGGGCGGGAGCGCGAACTCAATCTGCTCGCCGCCTATCGCGCGCAGGTGGTCAAGCAGCAGCGCGGATTGCTGGTGACCATTTCGGCGGATACCGGCCTGGGCAAGAGTCGTCTGTGTCGCGAATTCGTCCGGCGTTGCCAGGAACAGCAGGTGCAGGTCTTCGGGGTGCATGGTTCATCCCATCACCGGGCCGACCCGCTGGCGCCGGTTTGCGAGCTGTTCGCCAGCTATTTCGGCCTGGAGCCGGACATGTCAGTCGAACTGGCCCGCGAGCAGGTGCAGTCGCGCCTGCAGGCCTTCGCCCCGCTGCCGCCCATGCTGCTGGAGAACCTGGATGTCCTGCTCGGGCTGGAGGAGCCGGACACGCACCCGCAGCAGGACGCGCAGATCCGCATCGAGCTGGCCCTCGGGCTGATGTCGCGGCTGATGCGCGAAGGCGCCTTCAATCATCATCTGGTCTGCTTGATCGAGAACATCCATTGGCTGGACGATCCGCGCTCGCGGCCGCTGCTGGATGCCATGGTCGGGATGCTCGCCCATGCCCCGGTGCTGGTGCTGATGAGCGCCCGCAGCGATTACGCCTTTCCCTGGCAGGAGCCGCGGGTGGTCCGCAGCCTGGTGCTGCAACCCCTGTCGGCGGCGCAGTCGGCCCAGTTCCTGGAACAGCTGATCGGCGCGGGCAAGGAACTGGAGCGCCTGCGCCAGGCGATCATCGATCAGGCCGGCGGCAATCCGATGTTCATCAAGGAACTGGTCGAGCAGCTGCTGGCCAGTGGGGTGCTGGAACGCGAGGCACGGGGCGTCCGGCTGAAAAAGCAGCCGGGCGAGATCCGTCTGCCGCCCTCGGTGCAGGCGGTGGTGGCGGCGCGCATCGATGCCCTGCCGGAAGGGACGAAACGGCTGTTGCAGACCGCCGCGGTGATCGGTCGCCGGGTGCCGCTGGAACTGCTCCAGCAGGTGCATGGCCCGAGCGATATTGGCGGCCATCTGGACCTGCTCAAGCGGCAACGCTTCCTGCAGCGGGATGTGGCGCCGGACAGCCGCAGCGCGCTGCTGTTCTCCCAGTCCCTGTTTCAGATGGTGGCCTACGATGCCCTGCTCGGCGAACAGCGGCGCGACATCCACCGGCGGGTGGCGGCCGCGCTGGCCGAAGCGCCGCGTCAGGACAGCGTCCTGATGGCGCAGCGTGCCTGGCACCACGCCGAGGCGGGTGAACTGGACGCCGCCGTGGCGGCCTATCTGGGCAGCGCGGAGCGCGGCGCCCGCACCGATCTGCAGGACGCCCTGCGACGGCTGGACCGGGCCCGCGAACTGCTGCAGCAGCTGGAGGACGACACGCATGATGACCTGCGCCTGCGGGTGCTGTCGCGCTGGCTGCAGTATGCCGCCCGCTGTGGCGTGGAACAGGCGGAGTTGCGCGAGGTCAGCGATCAGGCCGAAGAGCTCGCCAGCGGTCAGATCAGCCTGGAGAACCGGCTGCTGATGGCGCTGGGACAGAGCTCGATGGCGCTGGCCGGCGCCGATGCGGAACAGGCCGTGGCGACGCTGGAAGGCGTGCAGGAGCTCGCCCGGGACAGCGGTGAGCCGGCCCTGCAGCTGCTGGTGCTGGTTCCCCTGGTCTACAGCGAACTCGCGATGGGACGGCTGGCTTCCGCCCTGCGCCATGCCGAAGATGGCCTGTGGCTGTGCGCGGATGACAGCGAGACCGGCGCGGCGCTGCTGTCCTATTCCCCCTATGTGGCCCTGTCCGTGCTCAAGGCCTGGATCAGCCTGTGGCTGGGCCGGGCGGCCCAGGCCGCCAGTCTCGCCCGGCACGCGCTGGACACGGCGCGGCTGCGCCGCCACAACGAACAGGTGGTCTCGGCCCAGGCGGCACTGGCCTATGTGCTGGCCGAATCCGGCCAGGCGCAGGAAGCGGTGGAGCTGGCCAGCCAGGCCATGCAGCAGGCCCAGGGCCTGAAGAATCCGGTGGCGGAGCTGCTGGCCCTGATGGCTTACGGCCGTGCCCTGATCCGTGCCGGCCAGCCGACCGAGGCGCTGGTGGCCCTGGAAGATGGTCTCGCGCGTGGGGCCGGGCAGGCGTTCGGCCTGGGCGAAACGGGCTGGCTCGAGGCGGACATGTCGCTGGCCCAGTTGCTCGCCGGAAACGGCCGCGGCGCGCGGGAAGCCGCCCAGCGGGCACTGCGGCAGGCGGACGTGGCGGGCGCGCGCCTGGCCCAGATCCAGGCCCTGCTGGCGCAGATTCGCGCGGGCCTGTATTCCTCCAAGCCCATGGGGTTTCTCAAGCGCTATCAATCGCCGCTGAAGCGCAGCGGTGAACTGATCGAAGCCTGCGAGGCCCGCCTGCTGCAGCCGGAGTGGTTGCTGCTTCGGGCCCGTTTTCTGGCCCTGCGTCAGCAGGAGGAGGAGGCGGAGCGGCTGCGCCAGCAGGCCGGCCACATGCTGGAGGAGTTCGGCCTGCAGCCGCCCTGCGTGCTGGAGATGACGGCGGGCTGAGCCCGGCCGTGGCGGAGTTGCTACACTGACCGCTGCCTGTCGAAGAGCGTGGCGGAGTGGGGATGCGAGGAAATCTTTGCCGGAAGTCCCGGGCGGCGATCAGCGCATGGCTGGGTATCGCGTTGAGCAGCCCATTCGCGCTGGCGGCGCAGCCCGCCGAGACCAGTCCCCTGGAGACGCTGCGCAGCTGCATGCAGGCCAATCTCCCCGAGCACAGCCTGAGCCAGCAGGTAAAGCTGATTTCGGAAGATGCCGGCGGTGGCCAGCAGGTGCTGCGCGCCCGCCTCTACGGGGTCAAGTCACGACGCGATCTGGTCGACCTGATGCTCAGCGTCGAGGAGCCGCCGGACCTTGCGGGCGCCCGCTATCTGCTGCTGGCGCGGGAAAATCGCGATGACATGTTTGTCTATCTGCCGGCGGTCGATCGGGTCCGGCGGGTGATTGGCGGCATGCGCGGGCAGCCGCTGTGGGGTACGGATTTCAGCTACGAGGACATCAAGCATTTGCAGGGCGTGCTGTTCGATGCGCAGGCGCAGTGGCTGGGCGAGGTGACCCGCGGCGGGCGCAGCCTGCACCAGCTGGTGCTGCATCCCGAGGCCGATGCGGAAAGCAGTTACAGCCGGCTGGAGCTGGAAGTGGACAAGGCCACCTGTCTGGTCAGCGAGCTGCGTTTCTTTGACGAGGCCGGTCTGTTCAAGCGCATGACCAGCGATGTGGAGAAGTTCACCCAGGTCGACGGGCGCTGGATCTTTGGCCGGGTCACCATGGAGAACCTGCGCAGCAACACCCGGTCGGTGCTGGAGCTGACGAACGTCCGCTACGACGAAAAGCTCCCCGCCCGCCTGTTCCATCCCAAAACCTTCCAGCTGCCGAACTAGGAACCCATCGCCATGATCGCCGCGCTCAGCCGCTGGGTCGACGAACACGGGCGTCAGGTCCTGATCCTGACCGCATTGCTGACCGCGCTGGCCGTGAACTGCATCTGGGATGTCCGTACCCAGCAGTTCCGCCTGCAGATCGACGCCTCGGTCGACCGGCTGCTGCCCAGCGACCACCCCGGCCGCAAGTTCTACGAGCAGACCCGCCGCCTGTTCGGCGCCGACGAGGTCCTGATCCTGGCCCTGGCCGATTTCGACGTGCTCACCGCCGAGGGCCTGAAGGCGGTGCATCAGCTGACCATGGCGCTGCGCCGCCTGCCCCAGCTGCGCCAGGTCCAGTCCCTGGCCACGGTGTCGAACGTGCGCAACTACGACGGCTATCTCGACGTCGACGTGTTCACCCGCATGCCGGTGGCCACGGAGGAGGATCGAGCGGCCCTGCGTCGCGATCTGCAGGACAACAGCCTGGTCAACCGGCACCTGGTCTCGAATGATGGCCGGGTGGCGGCCTTCGTGCTGACCCTGGAGGGCAATCCGGCAGCCCTGCTGGCCGATGGCAGCTTCGAGCGTCAGCTGCGCGAGATGGCCATGGACAGCGCTCCCCAGGCCAGGGTGTGGATGACCGGCGGGCCGCTGATCAAGGCGGAGCTGACCCGGGCGGTGACCGAGCAGATGCGCTTCACCATCCCGGCCATCTTCGCGCTGGTTGCCGGCATCCTGCTGCTGGCCTTTCACAATCTGCGGGCCATGCTGCTGCCCACCACGACCATCCTGATCGCGCTGACCTGGACCCTGGCGACGGTGGCGCTCAGCGGGGTATCGCTCAACCTGGTGTCCTCCATCGTACCGCCGGTGGTGATCACCCTGGGTCTGGCGGCCACCATGCATGTGGTGTCGGAATACTTCGTGGTCCGCAAGAGCGTCGGCGACCCGGCCCTGGCCGCACGGACCGCGGTGCAGCAGATCGGCCTGCCGCTGATGCTGACCAGCGTGACCACCGGCGCCGGTTTCCTGGCGCTGACCCTCAATCCCCTGCCGGCGGTCCGCGAATTCGCCATCTTCGCCGCCGCCGGCATCGGCTACACCCTGCTGCTGTCCTTGACCTTCCTGCCGGCCATGCTCAGCCGGGTGGATTGCGTGGGCAGCCAGATGAAGGAGCCGCCCGGCGGCAAGCTGTTCGACTGGGGCAGCCGCCTGCTGGCCGACATCAGCCTGCGCTTCCGCCAGCCCATCGTGTTCACCGGTGCGGCCCTGCTGGTGGTGGGCCTGCTGTCCACCTTCAGCATCCAGGTGGGCACGGGTTATGTCAGCGGTTTCGACGAGCGTCACCCGGTGCGCCAGGACTACGAGGACATCAATGCCGAGCTGGGCGGCGCCAATCCCTTTTCCATCGTGCTGGAGGGTTTCGTTCCCGACACCTTTGCCGAGCCGGAAGTCCTGCGCGCGATCGAATCGCTGCAGGCCTGGCTGGCCGAGCAGCCCGAGGTGGGCACCAGCCAGTCCCTGGTGGACCATCTCAAGCTGATCAATCGCAGCTTCAATGATGGCGATCCGGCCTTCGCCCGGATTCCGGATTCCCGCGCCGAGGCCAAGCAGCTGCTGCTGTTCGGCGGCGGCAACGCGCTCAATGCACTGGTCGACAAGCGCTTTTCCACCACCCAGATCCAGGTCCGGGCCCGGGTCGAGGACTCGGCCTCGATCAAGCAGCTGATCGAGCGCATCGAGCTGCGCCTGGAGCGCCTGCCACGGCGTCTGGACGCCACCGTCACCGGCAATACCGTGCTGGTCACCAACACGGTGGAGGATATCGCCGCCGGCCAGTGGATCAGCATCGGCGTGGCCTCCCTGGTGGTCTACGTCATCCTGTCCATGCTGTTCACCTCCTGGCGGGTGGGCCTGATCGCGATGATGCCCAACCTGCTGCCGGTGGCGATCTACTTCGGCACCCTGGGCTTGTTCGACATCAGCCTGAACCCGACCACCAGCCTGATCGCCTGCATCGTGCTCGGGGTGGCGGTGGACGACACCATCCACTTCCTGGTCCGCTTCAATGCCGAGGCGCGGGCCCAGGCCAGCGAGCGCAAGGCGGTGGCCAGCGCCCTGCGCAGCGTGCTGCGACCGGTCACCTTCACCACCATCGCGCTGTGCTCCGGCTTTCTGGTGCTGTGCTTTTCGACCCTGCAGAACCAGGTGCAGTTCGGCGCCCTGGCCGCCTTCACCCTGCTGGTGGCCTGGATAGCCGACGTGCTGTTCACCCCGGCACTGGGTTCGGGCGTGCGCATCGTCACCTTGTGGGATGTCCTGCGCCTGGACCTGGGTCAGGATCCGCAGCTGTCGATCCCGCTGCTCAAGGATCTGAGCGGCCGGCAGGCGCGCACCTTTGCGCTGCTGTCGGACCTGCAGACCGTGAATGCGGGGGATCGCGTGATCACCGAAGGTGATGATGCGCATGACGTGTACGTCATCGTCGACGGGGAACTGCAGGTGTGGGTGGATCGTGACGGCGAGCGGCGCATGTTGTCGGTGATGAAGCGCGGCGCGGTGATGGGCGAGGTCGGGCTGTTCGGCAGCCGGCGATCGGCGAATGTCGATGCCTTGACGCCGGCCCGCCTGCTGAAATTCAATGGCGACGATCTGGAGCGCATGCGGGTGCGCTACCCGCGGATCGCCGCCACGGTGTACCGCAATCTGAATCTGATCCAGGCCCGGCGCCTGCTCGAAACAACAAAAATGGTGCAATGAGAAGACACATCGTGTTGCTGGCCGGCCTGTTGCTGGCCGCCACCGGACCGCTGGCCGCGCAGGACCGCCTGGGTCAGGCCCAGGACAGTTCCCGCCAGACCAGCCGCGAGGCGCGCGCCTCGCAGGAGCGGATCGACCGGCTGAGCGACGAGGCTCGCGCCCTGCTGGAGAAGTATCGGGCCCAGCTGTGGAAGGCCCAGCAGTTGCAGCTGTATGTGCGTCAGCTGGAAGCCACCATCGAACAGCAGGAGCTGCGCCGCGCGGAACTCAAGGCCCAGCTGGAGCGGCTGGATCGCACGCGCCAGGAACTGGTGCCCATGCTGGTGCGCATGGTCGACGGGCTGGAGCAGTTCGTCGGGCTGGATCTGCCTTTCCTGCTGGAAGAACGGCGGGGCCGGATCGAACGTCTGCGGCGCATGCTGGCCGACCCGGAAACCCCGGTGTCCGAGCAGTATCGCCGGGTTTTCGAGGCCTATCAGGTGGAGGCCGACTACGGGCGCAGCCTGGAGGCCTGGCGGGGTGCCCTGGACGGCAGTGCCCAGATCGTCGATTACCTGCGCATCGGCCGCATGGCCTGGTATTACATCAGCCTGGATGGCAAGGCGGCCTGGCAATGGCAGCGCGGCAGCCAGCGCTGGCAGGCGGTGCCCACCCAGCACGTGCGGGCCATCCGCAAGGGCCTGCAGGTGGCCAGCGAGCAGGCCGCGCCCGAGTTGCTGCCGCTGCCGGTCGGGGAGGGCGCATCATGAGGCTGCTGCTGATACTCAGCCTGAGTCTGGCCGCCAGTTTCGCTCACGCCGACACCCTGGATGATCTGCTGGACAGCGTGAAGCGCGGTCAGGCCGAGGGGCGGGCGGTCAATGCCGAACGCGAGGCGCGCTTTCTGCGCCACAAGAGCGAGCAGGAATCCCTGTATCGCGAGGCCCGCCGCGAGGCGGAGCAGCTGGACCGCCAGGCGGCAGGCCTGCGCGAGCGCTTCCAGAAGAACGAGGCGGAGATCGCCAAGCTGAAGGAGGAACTCAAGCAGCGCAGCGGCGATCTGGAGCAGCTGGGCACGGTGTTCCGCCAGGCCAGCGGGGATGCCCAGGGCCTGCTCAGCGAATCCCTGGTCACCAGCCAGCTGCCGGATCGTCTGGCGGTGCTGGCCGATCTGTCACGGGTCGATGGCATACCGGCGCCCGAGGATATCGAATCGCTGTGGTACGAACTGCAGCGCGAGATGACCGAGAATGGCCGCATTGCCCGCTATCGCAGCGAGTACGTCGATGCCGGCGGCGAGCCGGTCGGTGCCGAGATCACCCGCTACGGGGTGTTCTCCGCCACCGCCGATGGCCAGTACCTGCGCTACCGCCCGGCCAGCCGTCGCCTGGAAGTGCTGCCCCGGCAGCCGGGCAGCGCGCTGGAGCGTCTGTTCCTGCAGGACGACAGCACGGTGCTGATCGATCCCACCCGCGGCAGCCTGTTCGGCCTGCTGGTGGTGCGGCCGGACCTGCGCGAGCGCATCGAGCAGGGCGGCATCGTCGGCGCCATCATTCTGGTGCTCGGCGCCATCGGCGTGGTCCTGGCCCTGTTCCAGCTGGGCTTCCTGTCGGCGCAGGGTCGGCGCATGCGCCGTCAGCGCGAATCCCTGCAGCAGCCCCGCGACGACAACGCCCTGGGTCGCATCCTGCTGGCCGCCCGGGAGGCCGGTGGCCAGCAGGACATGGAAACCCTGGAACTGGCCATCGACGAGGCCATCCTCAAGGAGACCCCGAAGCTGGAACGCCTGCAGGGCGGGATCAAGCTGCTCGCCGCGGTGGCGCCGCTGCTCGGCCTGCTCGGCACCGTCACCGGCATGATCGAGACCTTCCAGGCCATCACCCTGTTCGGCACCGGCGATCCCAAGCTGATGGCCGGCGGCATTTCCCAGGCCCTGATCACCACCGTGCTCGGCCTGGTGGTGGCGATTCCGTTGCTGTTCATGCACAGCCTGGTGGCCTCGCGCTCGCGCGTGCTGATCCAGCTGCTGGACGAGCAGTCCGCCGGCATGATCGCGCGCGGCCAGGAGCAGCGCGAAGCCGGGGAGAGCGTGCAGCATGCCTGAGTGGATGCTGCCCATGCTGGATTTCTTCAGCCGCGGCGGGCCGATGCTCTATGCGCTGCTGCTGGTCGCCGTGCTGCTGTGGACCATGGTGGTCGAGCGCCTGTGGTTCTACTACTTCGGCTTCCGGCGCGAGGCGGCGCGCTGGCGCGAGCAGTGGCGGGCGCGCCAGGATCGCTCCTCGCTGCGCGCCCATCGCATCCGCGAGGCGATGATCTCGGAGGCCCGCATCGCCCTGGAGGCCGGCCTGCCGGTGATCGGCACCCTGGTCGCGATCTGCCCGCTGCTGGGCCTGCTGGGCACGGTGACCGGCATGATTTCGGTGTTTGACGTGATGGCCCTGCACGGCAGTTCGGATGCCAAGGCCATGGCCGCCGGGGTTTCGCGGGCCACCATCCCGACCATGGCGGGCATGGTGCTGGCCCTGCCCGGACTGTTCTACGTGACCCGCTGTCGCGGCTTTGCCCGGCGCCTGACCCAGCAGCTGGCGGACAGCATGAAATTCGGCTCGGCGGGGGCGCAATGAGAGTCAAGCGGCATACCGGCCAGGCGGCCGAGACCGAAATCGACATGACGCCGATGCTGGACATCGTCTTCATCATGCTGATCTTCTTCATCGTCACCACCTCCTTCATCAAGGAGGCCGGGGTGGACGTGCGGCGGCCGGACGCCAGCACGGCCCAGCGTCAGGAGGCCAGCAGCATCTACGTGGCGATCACCGCCGATGGCGAGATCTGGATCGATCGCCAGCAGGTGGACCTGCGCGCCCTGCGCACCCAGGTCGAGCGCCTGCGTCTGGACAACCCGGAGGCCGGCGCCGTGGTGCAGGCCGACACCGACGCCAAGCACGGCCTGGTGGTCAAGGTCATGGACCAGTTGCGCCTGGGCGGGGTGGACACGATCTCGGTCGCGGCGACCCAGCCCTGATGGCCCGGCTGCTGCCTTCCTTCTGCATCGCCCTGCTGATCGCCGGCGGACTGTTCTGGCTGATGCAGTGGCTGGTGACCCCGCCGGAGGGGGACATCGCCATGCGCCGCCAGGAGGAGCCGCCCATCGTGGTCAAGCCACCGGAGCCCGAGGATTCCCAGGCCGCGGCGCAGGCCCAGCTGAGCCAGGCGCCACCGGAGCCGCCGTCGGTGCCCAGCGTCAGCCTGAGCATGAATGCCAGCATGCCGCTGCCGGCCGCGCCCGCCCAGACGGCCGCCTTCAGCGTGCCCAAGGTGAAACCCGGTGGCTCGCTGAGCACGGCCAGCTTCGGCGGCTTCACCGGCGGCGCCGGGGGTGGCAGTGGCTATGGCCAGGGCAAGGGCTTCAAGGGCAAGCGCCTGGTGCCGCTGTCCACCGCGCGGCCGCAGATTCCGGCCTATGCCTTCGAGCAGGGCATCGAGGGCTGGGTCGAGGTGGTGTTCTTCGTCAATCCCAATGGCCGGGTCAGCAACATCCGGATCATCGATGCGCAGCCACGCGGCGTGTTCGAGCAGGCCATGATCGAAAGCATCCAGAACTGGATCTACCCGGCCTCCGAGCAGACCCAGGAAGTGAAGCAGAAGTTCGAGTTCAAGCTGTCGGACTTCCAGTACAACTGGAACTGAGCGTGTCGCCGATCCCCCCGCGCCAGCGTAGCTGCACCCCGCACGTCCGGCAGCCCGAAGCAGCGGGCCGGCGGTGGCCGGCGGCCGTCTTGCCGGATCGCCGGCACGGCCGCTCGGTGGGCGCCGGTCCGGGCCACCCGGGCTGGCTGCTCCTGCTCGCCATGGTCTGCCCGGCCCTGTGGGCCCAGCAGTACGAAAGCGAGTCACGGGTGGTGTCGCGCTCGGAGGCGCAGCAGGTCGAGGACTTCAAGCCCGAGGAGGCGCTCAAGCAGGCCGAAGGCAATCCCTACGCCCAGGCCATGATCCTGCGCGAGCTGGCCGCGAAGGCCATGAGCGAGAACAAGCCGGACGCCGCGGCGGCCTTCCTGAAGCGGGCCCTGGACACCCGGGCCCTGTCCTCCTATGCGGCGCGCGAGATGCAGAAGCAGCTGGCCGTGGTGCTGGCCGAGAAGGAGGACTATCCGGCGGTGATCCGCGAGCTGGCGCCGCTGCTGGCCGAGGAGAAGGACCCCGACCCGGCGCTGCTGCTGGTGCTGGGCGGCGCCTACACCCAGGTCAAGCGCTATGCCGAGGCCCTGCCGCTGATCGAACGGGCGCTCAAGCAGACCCGATCGCCGCCGCACGACTGGCACGCCCTGGCGGCGGCCGCGGCGGCCGGGCTGAAGCGATGGGAGCAGGCGGTGCGCCACATCGAGGACGCCCTGCGCCTGGCCCCGGGCGAGCTCAATTACTGGCGCCAGCTCACCGCCTACCAGGTCGCCCGCAAGGATGCGCTGGGCGCCCTGGCGGCGATGGACCTGGCCTTTCGCCTGGGCCTGTTGGAGTCCGGCGAGGACCGCATGCGCTTCGCCCAGCTGTTCTTTGCCAACCAGATCCCCTTCGAGGCGGCATCGCTGATCCAGGGGGCGATGGAGGCGGGGCTGCTGCCCAGGGATGCACAGACCCTGGAGGTGCTGGCCGCCGCCTGGGTGGCGGCGCGCGAGTATCTGCTGGCCATCCCGGTACTGCAGGATGCCGCCGCGGCGACCGGCAAGGCCGAGATCTACCTGCAACTGGCCCAGCTGCAGTTCGATCGCGGGGAATGGGATGGCGCGATCCGCGCCCTGCGCACGGCCCTGCGCAAGGGGGCAGGGCGCCAGGCCGGCCCGGCCCGCCTGATGCTGGGCGTCGCCCTGTACCAGCAGCAGGATTTCGACGGCGCGCGCCAGGCCTTTTCGGCGGCGGCCGAGTCGAAGAGCCATGCCGAGGAGGCCGGTCAGTGGCTGACTTACCTGGACAGCGGTCTGGCCCGCGAGCAGGCCATTCGCATGGCGGCGGCCCGACCCCAGGATGCCGGCGAGCTGAGCGGACGCTTTGCCGGTGGCCGGGTCAGCCTGTCCGCAGCGGGTGAGGCCGGCGGCGCCGGCGGATCGCGCTTCACGCCGGTGGGCGCCGAGCGCTCGGGCACGCCGGATGGCCGCATCCCGGCCTGGACCGGCGGCCTGCAGCAGGCGGACTGGCCTGCCGGCTTCCGCCCCGGCGAGCGGCTGAAGGATCCCTACCCGCAGGATCGCCCGCTGTATCAGATCAGCGCGCAGAACTGGCAGGAGCACAAGGAGGATCTCAGCCTGGGTCACCGCGCACTGCTGACGAAGTACCCCGACTACCGCATGGCGGTGTACCCGAGCCGGCGCAGCGTGTCCTACCCGCAGGCCATCTATGACGCCACCCAGGAGAACCGGGGGCGCGCCAAGCTGATCGGTTCCGATGCGCTGACCGGCGCCCGCCTCGGCTTTCCGTTCCCGAGCCCGCGCAACGGGGTCGAGGCCATGTGGAACCACCGGGTGCGCTTTCGCGGCAATGCCACGGTGCTGCAGAGCCGCCAGGCCCTGGTGCTGGCTGACGGCACGGTCAGCGAGCAGTTCCTGCAGGTGGAGCGGGTGCTCTATCTGTACGCCAATACCGAGAAGCCCTCCGATCTGTCGCGCGACAACATCCTGCTGTACTACCTGACCTACTTCGCCAGCGGGGCGGGGGACCTGGCCTTCACCGCGCTGGTCCACGAATCGGCCAATTCGCTGGAGCGCGAGCGTTCGATCTGGGTGATTCCCAAGGGCATCAGCAAGATGTTCCGGATTCCGCCGGTGGGTTACGACAACCCCTTCCCGGGCTCGGGCGGGGTGGCCTTCGTGGACATGGTCGACATGTACAACGGCGCCTTCGATCGTTACGACTGGAAGATCCTGGGCAAGCGCGAGGTGCTGCTGCCCTACAACGCCTACCGCCTGAACGACGCGCGCAGACCGAACGCCGAGCTGCTGCAGGCGCAGTTCATGCGGCCGGACTCGGCGCGCTACGAGTTGCACCGGGTCTGGCTGATCGAGGCCAATGAGCGGGGCGGCAAACGGCACAGCTTCGGCGCCCGGCGTTTCTACCTGGACGAGGACTCCTGGAACGTGGTTCTGGTGGAAAACTACGACCGCCAGGGCGAGCTGTGGCGATTCCAGGAAGGCCATCTGCTGCCGGTGTACGACCAGCAGTTCACCAACGCGCTGCCGGTGGTGACCTATGACCTCAAGGATGGGCGCTACTTCATCAACCGTCTGACCAATGACGACCCCATGCTGGACCGCAGCGGCGAGCCGCCCGATCCACGGGAGTTCCGGCCGGCCGCGGTGAAGGCGCGTTATGCCCGTTAGACTTTGAAATTCCGCAGCTTGCCGCTACTCTTGGCGGACAAGAATACAAGCTTTGTCGGATGGCATCCGGACCGTGTTTTCAGGGGAGAATGACGTTGCAGATGATTAAGCGAGTCGGCGGCACAGCGCTGCTGGTATCCGGTGTCGTACTGGGTCTGGTGCCGCTGGCACAGGCCAAGGTGTCCGCCGAGGAGGCCGCCCGTCTGGGCGCCGATCTGACCCGCTTCGGGGCCGAGAAGGCCGGCAACGCGGAAGGCACCATTCCGGCCTACACCGGCGGCTTGCCGCAGCGCGGCCTGATCGCCGGGGAATACCCCAGCAACCCGCAGATCCAGGCGGAAAAGCCGCTGTTCACGATCACCCAGGCCAACATGGACCAGTATCGTGACCAGCTCACGGTGGGCCATCAGGAACTGCTGCGGCGTTTTCCGGACACCTTCAAGATGGAGGTGTTCAAGACCCACCGCACCGTGTCCTGGCCGGAGCACATTCTGGAAGCGACCCGCAGGAACGCCACCGAAGCCCAGCTGCTGGGCACCGACGCGGTGAAGCAGGCGGTGCACGGGATTCCCTTCCCGATTCCGGGCAACGCGGCCGAGATCATCTGGAACCACAAGACCCGCTGGCGCGGTTATGCGGTGCGCCGCTACAACAACCAGGCGATCGTGCAGCAGGATGGCGGCTTCCAGATCTCGAAGCTGATCGAGGACGTCAAGTTCACCTATACCAACCGGGAGCACAACGGTCGTTCCGAGGACATCCTGCTGTACTACCTCTCGGAAATCCTGGCCCCGCCGCGCAACGCCGGTCAGCTGCTGCTGGTGCACGAGACCTCCGACCAGACGGTGCAGATTCGCAACGCCTGGATCTACAACCCCGGCCTGCGCCGGACCCGTCGCGCACCCAACGTCGCCTATGACAACCCCTACGAGGGCACGGACGGCAACCAGTTCAACGATCAGGTCGACATGTACAACGGCGCCATGGACCGTTATCGCTGGAGGCTGGTCGGCAAGAAGGAGATGTACGTGCCGTACAACTCCTACCGCATCGGCAGCCCGAACGTGAAGTACGCCGACATCATCCGGCCGCGCCACGTGAATGCCGCCCTGCCGCGCTACGAATTGCGCCGCATCTGGATCGTCGATTCGACCCTGCGCGAGGGCACCAGCCACACCTTCGGACGGCGCACCTTCTACGTGGAGGAGGACTCCTGGGCGATCAATTCCATCGACGCCTACGACCGTCGCGGCGGTCTGTACAAGTTCCAGGTCGCTCACCAGACCTTCACCCAGAACGCGCAGGCGGTGGGTGGCGTACCGGAGGTCATCTATGACTTCCAGTCCGGCCGCTACTTCCTGACCGCGCTGGCCAACGAAGACAAGCCGAACGATTTCTCGGTGGACTACGACGACCGCTATTTCACGCCGCGCAGCCTGCGCAAGAAGGCCCGGCGCTAAGCCTGGAGCGCCCCGCGGGATCCACATCGCGGGGCGCACGCACACCACAATGACAAAGGGGAACCGCCATGACCTTCGATGAGGTTTATCGCTACGACAAGGACGCGGACACCGTGATGCGCATGTTCGCCGACCGCGGCTACTTCGAGAAGAAGTACGAGGAAACCACGATCAGCTACGAGGTCCTGGAGCACAGCAGCGAGGGGGACCGCTTCCACATCCGCTGCAAGCTGAGCATGCCGATGAATGCGCCGGTGCCGGGTTTCGCCAAGAAGTTCCTGGGTGAAACCATGAGCGTGGTGCAGCAGGACACCTGGAACACGGCCGCCCGCACGGGCGAGCTCAAGGTGGAAATGCAGGGCGCCCCGATCGACATCTCGGCCAAGATGGAGCTGAAACAGGGGGCTTCCGGTGCGGAGAATCACGTGCACTGGAACATCCACTGCAAGATTCCGCTGGTGGGTGGCAAGATCGAAAAGCTGATCGCGGATGACATCCGCGCCAAGTCCCCGGCGGACCTGGAAGTCAGCAACCGCATCCTCGCCGACTACTAGGCGGCGTTAGAATACGGCCCTGTCCCCGCTGGCGGCTCCGGCAAGCCGCAATGCGCCAGGGGGCATTCCTCTCACCTGCGCGCGTGGCCGGCCCCGCCGGTCGCGCGCACGGATCAGGCCCGGGCCATGAACGAAGACAGCGAAACCCAGCAGGACACTCCCCGACCCCCGGGGCTGCTGCAAACGGCGGGCAGCGTGCTGGCCGCCTTTTTCGGCGTGCAGAGCCGGCGCAACCGGGAGCGTGACTTCACCCGCGGCAAGGCCAGTCATTTCATTCTGATGGGTCTGGTGCTGACGATCCTGTTCATCGCCAGCGTGATGCTGGCGGTAAAGCTGGCCCTGAGCCAGGCGGCCTGATTCAGGCGCGGTAGTTCAGCGAGCCACCCTGACGGGGCAGGTTTTCCCCGTGGGCGCCGTAGGTGCCGCTGTCGGCCGGTCGCAGCTTGCGCTCGATCTCCAGCTGGCGCTGGCTGATCAGCAGGCCGTTGGCGTCATTCTGCCGCCGGCATTCGCGCAGGATCCGGGTCAGGGCGTCCCAGCTGTCCCGCACCGGCGAGCTCTGGCGTTCCAGCCACTGCTCAAGCGGGTGCTGGCCCAGCCAGCCGGCCAGCTGCTGACCGAGGCCGTCCAGCTGCGCGCAGCGCCGTTTCTTGTCGCTGGTCAGCCGGTCCAGTTCGTCCACATCGCCCCGCACCACCGCCTCGCTTTCCTGCTCGAGCAGCAGCAGCAGCGCGCGGGCGGAGTCATGCTGGCGGCTCAGCGTCTGATGGATCTGGGACTGGTTCATGGCGGAGCGTATCCCGGGCCTCAGCGACCCAGCAGGCGGTCGGCCGTGAGCATGCTGCCGGCCAGTTCTTCGGCGTCGATCGTGTACTCGCCGCGCGCGATGGCGTCGCGCAGGGCGGCGACCCGCTGGCTGTCGATGTCGGGGCTGGCTGCGGCGATCCGGGTCAGCTGGCTCAGCCGGTTGGCCTGGCCGCTGAGGCTGAGCTTGTCCGCCTGGGCGCCCGCGCTTGCGGCATTGCCGCTCCGGGCGGCCTCGCCGGACTTGCTGTCCCCGACCGCGCGATTGCTGACGTAGGTGGCAGCCGGGTTCTGATTGATACGCGTCGTCATGATCTTGATCCTGTGCCCAGGTTGGCGGGCCTGTGGCGGCTATCGGCGGCCCCGCAGAAAACTTGAGGGAAATTTTTCATCCGGGCGGTCGCTGCATCCCTGTTGTGGTGTATCGGCATCCGGGCGCTCCACCTAACCCTGGATTTCCACGATGCCGTCGCCGCGCGCATAGCCTTCGACGATGCGCCCGGAACTCAGATTCTCCACCCGCAGGCGGCCATTCTCCACCGCGTCGTCACGGGCCCGGCCACGGCCGCGGATTTCCACCGGGCCGGCGCGGGAGATGAGGGTGACGATGTCGCCCTTGCGGATGCTCATGGCCTGGCGCAGCTGGTTGGGCTGGACCACCTGGCCGGCGCGCAGCGGGCGCGCCACCCGGCGGCCAACCACCGCGTCCAGGCTTTCGAACTGGCCGTAGCCGCGACCCTGCACGGGCCGCCATTCCAGCGCGAGATCGGCCTCGGCGACGATTTCGCCGGCCTGCAGGCTGCGCCGCGCCACCACCAGCTGCTGCTCGCGCTGCAGGCTGACCGGCACATAGATCTTCCACAGGCCGGGGCAGCTGACCTGAATCTGGGCGTGCAACGCCTGGCTCACCCCACGGGTCTGCAGCGCCTCATCGCATTGCTGCAGATGCAGGCGGCTGTCCGGCAGCCGGGCGCTGGCCGCCACCCGCCCGCCGCCGGACTGGCTGCGGGCGTGCGCGGCGGCCGCCTCGCGAATGCTCTCATGGCTCTGGAAGGCGCGGCTCTGCGCCTGTGCGAGATCGCCCAGCAGCATCAGCATGAACAGGGCCCAGGCCGCCAGTGCGGCCCAGTGAAACATCCTGTCGGACAGCTTCGTGAAATCCATGGCCCTGCCCATGCAATCCGTGTGCCCCGTCGCCGCTGGCGGGATGTTGGCAGGGCCGGAGGCGGCTGCAAAAAAAATTCCTGCGGCCCCTCAAGTGGCGAAATGCCCGGGCGATAAGCCGGCCATGAGTCACAGCCTGTTCGCCAACATCAACGAAAGCACGCGCCTGGCGGGGCACAACCGCCTGGCCTTGCTGCTGTTCCAGCTGAACGAGCGGCAGCTGCATGGCATCAATGTGTTCAAGGTGCAGGAAGTGGTCCAGGCGCCGGAACTGGCGCCGGTGCCGGGCTCGAATCCGCGGGTCATGGGCCTGGCCCGCATTCGCGAGCGCAATGTGCCGGTGCTGGACCTGTCCTGCGCCATCGGCGGTGAGCCGCTGGGCCAGGCCGCCTATGTGATCGTGACCGAGTTCAATCGCAGCATCCAGGGCTTCGCCGTGCGCCAGGTCGATCGCATCATCAATGTGGACGTGGCCGAGGTGTACCCGCCACCGCGGGTCGGCGAGGTGGACAGCTATCTGACTGCCGTGACCCGCCGCGGCGACCGTCTGATCGAGATCATCGATGTGGAGCGCATCCTGGCCGAGGTGGTGGGCCAGCCGGCGGAGAGCCAGGTCGCTCCGGGCGTGGACCTGTCGCGGGCCGCCGGCGGGCGCAGGATCCTGGTCGCCGATGACTCGCGGGTGGCCCGCTCACAGATCGCCAGGACCCTGGAATCCCTGGGCCTGGAGTGCATCCTGGTCAATGACGGCCGCGAAGCCTGGCGCATGCTGGAGTCCCTGGCCGAACGGGGCCCGATACAGGATCAGCTGCTGATGCTGATCTCTGACGTGGAGATGCCCGGCATGGACGGCTATCGCCTGACCGCGGATGTGCGCAAGGACGCTCGCATGGCCGGCCTCTACGTGATTCTGCACACCTCGCTGTCCGGCGGTTTCAACAACAGCCTGATCGAGCAGGTGGGCGCCGACCGCTTCATCCCCAAGTTCAATGCCAGCGAGCTCGGCCGCCACGTGCAGGAACGGGTGCAGAACCTCGCTGGACAGGGGGCTCAGGCCGCCTGACAGCCGCGCCGGAAATCCGGCGCCCATCGCCGTGGCACGCGCCTTGCCTGGATCACCGCAAGTTGTTCCAGGAGGCGGAATCATGGCGCTATCCACAGATGCGATCTTCGTTGGCATGGACCGGGCATTGCGGGTCCATGGCCAGCGCATGGGCGTTGTGGCCAACAATCTGGCCAATGCCGACACCCCCGGTTACAAGGCCCGCGATGTCGATTTTCGGGCCGTCCTGAGCGAGGCCCAGGCCGCGTCCGCGGGGCTGCGCACCACGCACGCCGGCCACCTGGCCGGGGCGGATGGCGGCGCAGCGCCACGCCTGTGGCGTGTCCCCTCCCAGCCCAGCGCCGACGGCAACACGGTCGATGCGCCGATGGAG
>JBFJTN010000023.1:0-28643 GCA_041625325.1 Oceanococcus sp. | reverse complement strand
GGGCAATCCGCCCGGCCTTCTTCTCCTCGCCGTACTCCCGCAAGACCCGGGCCATCTCGGCCAGGGGGGTGGTGGCCACCCAGTCGGCCGCACTGGGACCGGCCAGCGGATTCATCCGCATGTCCAGCGGACCGGGACGGGAAAAGCTGAAGCCACGCTCGGCCTCGTCCAGCTGCGGACTGGACACGCCCAGATCGAACAGGATGCCGTCGACCGCGCCGTTCAGCTGACGGGCCCGCAGGCGGGCGCCGAGTTCGTCGAAGTTGGCCGGCTCGAGAAGCAGGCGGGGCTCCTGACGCATCCAGCCCCGGGCCACGGCCTGGGCCTCGGGGTCCTGATCGAAGGCGATCAGGCGACCTTGCGGCCCCAGACGCTCCAGGATGGCGCCGCTGTGGCCGCCGCGCCCGAAGGTCGCGTCCACGTAGAGACCGTCAGACCGCAGCGCCAGCGCATCGAGGCAGGCTTGCAGCAGGACGGGCTCGTGGGCGCGGACATGGGCCACTGCCGGCCTAGATGTCGATGCTGGCGAGGAAATCAACATCCAGCTCGACCTCTTGCTGATACTGCTCCCAGGTGGCCGCATCCCACAGCTCGAACTTGCGCCCCTGGGCAACGAAATAGGCCGTGCGCTCCAGGCCGGCCTGGCTGCGCAGATAGGGGGTCAGCTGCACCCGGCCCTGCTTGTCCATGGTGACCTCTTCGGCCGAACCCAGGAACAGGCGCTGCAGGCGCTTGGCCCGGGCGTCCAGGGCGGGCAGCTGCAGCAGACGATCGGCAAAGGCCTCCCAGGCCGGCTGCGGGTAGATCTGCAGGCACTTGTCGGTGCTCAGGGTGATGGTCAGGCGGCCGCCGCAGTCCTGCTGCAGGGACCCGCGATAGCGCGCAGGAACGGCCAGGCGTCCCTTTGCGTCGATCGTCAGTTCCGTCGTGCCGCTATACATCTCGTCCGTCCCTTGGGCAGCTACTCCACAACACACCACTTCCTACCCCATGGGCCCGAACTATAGGCAGACCCGGAGGCACTGTCAAGGGATTTTTGTAAATGAAAACAGTAACTTATGGCGCATTTTCCGAAAATTTTCGCGCTCTTAAAAGGGCCTGTAAACAAGGACTTACAGGCTGCACTTACAGCCGTTTATCAAGCTTTTCCGGAGATTTCCGCAAAAAAGTGGGGCGTCGGGGAGGATTTTCCCGACGAACGGTGAAATGTGGAGTGAATCGGGAGAAATGCGGCGGCCGCGCCGCGATCGAAGGCCTCCATCGGCCAGGCTGCCGCGGAGCGGCCGCCCTGTCGCGCCCGACCAGCGGCAAAAGAAGGAGTCGGCCGATAAGCCGGGTTCTGTCGCGGACAGTCATTCCTCTGGGACCGCTGTCACCAGCGGCCTCTAGCGACCTACCCGGGAACGACGCGGGCCACGCCAATGTTCCCCTATTTGGTCTTGCTCCGAGTGGGGTTTACCTAGCCACCGACCGTTACCGGCGGTGCGGTGCGCTCTTACCGCACCCTTTCACCCTTACCGCGGCGCGAAGGCCGCGGCGGTCTGCTCTCTGTTGCACTTTCCGTAGGCTCACGCCCCCCAGGTGTTACCTGGCACTCTGCCCTGTGGAGCCCGGACTTTCCTCGCGACACTGGGCCGCGCGACTGCCTGGCCGACTCCGGCGCGCATTGTAAGCTGCCCTGGCGGCCGGCGCGATGCCGGTCTCAGCCTGCCGGCCCCTCCAGCGCCATCGCATAGTAGGCGTTGGCCTTGCCACCACACAGGCGCGCGGCGAGCTTGGCGGCGCGCCGTGCCGGCAGCTCTTCCAGCAGCAGCGCCATCACCTGCTGGCCATCCAGGGCGGGAGCCGCCTGCGGCTGCTCGACCCCGCGGATCAGCAGCACGAATTCACCGCGGCCCTGCTCGCCCGGATCCGCCGCCCAGGCGGCCAGCTCCGCGGCCGGGCCGCTGCGCACGCTTTCGAATCGCTTGGTCAATTCGCGCGCCAGGCAGATCTCGCGCTGCGCCCCCAGCACCGCGACCACATCCTCCAGGCAGGCCGCCAGCCGGTGCGGTGACTCATAGTAGATCGTGGTCCGCGGCTCCTGCCGCACCGCTTGCAGGGCCTCGCGGCGGGCGACCGCCTTGGCCGGCAGGAAACCTTCGAAAAGGAAGCGTTCGGCCGGGAAGCCCGACAGGACCAGGGCGGTGATCAGCGCCGTCGGCCCGGGCACGCATTCCACGGCGATGCCCTGGGCCCGCGCGGCGCGCACCAGCGGAAAGCCGGGGTCGGAAATCAGCGGCATGCCGGCATCGCTGATCAGGGCGAGGGACTCGCCCCGGCGCAGGCGCTCCAGCACGGCCTCCAGCTGACGCTCCTCGTTGTGCGCATGCCAGGACCGCGCCGGCGTGGCGATGCCGAAGTGGCGCAGCAGCCTGGCGCTGTGGCGGGTGTCCTCGGCCAGGATGCCATCCACCTCCTGCAGGACGCGCAGGGCCCTGGCGCTGATGTCCTCCAGATTGCCGATCGGGGTGCCGACCAGATACAGGCTGCCACTCATGGCTGCGCTCCAATGCCGAGGGCCCCGCCAGCGCACCCGCCCTGGCGGGTGCGGGCCTCTGCCGGGCAGGATGTCAGGGCCGGAAATCGAATAAGCTGTATAGCTTACGCCCTTGCCCCGGCCGGGGCCGGACCAGCCTGAGAACCTGATGACAGCCCACGGCATGAAATCGACATTTCCCTGCCTGCTGAGCGCCAGCCTGCTGCTGAGTGCCTGTGCCGGCCTGCCGCTGCCCAGCCCGACCCAGCCGACCCCGCAGGGGCCGCAATCCGCGCTGGAATCCGGTGATTATTCCGCCGCCGCGGCCCAGTTCCTGGATCGCGCCGCGGTGGAACAGGGCCTGGCCCGGGTCGAATGGCTGGAGCAGGCCGCCTGGGCGGCGGCCCGCGCCGGCAAGCCGGAGCTGCTGCGTCAGGCCCTGCGCCTGTACCCCGAACTTGCCCTGAACCGGGAGCAGCTGGCCACCTATAACAGCTATGCGGCACTGGCCAGCGCCTTCGACGAGCGGCCGGCCGAGGCACTGCGCCTGATCGGCAGTGGCCAGCAACCGCAGCGGGCGCGCCCGCTCAGCGACTTCTACTTCGCCCAGGCACTGGCCTACCGGGCGCTGGATGATGGTGAAGCCGCCACCCTGATGCTGGTGCAGCGCGAGGCGTATCTGCCGGAGGCGCTGCGGGCCGACAATCGCGCGCGCATCTGGAATCTGCAGCTGGAAGGCGCCCGCTTCCTGTTCAGCGAATCCGACCCGCGCTATGACGCCACCACCCGGGGCTGGCTGGCGCTGGGCCGGATCGCCCGTCGCTTCTGGAGCGACGAACTGGAGCTGAATCTGGCACTGCAGGACTGGAGCCGGCAGTTTCCCGGCCACGTCGCCCACCAGGACTACTGGCCCCAGGCCAGCGAACTGGCCCATCGCACCCTGCGCTCGGCGGTGCGCCGGGTCGCCCTGCTGCTGCCTCTCAGCGGCCGCCTGGCCGGTGCTGCCGGGGCGGTGCGCGACGGCTTTCTGGCCGCCCATTTCGCCGGCGAATCACCACAGCTGCAGATCCGCATCTATGACAGCAGCAGCAATCCGGTGAGCAGTTACGAGCAGGCGGCAGCCGATGGCGCCGAGCTGATCGTCGGCCCTCTGGACAAGCAACAGGTCGAGGCAGTGGTGGCGCGCAACGGCGGCCTGTTGCCCATGCTGGCGCTGAACTATCGGGATCAGCCCTCGGCCGCCCCGCAGGTGCTGGAGTACGGCCTGTCGCCGGAAGATGATGCCCGCTCGGTGGCCGCCCGGGCGCTGGCTGACGGTCACACCCACGCCATCGCGCTGGTCAGCGACGACGACTGGGGCCAGCGCTCTCTGCGCGCCTTCCACCAGGCCTTCACCGGCGCCGGCGGCACCCTGCTGGACAGCCGCATCTACAGCGGCGGCCCACGCCAGTACCCCACCACCATCAAGGACCTGCTGCGCCTGAACGAGAGTGACGCCCGCGCCGCGGCGATGCAGCGCCTGCTGGGCGAAGAGCTCGATACCATGCCGGTGCGTCGCCAGGACGCCCAGTTCCTGTTCCTGGCCGCCAGCCCGGACGAGGGCCGCCAGATCCGCCCGCAGATCCGCTTCTACCACGCGGCCGACCTGCCCATCTATGCCGCCGGCCGCATCTACGCCGGCCGCCCGGATCCGCGACTCGACAAGGACCTCAACGGGGTGAATTTCTGCACCCTGCCCTGGTTGCTGGACGCGAGCGAGAGCTGGAAGCCGCTGCGCGAGGCCATCAGTCGCGCCTGGCCCAACCAGGCGGAACGCCTGGAGCGCCTCTACGCCATGGGCAATGACGCCTACCTGCTGGCCAGCGCGCTGCGCAATGCCAACTGGTCCCAGCTGCCGCCCATCGCCGGCGCCACTGGCGAGCTGAGCCTGGATGGCCAGCGCATCGTACGCCAGCTGCCCTGCGCCCGTTTCGAGCAGGGCCGGCCCCAGGCCCTGTCGCAACAGGCGGACAGCGCCCAGCCTTCATGAGCCGCACCGGGCGCGCCGCCGAGGATGCCGCCCGCCGCCATCTGGAGGCGCAGGGCCTGCGCTGCCTGGTCGCCAACGTCAGCTGCCGGGTCGGCGAGCTGGACCTGATCATGCAGGACAGCCGCGAACTGGTCGTGGTCGAGGTGCGCTGCCGGGCGGCCAGCGCCCTGGTCGATGCTGCCAGCACGGTGACCGTGCACAAGCAGCGCCGCATCCTGGCGGCCACCCGGCACTGGCTCAGCCGCCACCCGCAGTGGCACGAGCATCCGCTGCGCTTTGACGTGGTCGCGGTCGATGGCCCGGCCCTGCGATGGATCCCCAACGCCTTCGACGCCGCATGACTCCCGCCCAGCTTCGCGCGCTCACCACCCTGCTGCCGACCGATCAGCTGCTGACGGACCCGTCCGAACTGCTCTGCTACGGCTATGACAACAGCCGCCGCCAGGGCCGGCCCGATGCGGTGGTGCTGGCCCGCTCGACCGAAGATGTGGCCCGGGTGGCCGCCTTCTGTCAGGGTGAGCGGATTCCGCTGACCAGTCGGGGCGCCGGCACCAATACGGTCGGCGCCACCGTGCCGGATCCCGGCGGGCTGGTTCTGAGTCTGGAGCGGATGACACGCATCCTGGATTTCGCCCCGCAGGATCGCTACCTGCGCTGCGAGGCGGGCACCAGCAATGGCGCGGTGCAGCGCCGTGCCGGCGAGGCCGCCATGTTCTGGCCGCCGGATCCGACCAGTGCGGATTTTTCCAGCGTCGGCGGCAATCTGGGCTGCAATGCCGGCGGCCCGCGGGCGGTGAAGTATGGCACCTGCCGGGAGAACACCCTGGGCCTCACCGCGGTGACCGGCAGCGGCGAGATCATCCGCACCGGCGGCCGCACCACCAAGGGCGTGGTGGGCTATGACCTGACCCGCCTGCTGATCGGCTCCGAGGGCAGCCTGGCCCTGATCACCGAAGCCACCCTGCTGCTGCACCCGCTGCCGCCTGCGCGCCACAGCGCCCGCGCGGCCTTCGCCGATGTGGCCTCGGCCGCCCGGGCGGTGTCTCGCCTGATGGCGCAGCCCATCCGCCCCTGCGCCCTGGAATTCATGGACGGCACCGCGGTGCAGCTGGTCATGCGCCAGGGCGGTATCGATGACCTGCCTGGCCAGACCGGCGCCCTGCTGCTGATTGACCTCGACGGCGAAAGCGAACGCCTGGACGCCGACATGCAGGCCCTGCATCGCGCGGTCGGCGCGGACTGCCTGCAATGGTCGGTGGCCCGTGACGCCGAGGCCGCCCGCAAGCTGTGGCAGGCCCGCAAGGCCTTGTCCCCCTGCCTGCGCAGCCTGGCACCGAAGAAGGTCAATGAGGATGTGGTCGTGCCGGTCTCCCGCCTGGCCGAGCTGGTCGGCGGGCTCCAGGCGCTGTCCGCGCGCTTCGACCTGCCCATCGTCAACTTCGGCCATGCCGGAAACGGCAACGTGCATGTCAACCTGCTGGCGGATCCGGCCAAACCGGGGCAGGTCGAAGCCCTCGATGACTGTCTCGACGCGGTCTTCAGCCTGGTCCTGAGCCTGGACGGCAGCCTGTCGGGCGAGCACGGCGTGGGCCTGGCCAAGCGGGACTACGTCGGACGCGAACTGGATCCCGCGAGCATCGACCTGATGCGCGGCCTGAAGCGGGTTTTCGATCCGGCCGGCGTGCTCAACCCGGGCAAGGGCTTTCCGCCCGATACCGCCGGGGCCGTCTGAAGACGCGAGCGAAGCCGCAGCGGCGGGCCATCCGGCGCCGGCCCCGCAGCTACTTGACGACCTTCAGTTTCGGCCGCCCGCGCGGCGGCTTGGGCGGCGCGTCGGTCGGGCCGCCGTCCTGCGGCGGGGGCGCATCAGGCGGTGGAGTCTCCTCGTCGGGAAACACCATGCCTTCGCCGGTCTCGCGCACGACCAGGGCCGACACCGCGGCCAGCGGCACTTCGAGATATTCGCTGCGACCGCCGAAACGGGCGTGGCCGGTGACCAGCTCATTGCTGATCTGGCGCTGATTCAGGGCGCTGAAGCTGATGTTCAGCGTGATCCGGCCTTCTTCCACATAGGCGGCCGGCACCCGCACGCCGGGAACGGTGGCGTCCACCGCGATCAGCGGGGTCAGGGCATTGTCCTCGGCCCATTCGACCATGGCCCGGAGCAGGTAGGGCTTGCGGGGAATCATGCGAGGCGGCGGATGCGAGAGGGCGGCGGTTCAGGCTGCCGCGTCACACGGCAGCCTGAACCGGCATCTCAATGCACGTCCTTCCAGAACTCCAGCTTGATCAGGTAGGTCAGCGGAATCAGGAACAGCAGGTAGAGCAGGACCCAGAAGCCACGGTCATGCATCTCCTTCTTGCCCGGCTCGGCGGCATAGGCCAGGAAGTTGACCAGATCGCCGACGAATTCGTCATAGGCCTTCTCGTCCAGCGTGCCCTCGACCGCCAGCTCGAAGCTGGGGCCGTGACCACCGCCATGGGCGTCGGCCGACTCGCCGTGCGCATCGGCCTCATGCACCACCTGGTAACCCTGCAGGCCACCCAGCACATGCGGCATGGACGCGCCGGGCAACTGCTTGTTGTTGACCCCGGTGGGCTTGGACGGATCCAGATAGAAGGTCTTGAGGAAGCTGTAGACCCAGTCCGCGCCGCGGGCCCGGGTGGTCAGGCTCAGATCCGGCGGCGCCTGGCCGAACCACTTGGCCGCCTGTTCCGCCGGCATCGCGGTCACGATGGTGTCACCCGGTTTGTCCGAGGTGAACATCAGCGCACCCAGCTGGCTGTCCGGAATCTCGTTGTCCCGAGCCAGGCGGTTGTAACGCAGATACTTCACCGAGTGGCAGCCGGAGCAGTAGTTCATGAAATTGCGCGCGCCGCGCTGCACCGAGGCTTCGTTGCCGGAATCGGCGGTGAAGTCGTACAGCGCGCCGCCGCCGGCCGCGAAAGCCGTGGCGCTCGCACCCAGGAGCGTCAATGCCGTGATCAGCTGCTTCATTCGGTCACCCTCGCCGGCTCGGGCTTGGTCGGCTCCATCCTGGTGTAGAACGGCATCAGGATGAAGAATGCGAAGTAGATGATGGTGAAGATACGCGCGGCCAGGGTCTTGCCCTCGGACGGCGCTTCCAGCCCCAGCCAGCCCAGCACCACGAAGCTGATCGAGAACATCAGCACCGCGAACTTGAAGATCGGCCCCTTGTAGCGGATCGACTTCACCGGACTGCGATCCAGCCAGGGCAGCGCGAACAGGATGGCCACCGCGCCGAACATCACGATCACCCCGCCCAGCTTGCTGGGTACCGCGCGCAGCATCGCGTAGAAGGGCGTGAAGTACCACACCGGCGCGATGTGCTCGGGGGTGACCGAGGGATTGGCTTCGATGAAGTTCGGTTTCTCCAGGAACAGGCCGCCGACTTCCGGCAGGAAGAACACCACCGTCAGGAAGATGGCCAGGAACACCGAAACCCCGAACAGGTCCTTCACCGTGTAGTAGGGATGGAAGGGGATGCCGTCCAGCGGCACGCCGTTCTCGTCCTTGTTCTTCTTGATCTCGATGCCGTCCGGGTTGTTCGAACCCACTTCATGCAGGGCCAGCAGGTGAGCAATCACCAGGCCGACCAGGACGAAGGGAATCGCCACCACGTGCAGTGCGAACAGGCGGTTCAGGGTCGCATCGGAGGGCACGTAGTCACCCTGGATCCAGATCACCAGATCCTCGCCGACCACCGGAATGGCGCCGAACAGGGAAATGATCACCTGCGCGCCCCAGTAGGACATCTGGCCCCAGGGCAGCACGTAGCCGGCAAAGGCTTCGGCCATCAGCGCCAGGTAGATCAGGCAGCCGAAGATCCAGATCAGCTCGCGCGGCTTGCGATAGGAACCGTAGAGCAGGCCGCGGTACATGTGCAGATAGACCACGATGAAGAAGGCCGAGGCCCCGGTCGAATGCAGATAGCGCAGCACATTGCCCCAGGGCACGTCGCGCATGATGTATTCGACCGAACCGAAGGCCAGGGCGGCATCCGGCTTGTAGTGCATCGCCAGCCAGATGCCGGTGATCAGCTGGTTGACCAGGACCAGCAGGGCCAGCGAGCCGAAGTAGTACCAGAAGTTGAAGTTCTTCGGCGCGTAGTACTCGGCGACATGATCCTTCCACATCTTGGTGAGGGGAAAGCGATCATCGATCCAGCCGAGAAAGCCGGTGGTCTTGTGGGGATTCGCAACGATGCCCATGTTAAGCGACCTCCGGATCTTCGCCGACGATGATGGTGTTGTCGCCGACGTAGCGGTGCGGCGGCACCGGCATGTTCAGCGGCGCGGGCACGCCCTTGTAGACACGCCCGGCGAGATCGAACTTGGAGCCGTGGCAGGGGCAGAAGAAACCGCCCTTCCAGTCCTTGCCCAGATCATTGGCGGGGTAGTCCGGCCGGAACTTCGGCGAGCAGCCCAGATGGGTGCAGCGGCCGATCATGACCAGCACCTCGTCCTTGACCGAACGCGTCATGTTCTGGGCGTATTCCGGTTGCTGGTCCTGCTCCGAAGCCGGGTCCAGCAGTTCACCCTCGACCGCCTTGAGGTTGTCCAGCATCTCCGGGGTGCGACGCACGATCCACACCGGGCTGCCGCGCCAGTTGGTGATCAGCAGCTGACCTGACTCCAGCTTGGAGATATCCACCTCCACCGGCGCGCCCAGGGCCTTGGCCCGTTCGCTCGGGGCCATGGAGGCCAGAAACGGCCAGGCCGCGGCGCCGACGCCGACACCGCCTACGGCGACACCGGACAGCGTCAGGAAGCGGCGCTTGCCGACATCCACGCCATTAGAACTCATCGCGTTACTCCTAAGACTAGGTATTGTTCTTGGGCATCCTGACGAATGCCGCATACGCCGCGCCCCCGCACGCGCAGACACCGCTGGTTCCCCGTGTGTCCGAGGGCGCGCGGCGTCCCGGCCGCGAAGTATAGCATTCGCGCCCGTCCTGCTAGTTCAGCAGTTGCCGCCACAGCGCCAGCATCCGGTCGTTTTCCTCGGGAAGCCCCACGCTGGGCCGCAGGCAGCCGGCCAGGGCCGGGTGTGCGCCGTCCAGCAATTTGATCATCACCCCGGCATCCGCGAGCCCCTGCCAGAGCCGCTGCGCCAGCGCCGGCGCCTGCCGGACCAGCAGGAAATTCGCCTGGCTCGGGTAGACGCGGGTGTCGGGCAATTCGGCCAGGGCCAGGGCGAGCCGCTGACGCTCGGCGATGAGCCGCTGCACCTGCTCGTCGAACACCGCCGCGTGCTCCAGGGCGAAGGCCACGCTGGCCTGGGTCAGCACATTCACGTTGTAGGGCAGGCGCAGCTTGTCCACCTCGTCCAGCCAGCGAGCCGGCCCCTGCAGAAAGCCCAGGCGCAGCCCGGCCAGCCCCCACTTGGACAGGGTGCGCATCAGCAGCACATGCTCGAACTCCGCCGCCAGCGCGCCGCAATCGGCCTGAGCGAAGGCGATGTAGGCCTCGTCGATCACCACCAGGCCCGGTGCCGCCTCGCAGATGTCGCGCAGGGCCTGCGGATCGAAACCGTTGCCGGTGGGATTGTTCGGCTGGGCCAGGAAGATCAGGGCCGGCTGCTCGCGCGCCATGGCATCGAGGAAGGCCTGCGTATCGAGGGCAAATTCGTCGGTGAGCGGCACGCCGACAAAGCGCAGGCCGCAGGCCAGGGCGAGGTGGCGATACATGACGAAACTGGGCTCGGGCGCCATCACCACCGCGCCCGGCCGGGCCACCGCCAGGCAGAGCAGCTGGATGATCTCGTCCGACCCGTTGCCCAGCAGCAGTTCCCAGCCCGGTGGCGCCGGAAAGCGCCGGCTCAGCCCCGCCTTGAGCGCAGCGGCGCCGGCATCGGGATAGCGGTTGAAGTCCACCGAGCGCAGCCGCTCCAGCCAGGCCGCCCGCAGATCCGGCGGCAGCACGTAGGGATTTTCCATGGCGTCCAGCTTGATTCCACTGCGCGGTGGCGGCGCCTTGTAGGCCGACAGCCGGGCCAGATTGGGCGCCAGCAGATCCTCGGGCACGCGCGTCATTCGTCGCCCTGCGGGACCCGCACTTCGGCGGAGCGGGCATGCGCCTCCAGGCCCTCGCCGCGGGCCAGGGTGGCCGCCACCGGCCCCAGGCGGCGGGCGCCGGCGGCCGAGATGCGCAGCACGCTGGAGCGCTTCTGGAAGTCGTAAACCCCCAGCGGCGACGCGAAGCGGGCGGTCCGCGCGGTGGGCAGCACGTGATTGGGACCGGCGCAGTAGTCCCCCATGGCCTCCGGGCTGTGGGCACCCACGAAGATGGCGCCGGCGTGGCGCACCTGGGCCAGGCGTGCCTCGGCATCGGCCAGGGCCAGTTCCAGATGTTCCGGCGCCACCTGATTGGACAGGGCGATGGCCTCGTCGATGTCGCGGCAGTGGATCAGGGCGCCGCGACCGGCCAGCGAGGCGGCAATGATGTCGCGCCGCGGCTGCACGGCCAGTTCCCTGGCCAGGGCGTCAGCCACCGCATCCAGGTGGGCCGCATCCGGGGACAGCAGCAGCGACTGGGCCAGCTCGTCGTGCTCGGCCTGGGCACACAGATCCAGGGCCAGCCACTGCGGGTCGACGCTGGCGTCGGAGATGACCAGCACCTCGGAGGGTCCGGCCACCATGTCGATGCCGACCTGGCCGAAGACCTCGCGTTTGGCCGCGGCGACATAGGCGTTGCCGGGACCGACGATCTTGTCCACCGCCGGAATGGTCTCGGTGCCATAGGCCAGCGCCGCCACGGCCTGGGCGCCGCCGAGGCGGAACACCCGGCTCACCCCGGCCAGTTCGGCCGCGGCCAGCACCAGCGGATTCAGGGCGCCGGCCGGCGCCGGCGCGGTCATGATGATCTCCTCGACCCCGGCGACCCGGGCCGGGATGGCGTTCATCAGCACCGAAGACGGGTAGCTGGCCTTGCCGCCGGGCACATAGATACCCACCCGGTCCAGAGGGCTGACCCGCTGGCCCAGCACCGAGCCATCCTCGTCCTGCCAGTCCCAGCTCTCGCCGCGCTGGCGCTCGGCATAGCGCCGCAGCCGTTCCGCGGCCAGGCGCAGGGCCTGGGCCTGATCCTCGGGAAGACCGTCCAGCGCCGCCTGCCACTGCGCGCGCGGCACCTCCAGCGCGGCCACGGACTGCGCCTGTTCGGCGTCGAAGCGGCGCGCGTAATCCAGCACCGCGGCATCGCCATCGGACCGCACCGCGGCGATGATCGCGCAGACCGTATCCCGCACCCGGCCATCGCCGGACGGCTCGCTCTGCAGCAAGGCGTCGAAGCGCGCGGCGAAATCCGCCGCCCGCGTGTCCAGGCGCGCGATCATGCCGGCACCACCTGCGACAGCTGCTCGATCAGCTCGCGGATCTGCGCATGCTTCATCTTCATCGCCGCCTTGTTGACGATCAGGCGCGAGGAGATCTGCAGGATGTCCTCCAGAGGCCGCAGGCCATTGGCCTTCAGCGTATTGCCCGTGTCCACCAGATCGACGATCAGATCGGCCAGGCCGACCAGCGGGGCCAGTTCCATGGAGCCGTAGAGCTTGATCAGCTCGACCTGCTCGCCGCGCCGGGCGTACCAGTCACGGGTGATGTTCACGTACTTGGTCGCCACCCGCAGGCGGCGGCCCGGCTGCGCCGGCGGCTCGCCGGTACCGGCCAGACACAGGCGGCAGCGGGCGATGTTCAGGTCCAGCGGCTCGTACAGATCAACGCTGCCATGCTCCAGCAGCACGTCCTTGCCGGCGATGCCGACATCGGCCGCGCCGTGCTCCACATAGGTGGGCACGTCGGTGGAGCGCACGATCAGGATCTCGTCCACCGGCCCTTCGGCCGCCACCCGCAGCTCGCGGGTCCGGGACAGGTCCTGCAGCGGACGGATGCCGACCTTGTCCAGCAGCGGCAGGGTGTCGTCCAGGATCCGCCCCTTGGCCAGGGCCAGGGTCAGTTTCGCGCGGCCAGCCCGCGCCGCGTCAGCCACTTGCGTCATGCCGATACCCGCTTGATCCGGGCGCCGAGCTGACCGAGCTTCTCCTCGATGCACTCGTAGCCGCGGTCGATGTGATAGATGCGATCCACCACGCTGTCGCCCTCGGCCGACAGCGCGGCGACGACGAGGCCGGCCGAGGCGCGCAGGTCGGTGGCCATCACCGGCGCCCCCTTGAGCCGTTCCCGGCCGCGGATGATCGCGGTGTTGTGCTCCAGGCGGATGTCCGCGCCCATGCGCTGCAACTCCGGCACGTGCATGAAGCGGTTCTCGAAGATGGTCTCGTGGACCACGCCCACGCCGTCGGCCAGCGCATTCAGGGCACAGAACTGCGCCTGCATGTCGGTGGGAAAGGCCGGATGCGGCGCGGTGTGGATGTCCACCGCCTGCGGCCGGCGCCCCTGCATGTCCAGGCTGATCCAGTCCTCGCCGGTCTCGATCACCGCGCCGGCCGCGCGCAGCTTGGCCAGCACCGCGTCCAGCAGGCTGGGGTCGGTATTGCGCACGGTGACCGCACCACGGGTCAGCGCGCCGGCGACCAGGAAGGTGCCGGTCTCGATCCGGTCCGGCAGGATCCGGTGGCTGGCGCCATGCAGGCGCGGCACGCCCTGGATCCGGATCTCGGCGCTGCCGGCACCGCTGATCTGCGCGCCCATGGCGTTCAGGCAGCGGGCCAGGTCCACCACCTCGGGTTCGCGCGCCGCGTTTTCCAGCACGGTCTCGCCTTCGGCCAGCGCCGCGGCCATCATCAGGTTCTCGGTGCCGGTCACGGTGACCAGCTCCATCACGATGCGGGCGCCGCGCAGGCGCTGCGCGCGCGCCCGGATGTAACCGTCCACCACCTCGATCTCGGCGCCCATCGCACGCAGGCCTTCCAGGTGCACATTGACCGGCCGCGCGCCGATGGCGCAGCCGCCGGGCAGGGACACGTCCGCCTGCCCGTGGCGGGCCAGCAGCGGGCCCAGCACCACGATCGAGGCGCGCATGGTGCGGACCAGTTCATAGGGCGCCACATGGGTGCTCAGCTCGCGAGCACGCACGGTGAGCGAGAGCTGATCGCCCAGGGTGACCTCCGCCCCCATCTGCGCCAGCAGACGGTTCATGGTGGTCACGTCCTTCAGATGCGGGACATTGCTCAGTTCCAGGGCTTCGTCGGTGAGCAGGGCCGCGGCCAGGATCGGCAGCGCCGCGTTCTTGGCGCCGGAGGCGCGCACGCTGCCCTGCAGCTGCGGGCCGCCCGTGATGACCAGCTTGTCCATCGGCTCAGCCCTGGGTCGGCGCCCGGGTCTTCAGCCCCAGCGCGTGGATGTCCCGGCCCATGCGCTCACCCAGGGTGGCGTAGACCATGCGATGCTGGGCCACGATGCTCTGCCCGGCGAAATCGGGGCAGACGACTTCCGCCTGGAAATGCTGGCCATCGTCGCCGGTGACTTCGACCTGCGCGTTCGGCAGGCCCTGGCGGATGAGTTCGGCGATTTCGTTTGCGGTCATGTGCAGTCTCTTGGCAGGCGCGGGTGGGCCTAGGGTCGCAGGCGGTAGCCGCTGCGCAGCATCGCCAGGGCGATGCCGGACACCAGCAGCAGGAAGACGCCCACGACCAGGATGCTCAGCTCCGCCGGCGCGTCGGACACGCCGAAGAAACCGAAGCGAAACCCGTCAATCATATAAAAAAACGGGTTGAAACGAGAGACCTGGGCCCAGAAATCCGGCAGCGAGTGGATCGAATAGAACACGCCGGAGAGGAAGGAGAAGGGCATGATGAAGTAATTCTGGAAGGCCGCCAGATGCTCGAACTTGTCCGCCATGATGCCGGCGATCATGCCCAGCGCCGCCAGGCAGGCGCCGGACAGCAGCAGCATCACGACCAGCTGCAGCGGCTGCGCGATGGGCAGCGGCACGAACAGCCAGCCAATGCCGTACAGGCACAGCGCCACCAGCACACCGCGCAACACGCCGGCCAGCACGTAGGCGGAGAAAATCTCGAAGGAGGACAGCGGCGACATCAGCAGGAACACGATGTGGCCCATGATCTTCGACTGGGTCACGCTGGAGGAGGTATTGGCGAAGGCATTCTGGATCACGCTCATCATGATCAGGCCGGGCACCAGGAAGGCCAGGTAGCTGACCCCTTCGAAGACCTGCAGGCGCCCTTCCAGCACGTGGCCGAAAACCAGCAGGTACAAGGCCGAGGTGATCACCGGCGAGGTCACGGTCTGGCCGGCCACCTTGAGGAAGCGCCACACCTCCTTGCGCAGCAGGGTGCTGAACCCGACGGCGTTGAGGCTATCCATGGGCCTGCCCTCCGGTCAGTTCCACGAAGATGTCCTCCAGCTTCGGCTCGCGCATCTCGATGTCCAGCAGGCGCAGGCCGCTGGCGCGCAGGCCGTCCAGCACGTCGCCGAGCCTTTGTTCATCCCGGTGCACGCGCAGTTCCAGCACGTCGCCTTCGCGCGCCTGGACCATGGCCTCGAGTTCCGCGCTCAGCTCGCCCCGACCCTCGGTGCGCAGGCGCATCAGCCGGAACGGGTGCCGGCCCAGCAAGGCCCGCTTGTCTTCCAGGGCCAGCAATTCGCCGCGGTCGAGGATGGCGATGCGGTCACACAGGGCCTCGGCCTCTTCCAGGTAATGGGTGGTGAGTACGATGGTGTGGCCTTCGCGATGCAGGCGCCGGGTGAAACTCCACAGCGCACGCCGCAGTTCCACATCCACGCCGGCCGTGGGCTCGTCCAGAATCACCACCGGCGGCTTGTGCACCAGGGCCTGGGCGATCAGCACCCGGCGCTTCATGCCGCCGGACAGCTGGCGCAGCTTGGAATGCCGCTTGTCCTGCAGGTCCAGGGCCGTCAGCAGCTCCTCGGTCCAGGCTGCCACATCGGACCGGCGCCGGCCGAAGTAGCCGGCCTGCAGGCGCAGCAGTTCCTCGACCGTGAAGAAGGGGTCGTACACCAGCTCCTGTGGCACCACCCCCAGATGGGCGCGCGCCGCCCGGTAGGCGCTCACCGTGTCGTGCCCCATCACCGCAACATGACCGGCATCCTTGCGCACCAGACCGGCGATGATGCTGATCAGGGTCGACTTGCCCGCGCCATTGGGGCCGAGCAGGCCGAAGAATTCACCCTGCTCGATGCGGAAACTGACGCCCTTCAGGGCATGCAGCGCGCCGTAGCGCTTGTGCACGGAATCGATATCCAGCGCGGCGGTCATTTAGAATCGGGTCTCGGGCGGACGCGGATTGTACTTGCATTTGCCTGTGCCATCCCCCACTTCGGCACTGGCCACCCGCCGCCCCAGCCGCAACAAGACTATGCTCGAATCCATACTGGCCGTGATCGGCGGCCTCGTTCTGCTCACCTGGAGCGCCGACCGCTTTGTCCACGGCGCGGCCAGCCTGGCGCGCATCCTCGGCGCGCCGCCCCTGCTCATCGGCATCACCATCATCGGCATCGGCACCTCGGCACCGGAAGTGCTGGTCTCGATCAGCGCCTCGCTCAGCGGCGCGCCGAATCTGGCGGTTGGCAATGCGCTGGGCTCGAACATCACCAATGTCGCGCTGGTGCTGGGCCTGACCGCCCTGATCTCGCCGCTGGCCGTGCATTCCGGCATCCTGCGCCGGGAACTGCCGCTGGTCCTGGCGATCAGCCTGCTGGCCCTGTGGCTGTGCCATGACCTGATCCTGACCCGGGCCGAGGGCCTGCTGCTGTGCAGCGGCTTTCTGGCGGTGTTTGCCTGGATGGTCCAGCTGGGCCGCAAAGGTGCCACCGACGATCCCATGCTCAGCGAGATCGCCGCCCACGAGGATGAAGGCCTGCTCAGCAAGGGCCGCGCCTGGCTGTGGGTGGGCGTCGGCCTGATCCTGCTGCCACTGAGCGCCCAGCTGCTGGTCTGGGGCGCCAGCCATATCGCCCGCGAATTCGGCATCAGCGAGCTGGTGATCGGGCTCACCGTGGTCGCCATCGGCACCTCGCTGCCGGAACTGGCCGCCTCGCTGGCCAGCGCCCGCCGCCAGGAGGCCGATCTGGCCATCGGCAACGTGCTGGGCTCGAACATGTTCAACCTGTTCCTGGTCCTGGGCATTCCGGGCGTGATTGCCCAGCCCGCGCTGGACCCGGATGTGATGAGCCGCGACCTGCCGGTGATGCTGGCCCTGACCACCGCGCTGTTCCTGATGGCCTGGGGCTGGCGCGGCCCCGGCCGCATCAACCGGGTCGAGGGCGGCCTGCTGCTGAGCGCATTCGTCGCCTACGAACTTATACTGGCGCGCAGCATGAACCTGTTTTGAAGCCCTGAATCCAGCCGAGCGCACATGAGCAACTTGATCACGATGGGCCGCGGGGTCCTGGAAATCGAAAGGGATGCGATCGATCTGCTGATCCAGCGGATCGACGGTGACTTCGAGCGGGCCTGCGAGCTGATCCTGTCCTGCACCGGCCGGGTGGTGGTGACCGGCATGGGCAAGTCCGGCCACATCGGCAACAAGATCGCGGCCACCCTGGCGAGCACCGGCACGCCGGCCTTCTTCATGCATCCCGGCGAGGCCAGCCATGGCGACCTGGGCATGATCGTCAAGGGCGATGTGGTGATGGCCCTGTCCTACTCCGGCGAGACCGCCGAACTGCTCAGCCTGCTGCCCATCATCCGCCGCCGTGGCGTGCCGCTGATCGCGATGAGCGGCCGGCCGGATTCCAGTCTGGCGCGCGAAGCCAGCGTGCACCTGAACATCGCGGTGGAAAAGGAAGCCTGCCCGCTGAACCTGGCGCCCACGGCCAGTTCCACCGCCACCCTGGCGATGGGCGATGCGCTGGCGGTCGCCCTGCTGGATGCCCGCGGCTTCACCGCGGAGGACTTCGCCCATTCGCACCCTGGCGGCAGCCTGGGCCGGCGCCTGCTGGTGCACGTCGAGGACGTGATGCACAGCGGCGAGGCCGTACCCGTGGTGCGCAGTGGCGCGCCGCTGGCCGAAGCCCTGCTGGAAGTCACCCGCAAGGGACTGGGCATGACCGCGGTGGTCGACGAGGCGCAGCGCATCGTGGGCGTATTCACCGACGGCGACCTGCGTCGCGCCCTGGACCGCAATGCGCCGATGCACGAGACCCGCGTGGACGAGGTCATGAGCCGGGGCCCCAAGACCATCCGGGCCGAGCAGCTGGCGGTGGACGCGGTGGCCCTGATGCAGGAATTCAGCATCACCGCCCTGCTGGTCGCCGAGGACGAGCAGCGCCTGCGTGGCGTGGTCCACCTGCATGATCTGCTCAAGGCGGGTGTGATCTGATGTCGCTGACGGCGAAACTGGCCAGCCTGCAGCTGGTGATCTTCGATGTGGACGGCGTGCTCACCGACGGCCGCCTCTACCTCGGCCCGGACGGCCAGGAGTGGCGCAGCTGTTCGGTGCGCGACGGCCTCGGCCTCAAATTGCTGAGCCAGGCCGGGCTGCACACGGCGGTGATCAGCGGGCGGGGCCCGGGCGGGCTGGAAGCACGCCTGGAGAATCTCGGCGTGCGACACCGCTATTTCGGCCAGGACGACAAACTGCCCTTGCTGCGCGACCTGCTGGCGCGACTGCAGATCCCCGCGGAATGCGCCGCCATGGTCGGCGATGACACCCCCGACCTGCCCCTGTTCGAGGCCTGCGGCCTGGGCTTCTGCCCCGCCGACGCCCATGCCAGCGTGCTGGCGGCGGCCGACTGGGTGGCGCCGAGCCGTGGCGGCAGCGGCGCCGTGCGCGAGATCGCGGACCTGATCCTCGCCGCCCGCACATGAACAGGATGCCGGTAGCCGCGCGTCTGGCGGCCATTCCCCTGCTGCTCATCCCGCTGATCCTGATCGTGGTGGCCAGCCAGCTGCGCCAGCCGGCGCAACGGCCCGCACGGGACCTGCCGCAGCCGCCGCCGGAGGCCGACTACTATCTGCGCGGCGCCGAACTCAGCAGCATGGATGACAAGGGCCAGCTGCTGTACCGGGTGCAGGCCGCCGGCGTGCTCCACTACCCGGACCAGAGCGTGCGCCTCGACACCGTCGAGGTCACCTACCTCAATGGTCCCTGGACGCTGACCGCCGATGCCGGCTTTCTGCCCCCGGGAGAGCAGGATCTGAAGCTCAGCGGCAACGTGACCATGCGCGGTACACTGCGCACCGGCGAGCCGGTGGAACTGCGCACGCCGGAGATCCTGATCGCCTTCGAACACAAGCGCATAGAGACCGACGCCACCGTGCACATGAGCTCCACCGCGGTCGAGGCCACCGCCACCGGCCTGCGCACCGATCTGTCAGGACAGGAACTGAGGCTGCTGGACCAGGTCACGGTGCGCTATGAACCCTAGAACCCTGCTGCTGGCCCTGCTGTGTGCCCTGCTCCTCGAGCCGGCCCTGGCCCAGCGCCCGCAGAACCGGCCCGGCTTTCTTGGCCAGGATCTGGCGGTACAGATCGAAGCGGATGAAGCCGAACTCAGCGAGCTGCGCAATACCAGCATCTACCGCGGCCACGTCTCGCTGACCCGCGGCCCGCTGTCGATGCAGGGCGACGAACTGAAGATCCACCGCGATCCGGATTCGGGAAGGATCACCGCCACGCTGTCCGGCCGCCCGGCCACTGCCACCCACCGCAGCGCGGAAGACCCCGAGCCGGTGGTGGCCTCGGCCCGGCGCATCGTCTACGTCACCCAGGTCGAGACCCTCGAGCTGGCCGGCGACGCCCGCATCCGGCGCGGCGCCGATGAGCTGCAGGGCGACACGGTGCGCTACGACGTGGCCAATGCCCGCATCCAGGCGGACGGCGGCGACGAGCGGGTGCGCATCGTGATCAATCCGCCCAGCGACGCGGACCCGGCGCCGTGAGCCTGAGCGCCCACAATCTGGTCAAGCGATATCGCCGCCGCACCGTGGTCAACGGGGTCTCGCTGTCGGTCAGCCCCGGCGAAATCGTCGGCCTGCTGGGACCCAACGGGGCCGGCAAGACCACCTCCTTCTACATGATGGTTGGCCTGGTGCCCGCGGATGAAGGCGAGATCAGCGTCAACGGCACCCAGATCACGCATCTGCCGATGCATTCGCGGGCCCGCCTGGGCGTGGGATACCTGCCCCAGGAAGCTTCGATCTTCCGCAAGCTGACCGTGGCGGAGAACATCCTGGCCATCCTGCAGGTGCGCAAGGATCTGAACCGGGCCCAGCAGCAGGAGGAACTGGACAAGCTGCTGGAAGAACTGCACATCAGCCACATCCGCGATGGCCTGGGCATGAGCCTGTCCGGCGGCGAGCGCCGCCGCGCCGAGATTGCCCGCGCACTGGCGGCGGCACCCAAGTTCATCCTGCTCGACGAACCCTTCGCCGGGGTCGACCCGATTGCCGTGGGCGACATCCAGATGATCGTCAACCACCTGCGGGACCGGGGCATCGGCGTGCTGATCACCGACCACAACGTGCGCGAGACCCTGGGCATCTGCGGCCGCGCCTACATCCTGTCCGATGGCCGGGTCATCGCCGAGGGACAGCCGCAGGACATCCTGGACAACGAGCAGGTGCGGCGGGTCTACCTGGGCGAAGACTTCCGCATGTGAGCCGCGGCTGCGGCCGTGCTCAGCGGTGTTCCGCCCCCGGCGGCCGGGCGGACAGCTCGTAGAAGGCCTGACGCACCGCGATGCCGTCATGCAGCACCCGGTAGACCTGTTCGCTGATCGGCATTTCCACCCCATGTCGAGCGGCCAGCGCGTGGACCTCGGCGGCGTTGCGCACCCCCTCCACCACCTGGCCGATCTCGGCCTGGGCGTCCTCCACCGAGCGCCCCTGCCCCATCGCCTTGCCCAGGCGCCGGTTGCGCGACTGGTCATCGGTACAGGTCAGCACCAGATCCCCCATGCCGGACAGGCCCATCAGGGTGTCCCGCTTGCCGCCCATGGCCTCGCCCAGGCGCATGATCTCGCGCATGCCGCGGGTGATCAGCAGGGCCCGGGTATTCGCCCCCAGCCCCATGCCATCGGCGGCGCCCACCGCGATGGCGATGACGTTCTTGACCCCGCCTCCGATTTCCACCCCGACCACGTCGTCGGAGGTGTAGGCCCGCATGCCGGGACCGTGCATGGCGTCGGCGGTCTCCGCGGCGAAGCCGGGGGTCTTCGAAGCGATGGTGATGGCCGAGGGCAGGCCGCGCCCCACCTCCTTGGCGAAGGTGGGCCCGGAAATGATCGCGAATGGCACGCTGCCCATGGCATGGGCCACCACCTCATGCGCCAGGCGCTGGGTGTCGGGCTCGAAGCCCTTGCTGGCGCAGGCGATCTTGCGCGAACCGGCGGCCAGCGGCTTGAGCTCCTCCAGCAGTGCACCCAGCGCATGGCTGGGCACGGCCAGCAGCCAGAAGGGAATCGCCGCGGCCTGGGCCAGCGATTCGGTCACCTTCAGCTTGGCCGGAAACGGGCAGTCCGGCAGATAGCGGGCATTGATTCGCTCCTGGCGCAGGCGCTGCATGGCCTGGGCATCCCGCCCCCAGAGCAGGGTGTCGCAACCATTGCGGGCCAACTGGATGGCCAGCGAGGTGCCGTAGGAACCGGCGCCGAAGACCGAGATCCGGGTGGTCATCGGCCGCTCAATGCGCGGTGGCCGTGGCGGCGCCCGACTGCTGTTTCAGGTACTCCTGGAACAGGGCATCGAAATTCACCGGCTGCAGCAGGAATTGCGGAAACCCGGCCTTCTGGATCAGATCACTGACCGCTTCCCGGACATAGGGGAACAGGACGTTCGGGCAGTAGGCGCCCAGCACGGCGCGGCGGTCGGCCTCCTTGTCGAAGCCCTGGATCACGAATACGCCGGCCTGCTGCAGTTCGATCAGATAGGCCACCGCCTCGCCCAGCTTGGCGGTGACGGTCACCGACAGGGTGACCTGGTGGGTCTTCTCGGCCACGTCCTGCACGTCGGTGTTCAGCTGCACGTCCATCTGCGGCTTCCATTCGCGGGTGAAGATCATCGGCGCATCAGGCACCTCGACCGAGCAGTCGCGCAGGAAGATCTTCTGCAGCACGACCTGGGGTCCGGCGGGGGCTTTGGCTTGTTCGCTCACGCGATCTCCTGGCGCTACTTGGTGGTCAGCGGCAGGCCGGCGTTCTGCCAGCCGTTGATGCCGCCGGTCAAGGGAAAGACCTGCTCGAAGCCCGCGGCACGCAGCCGGCCACCGGCCTGGGTGGCCACCGAGCCCAGCGCGCAGCACAGCACGATGGGCTTGTCCTGGAACTTGCGCAGGCTGCCCATCTGCTCGTCGAGCTTCATCATGGGCACATTGATCGAATCCAGGATGTGCCCCTTCTTGAAATCGGCCACCGAGCGCAGATCGACCACCTTGGCGCCCTGATCGTTGATCAGGCGCACCGCGTCGGCCGGGGCGACACGCTGGCCGCCGCGCCGCACGATCAGCACTTCATTGGCGATGATGGCCAGGCCGACCAGGATCAGGGCGCCAAACAGCAGCGGGTGATTGCTCAGAAATTCGCTGAATTGCAGCATGTCGGAAATGAAGGACTCAAACCACCATTATCGCCGCCCGGGGCCAGCCAGGAAAGGCAAGGCCTGGTTCGACGGGTGAAATTCCCCACGCCGCATGCGAATATCCGCGCCGCGATGCGCCTGCTCTCCTGCCTTCTGCTGCTCTGCCCTCTGCTGCTCCTGGCCGCCGATGACCTGGAACGCCGGAAAGCGGAGTTGCAGGCACTGCAGCAGGACATTCAGCGCATCAGCGCCCAGCTGGAGCGTGATCAGAACCAGAGCGACAAGCTCAGCCGCGAGATCCTGCGCAGCGAACAGCGGCTGTCCAACCTGCGCCAGGCACTGGCACTGCTGGCGGCGGACCTGACCGCGGCGCGCCAGCGCAGCCAGACCCTGACGCAGGAGCAGCAGGCGCTGCAGGATCAGCTGAAGGCGGAATTCCAGGCCCTGGCCGCCCAGCTGCGCAGCGCCTACATCATCGGCCGGCAGGCCGACAGCCGGATGCTGTTCAGCCAGGACGACCCCGCCCGGCTGGCCCGGCTGCAACATTATCTGGCCCGCTTCCAGGCCCGGCACCAGAGCCGCATCGACGGGGTCGAGCGCACCCTCAGGGCGCTGCAGGACAAGCGCGAGGCGGCCCGCCAGGCGCTGACCGAGCTGGAGCAGCTGCGCCTCAGCCGCGAGCAGGCCCTGGCCGGCCTGGAGCAGCAGAAGGCGGCGCGCGGCGCGCTGCTCGCCCAGGTCCAGGAGCGCCTGCGCAGCGGCGCCTCGAACATGGCCCAGCGCAAGGCCGAACAGGCCCGCCTGGAAGCCCTGGTCGAAAGCCTCAGCCAGGCCGTCCAGCGGCAGGCCTTCGTCGCGCCGCGGGGCCGCTTCGGCGACAACCGCGGCCGCCTCGTGCGGCCGGCCGGCGGGGAGATCCTGGCCCGCTACAATCACCTCAAATCCGACGGCGAAAGCCGCTGGAAGGGCCTGTGGATCGCCGCCGAGGAAGGCAGCGGGGTGCGCGCCGTGGCCGATGCCCGGGTGGTCTATGTCGGCTGGATGCACCGCCTGGGTCTGCTGCTGGTGCTGGACCATGGTGACGGCTACTTCAGCCTCTACGGGCATAACCGGGCCGCCCTGAAGAACGTGGGCGACAGGGTTTCCGCCGGAGAGGTGATCGCCGAGGCCGGCGATACCGGAGGGCATGACCGCAGCGGCGTCTACCTGGAGATCCGGCAGGGGCGCAAGGCGCTGGACCCCGCACCGTGGCTGGCCTCGCGGGGCTGACGCACCGGCAACTGTGCTAATGTTGAGGGTCGTTTCAGCCCCTGCGGAATCTTTCGGCGCCCGACACAGTCCAAATCGGGTACATCTTTTGCATCACCGGGTGCGTATCAGTCGACAGGCACCAACGGAATCGAACTTATGGCCAGGAATTTCAAAGCTCTCGCCCTGCTCGTCACGGGAACCGTGCTGGGTGCATCCATCACCCTGTCGCAGGGCGTCTTCGCCGACCGGGAGCTGCCGCAATCCAGCCTGCCGCTGCAGGAACTGCAGGCCTTCGCCGAGATCCTGTCGCAGATCAAGGACAACTACGTCGAGCCGATCGAGGACAGCGCACTGCTGGAAAACGCCATCCGCGGCATGCTGGAAGGCCTGGACCCGCATTCGGCCTACCTGAACAAGGAAGAGTACGGCGAGATGTCCATCTCCACCTCCGGCAAGTTCGGCGGCCTGGGCATCGAGGTGCAGATGTTCAACGGCTTCGTCCGGGTGGTCTCGCCCATCGACGACACCCCGGCCAGCCGGGCCGGCCTGGAAGCCGGCGACCTGATCATCCGGATCGACGAAAAGCCGGTGAAGGGCATGACCCTGACCGAGGCCGTGCGCCTGATGCGCGGCAAGCCGGGCACCAAGATCGACCTGATGATGATGCGCGAGGGGGGCACCCAGCCCTTCAACGTGAAGCTGACCCGCGACATCATCAAGGTGGAAAGCGTGCGCTCGCGCATGCTGGAGCCGCAATACGGCTACATCCGCATTTCCACCTTCTCCGGCAACACCGCCACCTCGCTGGAAAATCAGCTCAAGGAACTGCAGAAGGAAGCCGGCAACAAGCTGAACGGCCTGATTCTCGACCTGCGCAACAACCCCGGCGGCGTGCTCAACGCGGCGGTGGATGTCTCGGACATCTTCCTCAACGAGGGCACCGTGGTGTCGATCAAGGGCCGCAATGACAATGCCAAGCGCGAGTTCACCGCGCGCCCGGGCGATGCGCTGGAAGACAGGCCCATCGTGGTGCTGGTCAACGAGGGCTCCGCCTCGGCCTCGGAGATCGTCGCCGGCGCCCTGCAGGATCACAAGCGCGCCGTCGTGGTCGGCCGCAAGACCTTCGGCAAGGGTTCGGTGCAGACCATCGTGCCGGTGCGCAACAATGCCGCGATCAAGCTGACCACGGCCCGCTACTACACCCCCAGCGGCCGCTCGATCCAGGCCAGCGGCATCGAACCGGACATCACCATCCGGCAGCTTGAAGTGAGCAAGCGCGAGGGCAATTTCAAGCCGCTCAAGGAAGCCGACCTGAACAACAGCCTGGCCAACGAGAACGGTGCGGCGACCTCGGACGAAAAGGCCAAGGATGGGGACCTGAGCCTGGCCGAGAGCGACTATGCCCTGTACGAGGCGCTGAACCTGCTCAAGGGCCTCAGCATCCTGCGCGCCGCGCGCTGAACGCAATCCCGGCTCGCGCCGGGCGCCCGCAGCGCTGCCTGCGGGCGCCCTCGGCGCAGCCAGTCGCTAGGCGCCGACCCGCGCGCCCAGCGGCGACTCGTAGCGGATGCCGCGAAGCACCTCCACCTCCTGCGCGATCACCCGCTGGATGATCGGCAGGGCGAAAAAGCGCTCGACATAGGCGCGCAGCGCCGGCGCGGAATCCGGAATCTCCTGGCCGCAGTGGTACAGGGCGATGAGCAGCCCTCCCACGGCCAGGTCAGCCAGGGTCGGCGCATCGCCGACCAGCCATTCCCGCCCCTGCAGCTCACGGTCCAGCAGGGCGTAAATCCTGGGCAGCTCGTCGTTCAGCGCCTTGTCGATGTCCGCCTGGATCGGCTCGCGCGGGAACAGGCGCCCGGCCAGCACCACCTCGGCGAAGAGGTGGGCCGCGATCGCCGGGGTCATCACCGTGTCCGCGTATTCCTCGAACCACAGCGTCCGGGTGAAATCCGCCGCAGTCTGCGGCAGCATCGCGTTGTCGCCGTAGAACTTGCAGATGTAGTGGGCGATGACGCTGGAATCGGAAAAGGCCACCTGCTCGTCACGCCAGGCGGGTATCCGCCCCAGCGGGCTGGCCTCGCGGAAGCCCGGATGATCCGCATGCGGCGTGACCATCTCGTGCTCGAAATCGATATCGTGAAACAGCAGCACCAGACGCGCCTTGCGCACATAGGGTGAAATCGGGTGGCCGTAGAGAATGGGTTTGCTCATGAACTGGGGCTCGCAGTGGCAGGGGAAATCACACTAGGCGATTGCGCGCCCTGGCGCCAGATGGCCCTCAGATCCAGCGCTTTCTGCGAAAGAAGACGAGCACGCCGGCGATCACCAGCAGCATCACCCCCCAGATATACAGGTAGCCGAAGCGCCAGCTCAGCTCGGGCATGTTCCAGGGGCTGTCGGTACTGAAATTCATGCCGTAAAGCCCGACCAGGAAGGACAGGGGCACGAAGGTGGTCGAGATGATGGTCAGCACCTTCATCACGTCATTCATGCGATGGCTGATCAGGGCCAGATGGGTGTTGAGCAGATCCGCGGCGGACTCGCGCAGGTAGGTGACGCCTTCGTAGACGCGGTCCGCGTGATCCACGCAATCGCGCCAGTAGACCTCATGGCGGCCGGCCAGCAGCGGGTGGTCCGGGGTCAGGAAGCTGCGCAATTCCTCGCGCTGGCGCTGACTCTGCCGCTGCAGGCCGGATAGCTGCCGGCGCACGCTGTAGATCTCGCTGCTGAGATCGGCATCGCCGTCCTCGACCCGGCCTTCCAGTTCGATCAGCACCTCGCTGAGCTCCTGGGTGACCGGAAAACCCAGATCCACCGCCAGGTCGCACAGGGCATACAGCAGGTATTCGGCGCCGCCGGTGCGGATCTGCCCGCGACCGCCCTCCAGCCGGGCCCGCACCGGATCGAACAGGTCACGACGGGCATGGATGGAAATCACCAGGCCCTCGGCCAGGAACAGGTTGAGCTGATCGAACTCCAGCCGGCCGGCTTCCAGACGCGGCATCTGCAGCACCAGATAGAGATGCGTGCCGAAATCCTCCAGCTTCGGGCTCTGCCCGCCGCTCTGCACATCCTCCAGGGCCAGGCCGTGCAGGCCATAGGCCTGCTGCAGGGCAAGCAGGCCGGCCTCACCGGGCACACCTTCGATGTCCAGCCACAGACCCTCCCCGGGACGCACCGCCGGCAGGGCATCAAAGCTGTCACGCAGTTCGGCCGCCAGGCCCGCCTCGCTGTAACGCGCATGACGTACCCGCGCCGCCGTCGGCTGGGGCTTGAGCTGCCCCGGGCGGCTACCCGGCCGGCTGGCTTGCATCGGTCTTCATCCAGACATCGCGTTGCGGGAAGGGAATCACGATGCCATGTTCGCGGAAGGCGGCGTCGATGGCAAAGCGCAGGTCGCTGGCCACCGAGCCGCGCTTGTTCACGTCACGCAGGAAGGTGCGCAGTTCGAAGTTCAGCGAGCTGTCGCCGAAGCCGACGAAGTAGACATGGGTGTCCGGCACCCCGGGCGTGCCATGCGGCAGGGTGACAGGATGCGCCACGCCGATCTCGGTCAGCAGGCGCCGGACCAGCTCGGTATCGGAGCCATAGGCCACGCCGACCGGGATCACGATCCGGATGTAGGGATCGCGCAGGCGCCAGTTGTGCACCGCCGAGGCAATCAGCTCGGAATTCGGCACGATCACGCTGACCCGGTCCAGGGTTTCGATTTCCGTGGCACGGATGTGAATCTGGCGCACCTCGCCTTCGACATCACCGACCCGCACATAGTCGCCGCGCCGCACCGGCCGCTCGCTGAGCAGGATCAGGCCGGAGACGAAATTGTTGACGATGTTCTGCAGGCCGAAGCCGATGCCCACCGACAGCGCCCCGGCGACAATGGCCAGATTGGTCAGATTGAAGCCGGCCACGCCCAGACCGACCAGCACCGCCAACACCATGGCGGCATAACCGACCAGGGTGGCGACCGATTCCCGGGCGCTGGGATCCCACTTGCTCTTGACCAGCCAGACCTGGGCGAGCTGGATGCGCAACTGGCGCGCCGCGCCGATCAGCACCGCACCGGCAAGCAGGCCCAGCACGATGCGTACGGGCACGATATGGATGCCGGCCAGATCGAAGCCGGCATCGACCAGGCGCCGCAACAGACTGCTGGAGGCCTCCTGCCAGCCCAGCCAGTAGAGGATGGTCAGCCCCACCGCGACCCAGATGCACAGCATCACGCACAGGTGGATCCACAGCAGCTCGCCGTAGCGGCCGCTCTCGGCCGGTTTGAACCAGCGGTCCAGGCCGGCGGGCAGGATCGACCGCCCCTGCTGCAGGCGCCGGACCGCGATGCGCGACAGCAGGTGCAGCAGCCCGGCGGCCAGCACCAGGGCGCCGCTGTAGATCAGTTTGTCCGAGTCCATCACTGCGCTTTCCGAAGGCGAAGGGCCTATCGTCCTGTGCCATCCCGGGCAGGTCAATATGCCAGCGGAACGGCCGGCCCGAACTGTTCGTGTAAGCTGCTGAGCCCTCCGATTGTCCCCTCGCCATGCCCGTCATCGTTCGACTGACCCTGATTCTCGGCCTGCTGCTGGCGGCCGCCTGTGGTTCGGCACCGTCAGCGGTCGCGCCACGCGACGGCGAGCTGCAGAGCTGGCCGGCCTCTCGCGGCGGCGAAAACCCGCCACCAGCCCCCGACGAGATCGAAGCGGTCATCGACGATCTCGACGCCCTGGCCGAGATGCTGCCGCGCGAGGCCCTGACCCGGCTGTTCGACCCCATCGCCTTCGGCGTCACCGTGCGCGACCTCAGTGACCCTTCGCTGGTGGCCTTCCAGGTGCGCGCCACCCTGGCCCAGCTGGAAGACGGCTCACGCCTGGACCACGCCTACCACTGGTACGGCCACCCGGACTACAACGACCAGGTCGCCGTCGTGCCGGTGGAATTCAGCAACCGTTACGGCACCCGCCTGTACGGCGAGATCGCGCTGCCCGGCCGCGGCGAGATTCCGCCCAGCGCCGGCCCCTTCCCCGCCATCGTGGTGCTGGAGGGGCTCAATACCAACCTGGCCATGTATCGCTGGTGGCACCAGGTCTTTGCCGACGCCGGCTACATCGTGCTGGCCTTCGACTTCTCCGGTCAGGGCCATTCCGATGACGAAGGCCCGGGCGATCCGGGCAACAACATCGAGGAGGCCCAGGACGCGATCAGCTATTTGCTGCAGGAGTCTCCCGTCCGCAGCGTGATCGATCCAGGCCGTATCGGTGTGGTCGGTCACAGCCAGGGCGCCATCGCCACCATGGGCCTGCAGGCGGTCGAACCGCGCATTGCCGCGGCGGTGGCGGCGGCGCCGATTTCCGAGGACTCGGCGCCCTT
>JBFJTN010000022.1:0-29024 GCA_041625325.1 Oceanococcus sp. | reverse complement strand
TGCTACATCGCCTGGCCCGGCGATCAGGTCGAGGCCTGGTGCGCGGACTATCACGCCGCGGCGCGGGCCGCCGGCCTGCCGGTGCCGGACCTGCAGCGCTTCCGCCGCGATTTCGACTGGATGGGGGTGCAGCGACATCTGAAGGCCGCCGGCATCTTCGCCCGCCTGAACCATCGGGATGGCAAACCCGGCTATCTGGCCGACATCCCGCGCACCCTGGCTTATGTCCGGGCGGTCAGCGCGCGATATCCGGAACTGGCCCCGCTGCACCGGCTGGTCGGCGCATGTCCGGGCTGAGCGCCATGCTGCTCGCCGCCGGCCGCGGCGAGCGTCTGCGCCCGCTGACGGATCGCTGCCCCAAACCACTGATCGAGGTCGCCGGACGGCCGCTGATCGAACATGCCCTGGATCGCCTGGCCGATGCCGGCGTGGATCGCTGCGTGATCAATCTGAGCTGGCTGGGGGGGCAAATCCGCGAGCATCTGAGTCGCCACTGGCGCTGGGACATGGCCTGCGTGTTCTCGGATGAATCGTCTGGGCGCCTGGAGACCGGCGGGGGCATTTTTCAGGCCCTGCCGCTGCTGGGTGAGACCCCTTTCCTGCTGGTGAATGGCGACGTCTGGAGCGATTGCCCGCTGCCGCCGCTGGCCCGGCTGGCCCGGGACTGGCCGGCCGGACGGCTGGGGCACCTGGTGCTGGTCGACAACCCCTCACACAACCCGGACGGAGATTTCAGTCTGCGCGCCGACGGGCGGCTGGGCCGGGACGGCGCCAGGCTTACCTATAGCGGCCTGGCGGTTCTGCACCCACGGCTGTTCGCCGCCTGCCGGCCCGGCGCCTTCCCGCTGCTGCCCTGCCTGCTGCAGGCGATCGAGGCGCAAGCGCTGAGCGGGGAGCATTACGGCGGAGCCTGGACCGACGTCGGGACGCCGGAACGCCTGCACCAGCTGCGCCGGCAGCTGGACGGCCCGGCCTAGTTCAGGCGGCCAGACGGGCGCCAGGTTTCAGAAGCGTTCCACACCGGTCGGGGTGGCCATCAGCACGATGTCCGCCGGGCGCTGCGCAAACAGGCCACAGCAGACCACGCCGGTGAGCTGGTTGATGCGCATTTCCAGATCGACCGGATCGACGATGGACAGATCATGCAGGTCCAGGATCTCGTTGCCATTGTCGGTGATGAAGCCCTGACGCAACACCGGTCGGGCGCCCAGCTTGACCAGCTCGCGCGCGACCAGGCTGCGGGCCATCGGGATCACTTCCACCGGCAGGGGGAAGCGGCCGAGCAGGTCCACCTTCTTGCTGGCATCGACAACACAGACGAAGCGGTCACTGGCCGCGGCCACGATCTTCTCGCGGGTCAGCGCGCCGCCGCCACCCTTGATCAGCTGGCGCGCCGCATTGGTCTCGTCCGCGCCGTCCACGTACAGCGGCAGCGGTCCGGTGTCATTGAGTTCCAGCACCCGGATGCCCAGCGACTTCAGGCGGGCGCTGGAGGCTTCGGAGCTGGAGACCGCGCCTTCGATGCGGCCCTTGATCCGGGCCAGCGCGTCGATGAAGAAGTTGACCGTCGAGCCGGTGCCGACGCCGATCACGGCATCGTCCTCAACGAATTCCAGTGCGGCCTCGGCGGCCGCCTGCTTCATGGCGTCCTGATTCATGGTGTCTCGGTCGGGGAGGGGGAGCGCGGGCCGAACAGGGCGGTGCCCACGCGCAGCAGTGTACTGCCTTCGGCGATGGCCGACTCCAGATCGGCGGTCATGCCCATCGACAGCACCGGAGCTGCGGGCAGATGGCTGTCCCGCAGCTGTCGCAGCAGACCGAAACGCGCGCGCTGCCGCGCCGGATCGTCGCTGGGTTCGGGGATGCACATCAGCCCCATCAGTTCCAGTCTTGGCAGCTCGCGGACCCGGGCGACCAGGTCCGGCAGCGCTGCGGGCGCGACGCCGGATTTGCTCTGCTCGCCGCTGACATTGACCTGCAGGCAGACCTTCAGAGGCGGCAGTGCGGCTGGCCGCTGGGCATCCAGGCGGGTGGCGATCTTCGCGCGCTCCAGGCTGTGTACCCAGGTGAAATGAGCGGCGATTGATCGGGTCTTGTTGCTCTGGATCGGGCCGATGAAATGCCATTCGCAGTCATCCGGCAGGGCGGAGATCTTGGCCAGCGCTTCCTGCAGGTAGTTCTCGCCAAAACGGCGCAATCCCAGTGCGTGGGCGCACTGCAGGGTGGCGGCGGACTGGGTCTTGCTGACCGGCAGCAGGCTGATCTCCTCACGGCGGCGACCGGCACTGACACAGGCGCCGGCAATTCGGCGCTCCAGCGCCTCCAGGCGCTGCGCCATGCGGTTGCGGGCGGCGTCGTTTGCCGATAGCTTTGTCGAGGTCATTGTCCGCAGCGCTTACGGGGATCTGGAATGGATATTGCGCAGTTGTTGACCTTCGGCGTCAAGCAGGGGGCGTCTGACCTGCATCTGTCCGCGGGGATGGAGCCGATGATCCGTGTCGACGGCGATATGCGGCGCATCAATGTGCCCATCATGGAGCACAAGGAAGTTCATGACATGTTGTACGACATCATGAATGACAAGCAGCGCAAGGACTACGACGAATTCCTCGAAACCGACTTTTCCTTTGAAATCCCCGGGGTTGCGCGCTTTCGTGTGAATGCGTTCAACCACAATCGTGGGGCCGGCGGCGTGTTCCGTACGATTCCTTCCAAGATCCTGTCCCTGGAGGATCTGAGTGCGCCGAAGATTTTCGAGGACATCGCCGAAACCCCGCGCGGCATCGTGCTGGTCACCGGGCCCACCGGTTCGGGCAAGTCGACCACCCTGGCGGCGATCATCAACTACATCAACGAAAACGATTACGGTCATATCCTGACGGTGGAGGACCCGATCGAGTTCGTGCACACCTCCAAGCGCTGCCTGATCAACCAGCGCGAGGTCCATCGCGATACCCTGGGCTTCAACGAGGCGCTGCGATCGGCGCTGCGTGAGGACCCGGACGTGATCCTGGTCGGCGAAATGCGCGACCTGGAGACCATTCGCCTGGCCCTGACCGCGGCCGAAACGGGTCACCTGGTGTTCGGTACCCTGCACACCAGCTCCGCGGCCAAGACCATCGACCGCATCGTCGATGTCTTCCCGGCGGCGGAAAAGGACATGATCCGCGCCATGCTGTCGGAGTCCCTGCGTGCGGTGATTTCCCAGACCCTGATGAAGAAATCCGGCGGTGGCCGGATCGCGGCGCACGAGATCATGATCGGCACCCCGGCCATCCGCAACCTGATCCGCGAGAACAAGATCGCGCAGATGTACTCGGCCATTCAGACCGGCCAGCGCGACGGCATGCAGACCCTGGATCAGAACCTCAAGGAGCTGGTCCGGCGCGGCGTGGTCAACAAGGACATCGCCAAGTCCAAGGCGGCCAATCCGAAGGAATTCGTCTAGCGCGGCTGGGCGACCAGCGAGGGCATTGGGATGGAAAGAGATCAAGCAATACGTCTGGTGCAGCAGCTGCTGCGCCTGATGAAGCAGAAGAACGCCTCGGACCTGTTCATCACCGCGGGTTTCCCGCCGGCCATGAAGATCGACGGCCAGATGACGCCGATGATGGACAAGCCGCTGAACGCCGAATCCTCCGCCATGATCGTGCGCGCGATCATGAACGATCGCCAGCTCAAGGAGTTCGAGGCCTCCAACGAGTGCAACTTCGCGATCAGCCCGTCGGGGATCGGCCGCTTCCGTGTCAATGCCTTCGTGCAGCAGGGCAATTCCGGCTGCGTCATGCGCACCATCGAAACCGAGATTCCGAAGCTGGAAAACCTCGGCCTGCCGCCCATCCTGGGCGACCTGATCATGGAGAAGCGCGGCCTGCTGCTGATGGTCGGCGGCACCGGCTCTGGCAAATCCACCTCGCTGGCCGGCATGCTCGGGATGCGCAACGAGCGGACCAAGGGCCACATCATCACCATCGAGGATCCGGTCGAGTACGTCCACCCCCATCGCGGCTGCGTGGTGACCCAGCGTGAGGTCGGGGTCGACACGGACTCCTGGGAGGCGGCCCTGAAGAACACCCTGCGCCAGGCGCCGGATGTGATCCTGATCGGTGAAATCCGGGCCCGGGAGACCATGGAGCACGCGATCAACTTCGCGGAAACCGGCCACCTCTGTCTGGCCACCCTGCACGCCAACAGCTCCAATCAGGCGCTGGACCGCATCATCAACTTCTTTCCCGAGGAGAAGCGCGAGCAGTTGCTGATGGACCTGTCGCTGAACCTCAAGGCGATCATCTCGCAGCGCCTGCTGCGCAAGGATGCCGGCGGCCGGGTGCCGGCGGTCGAGGTGCTGATCAACACGCCGCTGATCTCGGACATGATCTTCAAGGGCGAGGTCGGCAACATCAAGGACGTGATGAAGCGCGGCCGGGAACAGGGCATGCAGACCTTCGATCAGGCCCTGTTCGACCTGTTCGAGGCCGGTCACATCAATTACGAAGAAGCCCTGCGCAACGCCGACTCCAAGAACGAGCTGCGCCTGCAGATCAAGCTGGAGAGCAAGCGTGCGGCGACCGACCTGCACGAGGACGAAGGCGTGCGCAAGATGTCCATCCTCGACGACGAAGAGGAAATCGCGGTCCGCCGCGCGCCGACAAAAGGAAACTAGACGGCCATGATGAAGCTGGTGCCCTATCTGAAGCTGGCGGTGGAAAAGAGCGCGTCGGACATTTTCTTCACCACCAACGCCCCCGCGATGCTGAAGGTCGACGGCAACTTCTACCCGATGGGCAAGAACCTGATGACCAAGGATCTGATCCGGGAACTGGCCTACAGCATCATGGCCCCGGAGCAGCAGCAGATCTTCGAGGAATACCTGGAGATCGATCTGGCCACCGAGGCGGGCGGCCTGGGCCGTTTCCGCGTCAACATCTTCAACCAGCGCGGCAATCCGTCCATGGTGCTGCGCCTGGTCCGCTCGGACCTGCCCAGCATCGAGAGCCTGGGCGTGCCGCTGAGCCTCAAGGACCTGATCATGCACCGGCGTGGTCTGCTCCTGATGGTCGGTGCCACCGGTTCGGGCAAGTCGACCACGCTGGCGGCGATGATCGACCACCGCAATCAGAACCTGGCCGGGCATATCCTCACCATCGAGGATCCGATCGAGTTCCTGCATCCGAACAAGAAGGCCATCGTCAACCAGCGCGAGCTGGGGCAGGACACCCACACCTACGCCGCGGCGCTGAAGAGCGCGCTGCGCGAGGCTCCCGACGTCATCCTGATCGGCGAGATCCGCGACCGCGAGACCATGGAGGCGGCGATCCAGCTGGCCGGCACCGGCCACCTGTGCATCTCGACCCTGCATGCGAACAACGCCTATCAGACCCTGCAGCGCATCATCAACATGTTCCCGGAGGAACTGCGCGAGCAGCTGTACATGGATCTGGCGATCAACCTGCGGGCGGTGATCTCCCAGCGCCTGGTCCGCACCATCAAGGGCAAGCGCACGGCGGCGGTGGAGATCATGGTCAACACGCCCTACATTTCCGAGCTGATCCTCAAGGGCGACATCGATGGCATCAAGGAGTCCATGGCCGACAGCCAGGACCGGGTGATGCAGACCTTCGACGATTCCCTGTTCGAGCTGTTCAAGGACGGCAAGATCTCCAAGGAGGAGGCCCTGGCCAATGCGGATTCGGCGGCCAATCTGGAGTCCCGGATCGCCTTTGGATGAGTGCCGGCCCAGGCGCGCAAGCGCACTTGGCAGCCCGGCGCGCCGCGGGATGGCCGTGGGCGAAGTGCCGGCGGCTGATGAGCCGCGTCAGGCCGCGTCGGTCCCCGGTGCGGATGCCGGCATCCTGACCGGGCTGACGCCCGGGTTCGTGCATGGTCCCGAAGCGGCATTGCCCTGGCGAGACAGCGGTCCCTGAAGCGCTACGGCGCGGCTGGCGAACCGACAGACCCGACTGATCACCACGCAGCCGGTCGCGGAGCAGCGGCTGAGCGGGGCCTGCGCGCGCAGACCAGGGCGGGCGGCGCCGGGTCGCACGAGCTGACCGGGGCCGAGAGTGCCTGTCGCCGGGGCAAACAAAAACGCCGGCTTTCGCCGGCGTTTTGCGCAAGGAGGCAGATAATTGGTCAGGCAGCGGCCTGCTCTTCCTCCGAGTAGCCCTCTTCCGCGTAGTCTCCGCCGCCGGCGATGTCGCCAGCGCCGGGCAGGCGGAAGCCGGAGACCGATTCACGCATCTGCTCGGACAGGGTCGTCAGCTCGCGTGTACGGGTGGCGGTGAGGTCGGCCGAATCGGCGGTCTGCGAGGCAATGGTACGCAGCTGCGTCATCGTGTCGTTCAGGCCGGTGGCCACCTTGGCCTGTTCGTTGGCGGTGCCGGAAATCTGCTGAATCAGGCGGGCCAGTTCGGAGGCGAAGTTCTCGATACGCTCCAGCGCGCCACCGGCCGTTTCGGCCGATTGCGAACCGGCGACCACGTTGGCGGTGGAACGCTCCATCGAGATGATGGCCTCGTTGGTGTCGGCCTGAATCGTCTTGACCAGGGCTTCGATCTGCTTGGTGGCCGAACCGGCACGTTCAGCCAGTCGCTGCACTTCGTCGGCCACGACCGCGAAGCCCTTGCCCGATTCCCCGGCCATGGCGGCCTGAATGGAGGCGTTGAGTGCCAGGGTGTTGGTCTGTTCGGCGATGTCGTTAATGAACTCGATGATGTTGCCGATTTCCTGCGAGGATTCACCCAGTCGCTTGATGCGCTTGGAGGTGTCCTGGATCTGCTCGCGCAGGGCGTCCATGCCGGCGATGGTCGAGCGCACCGTCTCGCCCCCGGAGCGGGCGGTTTCCAGCGAGGTCTGCGCCTGCTGGGCCAGCTGCTGCGCGTCGGAGGACATCTCCTGCATGCTTTCCGTCATGCGGGTAATCGATTCGGCCGCGGTGGCGATCTGGCTGGTCTGTTCCCGTGAGGCCTGGTTCAGCGAGTTCGCCGTGTCCAGGGTGGAGGAGGCCGCCTCGTTCACCTGCCGCGATGTGCTGTTGATGGTACCGACCAGGGTACGCAGGGTTTCGATCGTGAAGTTGATCGAGTCCGCGATCGCGCCGGTGAAGTCCTCGGTCACGGTCACCGTCGTGGTCAGGTCACCGTCGGCCAGGTTGGTGATTTCGTCCAGCAGGGTCAGAATCGCCTCCTGCTGCATGCGCTCGGAGTTTTCCGCCGTCACCTGACGACGGCGCACCGCGATCAGGAAGAAGGCCACGAACAGCAGCAGCGAGATGGCTGACAGGCCGCCGAAAATGTAAATGAAGTACGGCTTGATCGGGCGGCTCTGCGCGTAGGTGTTGAGCGCATCCTCCAGATCGATGGCCGCGGCCAGCACCTCGGTGCCCATGCGCGAGAGCAGGGCGGAGGCTTCCTGCACCTCGGCGATTTCCGGGGCCAGGCCTTGCAGGCCGGCGACGCCCTCGTTGATCCGGTTGAAGTCGCTGCCCAGTCGCTTGACCAGGTCGCCGGCGCGCGCATCGCGGCCGGCCGGGCCATTGCGCAGGCGATTGTTGTTGCTGGCGAAGGTCTGTGCGTCCTCGGCCAGGTTCTCGGCCGTGAGATCGGCGCCGCGACCGGCCCCGATCACGCGCTGGGCGCGGTTGCGCATGGCCTCCAGCAGCAGCTTCTGGTCGCCGGCCAGACGGATGACCTCACCCGGGGCGTTGATCGCGACCAGACGGTCGATCAGCTCGGACACCGTGCTGCTCAGTTCCACCGCGGTGTCGTCGATCTGGAAGATGTACTGGTTGGCGGTGAGGTAGGCGCCGCGGCCACCCAGCATGGTGTCCACGCCTTCGTTCATGTCCGCCCAGGACAGCTCGAGGTATTCCATCGCCTCGGCGGTGCTGTCCGGCGCCGGTGGCAGATTGATCAGCTCGTCGCCGTTCTTGATGAAGTCGATGGCTTCCTCAAGGTTGGCCTGCGCACCTTCCAGCAGCCGGAAGTCGGGGGCGATGCCGCGTGAGGCATCGGCGCCCAGCTTGCCCAGATCGGTGGCCTGCTGCTGGGCCGAACGCGCCAGGGTGATGTACTCCTGATCGTGGCGCGAGGTTTCCTGGGTGTACACGTAGACGCCCAGTGTGGCGGCCAGGAATAGTGCCGCCAGCAACAACAGAAAAACTTCGCGGCGGCTGCCTGCTGGATTGCTCCTACTTGCCATTTTCTCCCCCGGTTCCCTATCGGCTGTTTGGCGCTATTTCAACAAGGCTTTGACCTTGGCAACGAGTTCCGGTCCCTTGACCGGCTTGACCAGGTATTCTGCCGCGCCCTGGCGCTTGGCCCAGAGCTTGTCGGTTTCCTGGTTCTTGCTGGAACACACCAGGATGGGCACATCCTTGGTGTCGGGATCCCGGGTCAAGGTGCGGGTGGCCTGGAATCCGTTCATGCCGGGCATGACGACATCCATGACGATGACGTCCGGCCGCTGGGCCTTGGCCTTGGCAATGGCATCATCGCCCGATGAGGCTTCCGTGATCTGAAAGCCTTCGGCTTCGAGCGGCGCCCGCAGCTTCATCAGTTCCGTCGGTGAATCATCGACGATCAGAACGCGTGCCATCGGTTGGGATCTCCCTGCAAAATTCGAGTATTCAAAAAACTATACACCATGCCGCGCCCGCCAGTCGGGAAACAGATGCAGGCCCTCGGGGCCCAGCCAGCCTGCGGCCGCGCCGAGCAGCGTTTCGCCCTGCAGCGGGCTGTGATTTCCCTGGCTGTGCCGCGTTCCGTCATTCAGCTCCCAGCGGTGCTGCGGATCGACCAGCAGCCAGCGGGCGCAGGCCGTTTCCGGCGCCTGTCGCAGCACCCCGGCGGGACCGGCGCTGGTGACCTTCGCCAGTTGCAGCGGACTCAGATCGCCCTGCGCCACAAGGCGGAGCAGCAGGCTGAGATAGCCGTCCATGCCGTTGGTGCCGGGCTGGGTTTCGGCGAAGGGGCCGAACTTGGCGTCCCGGCCCAGCGGCCGGTGATCGCTGCACACGGCCTCGATCAGACCGTCACGTATCAGGCCCAGCAGGGTCTGGCGGTCGCTCTCCTCGCGCAATGGCGCGTGCAGGTGAAAGCGGCTGTCATAGCCCTGCACCGCACTGTGGTCGAACAGCAGGTTCCAGATGGCGACATCCGCGCTTACGGCCAGTCCGCGTTGGCGGGCCTGCACCAGCAGGCTGGCGGCAGCGCCGCTGGACAGGCGGGCGAAATGCAGACGGCAGCCCGTGTCTTCGGCCAATGCCAGCAGCACGGCCATGCCGACGGTCTCCGCCGCGACCGGGATGCCCTCCAGGCCCAGTGCGGTGGCGACCACGCCGTCATGGGCGCAGCCGCGATTCAGATCCGGCGCCCGCGGGGCCAGATGCACGGTCATGTCCAGGTCGGTGGCGTAGCGCAGCGCCTGGCGCAGCACGCCGAGTTCGGGCAGCGGAGAGCGTCCCTGTGCCAGCCCGACGCAGCCGGCCGCCTTGAGTGCCGCCATGTTGGCCAGCTGGCGTCCTTCCAGGGCCTGGGTCAGGGCGCCGAGCAGATGCAGGCGGGCGCCATCGCTCACCGAGGCATGGTGCCGCACCCAGTGCGCCGAGGTGGCCGCATCCAGAATCGGCCGGGTGTCCGGCGAGGCCACCACCTGGGCCAGTCCGCAGCGCAGCGCCGCCTGCAGTTCACCGGCCATGGCCTGGCGGTCCGGGCTGCTGTCCGCCGGCAGCTCGAAACCCAGGTCGATCGGGCCGGGCAGCAGCCACAGGCCTTGCGCGTCTATCGTGGGCAGCGCCGGGTCCGGCGTCTCGATCGCGCGCAGGCCCTGGTCGTCGACCCGCAGGTCGACGGTGTCGTCGCGGTCGCCGAAGGGGTCCAGCCAGCGCACCTGGCGCAGTTGCACGGGGCTCATCCCTGGCTCCCGAGGATCATGGCCATCACGGCCATGCGCACCGCCACGCCGTGGTTCACCTGCTGCAGGATCACCGACTGCGGGCCATCGGCGACGGCCGAGTCGATTTCCACCCCGCGGTTCATGGGCCCGGGGTGCATGACCAGGGCATCGGGCCTGGCCAGCGCCAGCCGCTCGGGGGTGAGGCCGTAGCGCTGGTGAAACTCTTCCGCGCTGGGCAGGAAATGGCCGCTCATGCGTTCGCGCTGCAGGCGCAGCATGATGACGGCATCGGCGTCGCGGATGCCGTCCTCCATGTCCGAGGTGGGACGCGCGCCCAGGGTTTCGATGCCGCTGGGCATCAGGGTGGCGGGCGCCACCGCACGGATGTCCCGCACGCCCAGCTGGTGCAGGGCGCGAATCTCGGAGCGCGCCACCCGGGAGTGCAGCAGGTCGCCGACCACCGCCACCGACAGGGCGGCGAAGTCCGGCTTGTGGCGGCGGATCGTGAACACGTCCAGCAGAGCCTGCGTGGGGTGCGCATGGCGACCGTCCCCGGCATTCAGGACGGCGACTCCGGGGCGCAGCTGGCGGGCGATGAAGCGGGCCGCCCCGCTGGCGTGGTGGCGGACCACGAACAGGTCGACGTCCATGGCCTCCAGGGTTTTCAGGGTGTCGTGCAGGGATTCGCCCTTGGACGCCGAGGAGGTGGCCACATCCATGTTCAGCACATCGGCGCTGAGGCGCTTGGCCGCGAGTTCGAAGGCCGAGCGGGTCCGGGTGCTGGATTCGAAGAACAGATTCACCACGGTGCGGCCGCGCAGCTCGGCGCTGGTGCGCGGCTGGCCGCCGGCCGGGGTGACGAAGCTTTCGGCGCGATCCAGGATGCGATGGATCATCTCGCCACCCAGTCCCTGGATGCTGAGCAGGTGGCGCAGGCGACCATCAGGGTCGATCTGCGGGTTGTCGTGGGCGGCCGGACCGGTCATGCGGCGTCCAGCCATTGCTGCACCAGCAGGGCCGCGGCCATGCTGTCGCTGTCGCCCCGGCGCAGGCGGCGCGGTCGCGCGCCACTGGCGCGGGCCTCGGCCAGTTCGCGTTCGGCCGAGGCCGAACTCAGGCGCTCGTCCACTTCATTGACCGGCAAGCCGAAATGTTCCCGGAGCCGGGCAGCGAAATGCCGGGCCTTGCGGGTCAGTGGCTGCTTGCCGCCCTCCAGGGTCAGCGGTACGCCGACCAGCAGGCATTGCGGTTCCCATCGGGCCACGGTCTCGTCCAGGGCTGGCCACAGGCCCTGGTCGTTGTTCAGCCAGCCCAGTGCGCGGCTGGTGCCGGTCAGGCCATTGCCGACGGCCAGCCCGATGCGCTTTTCGCCGAAGTCGAAGCCCAGGACGATCACGCGTGGCCGGCGTCGTGCATCAGGCTGCTGGGATCGATGCCGAGCAGCCGGGTGGCCTCGCTCCAGCGATCCTGCACGGGCGTGTCGAAGATGATGCGCAGGTCGGCGGCAGCGGTGAGCCAGCTGTTTTCCATGATTTCCTGGTCCAGCTGGCCGGCATCCCAGCCGGCATAGCCCAGGGTGACCAGATACTGACCGGGGCCCTGGCCCTTGCCGATCGCGGCGAGGATGTCCCGCGAGGTGGTGACACCCAGTTCATCGCTGATGCGGATGCTGGACTCCCACTCGCCGAGCGGCGCATGCAGGACGAATCCGCGATCCATCTGCACCGGACCGCCCCAGAAGACGGGGCCGTCGCTGCGCTCGGACGCCAGGCCGCCGCAATCGATCTCCAGATGTTCCAGCATCGCGCCCAGCTGCAGATCGGTGGGCCGATTGATGACCAGGCCCAGGGCGCCATCATCACCGTGCTCGCACATCAGGCTGACCGATTTTTCGAAATTGCTGTCGGCCAGGCTGGGCATGGCGATAAGAAACTGATTGCGCAAGGATTCCTCTGGCATGACACCAGTATCGCGGTTTGCGGGTGGTGGCGGCAAGCCAGACCTTACGGGGCGGCCACCGGGCGCATCCGCGAGACGATGTTCTGCGCCAGCCAGGCGGTGGTCAGGCCGAACAGCAGCGAGGCGCCGAGCAGCACCGGCAGCAGGACCAGCAGTCCGGGGTGGGGCACGAACAGGCGCCAGGCCACAAAGAACTGACCGCTGATGTGCAGACAGGCCGAAATCATGCCCAGTCCGTAAGCGCTGAACAGGGGGCGGCCGGCCAGGCGATGCAGCGCGCTGGCCGCCCACAGCCCCGCCAGGCTCGCCATCGCCCCGGCGGCGGACAGCAGGAAGGTGGGCGTCATGAAGGTGCCCAGCAGCAGGGCACTGACCAGCACACGCAGCAGCACCACCCAGGCGGCCAGGGCCCAGCCGTGCCGCAGCATGACCACGAGGGTGATCACGTTGGCCAGGCCCGGCTTGATGCCCGGCACGGGCGAGGGCAGTCCCGCTTCGAGTATGTGGATGACGATGGCCAGCGCGGCATAGCCGGCCAGCATGCCGTCATGCCGGGGGTCAGTAGCTGAGGCCATCGTAATCGGATGCGGCGCCGCCGCTCAGTTTGAAGCTGATCCGGTTGGGCACACAGGCCGCCACGGCGCCGGCATGGCGGTGCCAGCCGGAGCGGACGCAGATCTGCTGCCGGCAGGGAGAGGAGAGGAAACGGGCGGCGCCGTCGCGGATCTCCACCACGGAGCGACCCAGCGGGCCGTCCACCTCGATCAGCCGGTCCGCCGTGAGTGGCCAGTCCCGGCCGCCCGTCTCGGCATGCAGCTGCAGCTGCCGGGCCTCGTCACCGCCGCTCCACACCGCCCGGAACAGGCCGCCGATCAGCAGGCACAGCAGCAACAGCAGCAGGCTGTCAGCCCGGGTCACGGCAGGCCTTCCAGCCGCTGGCGCATGGCCGGGCTGGCGTGAATGCCGCCCTGGGCATCCACCAGCAGCCAGTGGCTGACTCCCATGCCCTGCATGATCCGCCCGGCCTCGTCCGGGCCGGCCACGAACAGCGCGGTGGCCGCCGCGTCGGCCAGTTCCGCGCTGCCATGCAGCACGCTGGCGGACTGGCTGCCAGCCGCCGGATAGCCATCGCGCGGGTCGATGATGTGGTGATAGCGACGCCCTTCATGCAGGAAGTAGCGCTCGTAGTCGCCGGAGGAGAAGACCGCCTCGCCGTCGGCCACATTCAGGCTGGCCAGCACATCCTGGGCGCTGGCGCCGCGGGGCTGGCGGATGCCGATGCGCCAGGCCCGCTCGGGCCGGCGGCCGATGGCGCGCAGATCGCCGCCGGCGTTGACAATGGCATTGCGTACACCGTGGCGGCGCAGCAGCTCGATGATGTCGTCCACCGCCCGGCCCTTGGCCGAGGCACCGAAATCGAGGCGGGCGCCGATCGCGGACAGGACGATATCCTCGCCCAGCTCGGCCTCGCACAGGCTGGGCGAGGCGTCCAGTGCCTGCCGGATGTCTTGCGGCGGCGGCGGTGCGCTGCGGTAGCGCTCTTCGTCATCAAAGCCCCACAGCTGGACCAGCGCGCCCATGGCAGGGTCGAACAGGCCCTCGCTGAGACGGCAGGCCTCGCGGGCGGCCTGGATCCCGGCACGCAGGGCCTCGGGCAGCGGGGCGCGGGCCTGGTGGGCCAGCAACTGGTTCAGCCGGGCCAGCTCGCCGTCGCCCTGTGGCGACCAGCGCCGCTCGAATGCGCGCAGCTCGGCCTGGATCTCGGACATCAGCGCCGGGGGCAGCGGGTCGGCGATGCTCACCTGCACCAGGGTGCCCAGGGCGAACAGCTCCCGGTGCTGCACGACGACGCTGGGCTGGCGCCAGACCGCCCAGGCAAGCAGGGCGCACAGCGCCAGCGCGATGAGGGTCTGTTTCACCGCTGGACGAGCTTGCGTTCCAGGGCGTCGAACAGCGTGGCGCAGATGTTGCTGCCGAACTGGGCGTCGAGTTCGCGCACGCAGGTCGGGCTGGTGACGTTCACTTCGGTCAGGGCGTCGCCGATGATGTCCAGGCCGACGAAATACAGACCGGCCTCGACCAGGCTGGGGCCCAGGGCGCTGGCGATTTCCAGATCCCTGTCGCTCAGGTCCTGGCCCACACCGCGGCCGCCGGCAGCCAGGTTGCCGCGCGATTCGCCGGCCAGCGGAATCCGGGCCAGCGCCTTGGGCCAGGGCCGGCCGTCGATCACCAGCACGCGCTTGTCGCCCGCCGATATGGCCGGCAGGTAACGCTGGATCATCGCATAGCGGCTGCCCCGGCCCGTCAGGGTTTCCAGCACCACATTGAGGTTCGGGTCGTCCGCCCGCAGGCGGAAGATCGAGCTGCCGCCCATGCCATCCAGCGGCTTGATGATGGTGTCGCCGTGCTGGCGGACGAATTCGCGCAGGCGCTCCATGCTGGCATCGACCCGGGTCGGGGTGAGGAAGTCCGCATAGCGGTTGATCGCCAGCTTCTCGTTGAAATCGCGCAGGGCCTGTGGCCGGTTCACCACCAGGGTGCCGGCCCGCTCGGCGAGGTCCAGCATCTGGGTGGCATAGATGTAGGCGCTGTCCACCGGCGGATCCTTGCGCATCAGGATCAGATCCAGCTCGTCCAGCCACAGGCTGGCGGCCGGCGTCATCTCGTACCAGTCCTCATGGTCATCGCGGACCGTCAGCCCGCGACTGAGCGCTCCGGCTCGCCCGCCCTCTGCCCACAGGTCGCCGAGTTCCATGTAATGCAGTTCATAGCCGCGGGCCTGGGCTTCGAGCAGCATGGCCAGGCTGGTGTCCTTGGCCGGTTTGATATCGGAGATGGGGTCCATGATGACCCCCAGCTTGATCGCGCTCATGACGGTGGCTCGTGAGGCCGCGCGGGCGGCGGTTTCGGGGCAGGGGCGCATTCTACCCGGCGAGGCCGTCGCTCACATCCGGCCGTGTCGTGCGCGGCGTCCCCGTTCGGCGACAGATGGGCTTCGCCTGTGATAAAACATCCCATTAGACTTTGTATATGCGCGATCCGGCCTTGACCGGATCTTCCGGAGACACGGGGGTACTGCGGTGGCAGACGGTCAAGTCGAGGGGCTGGCGGGTGTGAAAGTGATGGTCGTGGACGACTCCAAGACCATCCGCAGGACGGCAGAGAGTCTGCTGTCCCGCGCAGGGTGCGAGGTGTCGGCGGCGACCGATGGATTCGAGGCCCTGGCCAAGATTGCGGAGCTCAGGCCCGACATCATCTTTGTCGACATCATGATGCCGCGTCTGGATGGCTACCAGACCTGTGCCCTGATCAAGGGCAATCCCCGCTTCGCCAAGACGCCGGTGATCATGCTGTCCTCCAAGGATGGCCTGTTCGACCGGGCCCGGGGCCGCATCGTCGGTTCCGATCATTACCTCACCAAGCCTTTCACGCGCGAAGAACTGATCGCGGCGGTACAGGCCCACAAGCCAGCTGCAGTGGGGTAGGCGCATGCTCAATACCGAGATCACCGATCTTCGTCAGCTTGCCGACCGGCCGTATCACCTGCTTGCCCTGCTCGACCAGCGCCTGCAGGCGCGGGTCTCGGAGACCGGCTCCACCGAACACGGCGATGCCTGGGTCGGCCTGGGCTTCAATCTGGGCGAACAGGGCTTCCTGGTGCCGCAGCGGGAGATCCGCGAAGTCATCACCATGCCGGCCTTCTCCAGGGTGCCGAATGCGCGCCCCTGGCTGATGGGTATCGCCAATGTGCGCGGCAACCTGCTGCCGCTGATCGATCTGCGCTCCCTGCTGGACGATCGCAAGTCCGACACCAGCCGGGCCAGTCGTTTCCTGGTGCTCAATTCGGATGAGATTCCCGCCGGCTTCCTGGTCGACGGGGTGACCGGCTACCGCCGCTTCTCCAGCGTCGAGCAGCGCAACGATCTGGTCGCACAGCAGCCGCAGCACTGGCAGCCCTACATGCTCGGCAGCTTCGTGCGCGATCAACAGTCCTTCCTGGTCTTCAGCTTCATGAAGCTGGCCCTGTCGGACATCTTCCAGAATGCCAGCGCATAGGGGGCGGTGATGACGGAACTGGTCGCGGCCCAGGCTGACATGAATCGTGGACTCTTCTGGGTCAAGGGCGAGCTGGGCCAGTGCCTGCAGCGCGTCCGCAACCAGATCGAGGCCTATCTCGAATCGGGTGATGACAGCACGCGGCCGCTGGAAGCCAGCGTGGCTGACGTGCAGGAGCTGGCCAGCATTGCCGGCGTCATCCAGTGCTACAGCGTGCAGCTGCTGGCCGACGAGATGCTCAAGACCCTGCGCCATGTGCTGGGTCAGCCCGGTGACAAGTCCGAGGCCAGCTTCTCGGCCATCGTGTCGGCGACTCTGCAGCTGGCCGATTACGTGGAGTTGCTGGCCCACGGCGAGATCGATCACCCGCTGGTGTTCGGTCCCATCATCAATGAATTGCGTCTGTCGCGCGGCGCCAAGGTGTATTCGCGCGCCGCACTGTTCAGCCGCTTCCTGGAGCTGCGCGGCCTGATCGTGCAGCCGCCGCCCAGCGACCGGCGCCGCTCCGGCATGTCCCGGGCGCTGGCCGGCAAGCACGCGGAGGTGATCCAGAAGGCGGTGCAAGGGGCGATCAGCGGCGACAACCGCGAACGTTCCCTGTCGGTGCTGGCCAAGGCGGCCTCGCAGCTGGCCAGCGTTGCGGTGGACGCGCGCATCTACCAGTGCTGGCGCGGGGTGGAGGCCATGTGTCACGTGCTGCTGCACAGTGCCGAAGCGACCTCCGCGGAAGAGCAGAAACTGCTCGCCAAGGTGGGTCAGTGCGTCAGGGCGGTTGCCGCGAATGGCGAGAAGGCCGTGTCCCGTGCCGCCGGGGTGCTGGGGGCCCAGTGCCTGCAGCTGATGACCCTGAGCGACGCGCGCCCGCCCGCCCTGGAAGCGGTGCGCGAGGAGTTCGGCCTGGCCGGCGCCGGCGCCACCGAAACCCAGTTGCAGTCGCTGCGTCAGCGCCTGTCGCAGCCGAATATCGAATCCCTGCAGACCGTGACCCGGGAAATCCGGCACAACCTGCATGACATCAAGGACACCATCGATCTGGCGCTGCGTTCCGGCACGCCTCCGGGCGGTTCGGAGAGCCTGATCGCGTCGCTGCATTCCCTGGGCTCGACCCTGTCGGTGCTCGGGCTGGACGCGCTGGGGCAGTTGGCGGACCAGCTGTCCCGGCAGGTCACCGGTTTCCAGGATGGTGGCAGCGATGAACAGTGGATGGAGGTGGCGGAAAACCTGATCCGGGTGGAGCAGGGGCTGGATGCCGAGCTGATGCCCAGCACCCCCGCCCATATCGTGGACAAGACCGCGCATCAGGATCTGCGCGAAGGCGTCGGCGCGGTGCTGCGCGAGTCGCTGGTCAACATCACCCGGATCAAGATCGAGGTCGATCAGTACATCGGCAAGGGGCAGGACAGCTCGCTGGAGGCCGCGCGCGGCCTGCTCTCCGAGATCATTTCCGCCTTCGAGCTGCTGTCCATGGACGAGGCTGTCAGCGTGCTCGGAGAGGTGCGCTCCTGGCTGCAGCCCGAACGCATCGTGCTGGCGCGCAGCCGGGCCCAGGTGGCCGACCGGCTGGCCGATACCGTGGCCGGCGTCGAGTACTACGTCGAGGCGGTGCAGGAGAAGCAGCCGAACACCGAGCGCCTGCTGGCGGATATCCGCAATTATCTGCAGCAGCTGGAACAGTCCGTCGGCACGGCTGCGGTGGTGCCGGAAGAGGTGCCCGAAAAGGCGCCGCAAGCCGCGCCGCAGGACGTCGACCCCGAGTTCCGCGCGATCTTCATCGAGGAGTCGGGCGAGGTGCTGGCGGAGCTGACCCAGCTGATGCCGCGCTGGACCCAGAACCCTTCGGACGAGAACCTGCTGGGCGAGGTGCGTCGCGCCTTCCACACCCTGAAGGGCAGCGGGCGCATGGTCGGGGCCACCGACATCGGCGAGTTCGCCTGGAATTTCGAGGACATGCTCAACCGTTGCCGCGACGGCGCCCTGCCGCTGGACAACAGCGTGGTGGAGCTGGTGGTGCAGGCGGTCAAGCTGCTGCCCGACATGGTCGGGCAGCTGGAACGTGGCCAGGCCTCGGCCGAGCCGGGCCGGCCGCTGATCCAGCAGGTCCGCAAGCTGCTCGGCGTGGACGAGGAACAGGAGATCGCCGCCGAGGTGATCCAGATCTTCATCGAGGATGCCAGCGGCTATCTGGGCGAGCTGGAAGCCGCGATCGGCGACAGCGACGAAGTCGAGGTGACCGAACCGCTGGTGCGCCTGATGCACTCCTTGCGCGGCGGCGCGGCCGCGGCGGGCAAGATGTCGGTCAACCAGCTGGCCGAAGCCGCCGAGAACCTGCTGCAGAACCTGCGGGCCAATCAGCAGACGGCACCCGCCGAATTGCTGGGTCGGCTGCACGCCGCCTTCCAGGCCCAGTTGCAGAGCATCCGCGAGGGCCAGGAGCCGGCCCCGGCCAGCGACCTGGTGGGCGTGCTGAAGGACCGTCTGGACCAGCTGCGCCACGCCGGCGACGGTGTGGACCTGGAACTGGCCGAGATCTTCTCCGAGGAGGCCCTCGGCCTGCTCGAGGAGGCCGAGAAAGAATTGCTCAACTGGCGCAACCGGCCCGACTCCAACGAGGCCGAACAGACCCTGCAGCGCATTTTCCATACCCTGAAAGGCAGCGCGCGGACCGCCGGTGCCATGGGGCTGGGGCAGGTCGGTGAGGCCCTGGATTTCCTGATGAAGGGCGTGCTGGCCCGCGAGATCACCGACATCGGACCGGCCCTGTTCGACCGCATCGGTCGCACGGTGGTGGCCAGCTACAATTTGCTGGATGAGTTCCGCGAGGGCCGCGATGGCGATCCCGCACCGGTGCTGCAGGTGCTGGAAGGCCAGGCGACCGGGCCCGAGTTGCCGCAGGCGCCCGCCGACGCGGCGGCCGGGGCAGCAGACGCCGGGGCGGATGCGGTCGCGCCGCTGGAACTGGCCCCGCGCGAAGGCGCGCAGGATGCGCCGACGGCGGATCAGCCGCTCTTGCCCGGGCGGGACGAACCGGACCAGCCGGACCGGATCGAGCCCGAGGAGGAGGACTTCTCCCGCATCGAGGACGACTGGCCGCCGGATGCGGAGATCATGGAGCTGTTCGAGGCCGAGGCCCAGGAACTGCTGGAATCCATGGATCGCCACTTCAGTGCCTGGGAAGACGATCTGGGCGCGCAGGAGCCGTTGCGCGCGCTGCAGCGTGATCTGCATACCTTCAAGGGTGGTGCGCGCATGGCCGGGCTGCACAGCCTGGGGGCGGTCGCCCATGAAATGGAAACCATGTTCTCCACCATGGAGCAGGACGGCAACACCGGCCCTGGCGTGTTCGGTCGCCTGCACAATGCCATCGACGGTCTTCACCACCTGCTGGACGGGGTCAAGGCGGGTCACCGGCCCAGCGGCATCCAGGACATGCTGGATGATCTGCGCGACAGCAGCGCCGCGCCGCTCGCGCCGTCCGCGGTCGAGCCTGTGGCCACAGCACCGCAGCCGGCACCCGCGCCGCCACCGGCAGCGGTGGTCGAAGCGGTGCCGACGCCGCTGGAAAGCGAGGCCGCCGATGCCGAACTGATCGAGGTGTTCCTGCCGGAAGGCATGGAATTGATGGAAGCCTTCGACGCGGCCCGCGAACAGCTGGTCCAGGATCCGGCCGATGCCAGCGCCCGGGCCGAAATGCTGCGCGTGCTGCACACCCTCAAGGGTGGCGCCCGCATGGCGGGTCTGAGCATGCTGGGCGACGAGGTTCACGATCTGGAGTCGGGGCTGGAAGGCGCGGCGCAGCAAGGCGGGCCGGTGGCCCCGGCCATGCTGGAACAGATGCAGCAGGCCTCGGACCGATTCCACGAGCATCTGGCCGCGGCCAAGAGCGGCGGTGTGGTGGCGCCCAGATCTCAGGGGGGCGAGTCCGAAACCGCCGAAACCGCGGATCTGGCCGAGGAGATCCCGATCAGCGCGGACATCCCGGAGCCGGATGTCGAGCCCTACGAGGAGCCGGCACCGGCGCCGCGTCCGCGCAGCTGGTCGGAAACCCTGCAGTGGGAAGCGCCGACCGACGAGCGGCTGGCCGCGATCCGCCGCGAAACCGCCCGCGTCAGCGTCGAGCAGCTGGACAACATGCTCAACGAGGCGGGCGAGATCAGCATTTACCGCTCGCGTCTGGAACGGCAGATCAACGCCTTCTCCATCCAGCTGCGCGAAGTGGAGCAGACCATCGCGCGTATCCGCGATCAGCTGCGTTCGCTGGAAGGGGAAACCGACGCGCAGATCCAGGCCCGCACCGCCGGCATGCAGCACGGCGAGGATTCCGACCGCTACGGCGAGGAGTTCGACCCGCTGGAGATGGACCGCTACTCGCGCATGCAGGAGCTGACCCGCGCGCTGTCCGAGTCGGTCACTGACCTGGCCAGCCTGCACACCTCGATGACCGACGTGGTCAGCGAGACCGATACCCTGCTGTTGCAGCAGGGGCGGGTGAACACCTCGGTGCAGCAGGGTCTGATGAGCACCCTGATGGTGCCTTTCTCGCGCCAGGTCCAGCGCCTGCAGCGCGTGGTGCGCCAGACCGCCAATGACAACGGCAAGCAGGTGGAACTGCTGATGCACGGGATCGAGGCGGAGATGGACCGTAACGTGCTGGAACGCATGACCCCGGTCATCGAGCACGTGATCCGCAACTGCGTGATCCACGGTCTGGAAAAACCGGACCAGCGTCGCGCCAGCGGCAAGAGCGAAACGGGTCGGGTCTGGATCCGTCTGGAGCGCGAAGGCTCCAAGCTGGCCATCCAGATTCGCGACGATGGCAAGGGTCTGGATTTCGACCGCATCCGCAGCAAGGCCATCGAAAAGGGCATGATGAAGCCGGACACCAAGGTGTCCGAGGCCGAGCTGGCCCAGTTCATCTTCCAGCCCGGTTTCTCCACCGCCGAAGCCCTGACCCAGGACGCCGGCCGCGGTGTCGGAATGGATGTCGTCTCGGCCGAGGTCAAGCAGCTGGGCGGCACCCTGGATCTGGACTCCGAGACCGGCAAGGGTGCCCGCTTCGTGATCCGCCTGCCGCTGTCCCTGGCCATCTCCCAGGCCCTGCTGGTGCAGGTCGGCGGCGAGGTCTACGCCACCCCGCTGGCCAACATCGAAGGCATCGCGCGACTGCCGTCGGAAGAGCTGGGCCAGTTCCTGGATGATCAGCGCAGCTTCGCCTATGGCGGCCAGGAATACCGGGTGCGTTACCTTGGCCAGCTGCTGGGCATGGAATCGCAGCCGCCCGCCGAACGCGCCTACGTGCCGGTGATCCTGGTCCACACGGGCGAGGGCATGGGCATATCGGAACGTCGCGTGGCGGTCGCCGTCGACCAGCTGCTCGGCTCCCGCGAACTGGTGACCAAGACCGCCGGGCCGCAGGTCAGCACGGTGGTCGGCGTGACCGGCGCGACCATCCAGGCGGATGGTCGGGTGGTGCTGATTCTCGACGTGGTCGCCCTGGTCCAGGATCGTCTGTTCAAGACCCTGCAGCATGTCAGCGAAGATGGCGGCAAGCAGGAGCGCGAAGCCGGCAAGCCCACCGTGATGGTGATCGACGATTCCATCACCATGCGCCGGGTCGCCGAGCGTGTGCTGACCCGCCATGGTTACCGGGTGACCTCGGCCAAGGATGGCATGGACGGCATCGCCCAGCTGCAGGCGGACACGCCGGACGCGGTGCTGCTGGATATCGAGATGCCCAAGGTCGACGGTTTCGAGGTCGCCACCTTCATCCGCAACAACGAGCGCCTCGCCCGCGTGCCGATCATCATGATCACCTCGCGCAGCGGCGACAAGCACAGGGAGCGTGCCGCCGCGATCGGGGTGAACCGCTATCTGATCAAGCCGTACCAGGAGCAGCAGCTGATCAGCGAGCTCAAAGACGTCATGACCACCGAGGCCTGAGCCCATGCCCCAGCCGCTTCCCGACCATATCTACAGCGTGATGATCGCGCTGGCCGAGACCAGTCTGATCCTGCCCAACTCCGCGGTGGTCGAGGTGCTGGGCCAGGATGCCCTGATCGCGCCCGGCAGCGATGCACCCACCTGGTTGCAGGGCTACGTGGAATTGCAGATGCAGGACATCCCGGTCGTCAGCCTGGAAGGCATGATGGGCCAGGCCGTGCCGCTGCTGGAGCGCAAGTGCCGCATCGTGGCGCTGAATGCGCCCTCCCAGGGCAATGCCTTCGCCGTGATCAGCCGCTCCTATCCCCTGATCGTGACCCTCAACGAAGTCGCGCTCAAGCCGGTCCTGCAGGATGATGACCCTGCCGCCAGGCTGATCTACAGCCGCGTCCAGGTGGCCAATCGCAACGCCATCATTCCCGATCTCGACGCCATCGCCTCGATCACCCGCAAGCACGAGCTGGCCTGATCCCGGCCAGGCGCCCGGCCCGGGCCGTCAGGAGCTCAGATCCCCCCATCGCAGTTGCAGGGCGGCCAGCGCCACCAGACCGGCGGTCTCCGTGCGCAGAATGCGCGGGCCCAGGGACAGGGGCAGCAGGCCGGCGCGCCGGGCCAGTTCCAGCTCCTCGTCGTCCAGGCCGCCTTCCGGGCCGACCAGCAGCTCCAGGGGAGCGTCGCCGGCCGGGGGCGTTTCCCCCAGCGCCAGGCCACCCGGCGCCAGGACATAGCCGCGGTGCGTGCCGTTCAGAAACTGCGCCAGCGGCAGGCAGGGCTGCACCCGGGGAATGCGGGTGCGCCCGCACTGCTCGGCGGCGGACAGCGCGACCGCCTGCCAGTGGTCCTGTTTCTTGCTCAATCTCGGGCCGTCCAGCTGCACGCCGCTGCGCCGGCACAGCACCGGCTGGATGTCGCCTATGCCCAGTTCGACGCATTTCTGGATGCTGTAATCCATGCGTTCGCCACGCGACACGCCCTGGACCAGCAGGCTGCGCAGCGGGGATTCGCGCGTGACCGTGCTGGCCTGCCCGACCTCCAGGCGCAGGGCATTGCGGCGCACCTCCAGGATGCTGGCCGAATACTCGGTGTCTTGCCGGAACAGGATCAGGGCGTCGCCGGCACGCCGCTTCAGCACCCGCAGCAGGTGATGGGCGCGATCGCCGTCGAGCTCCAGTTGCTGGCCGGGGCGCAGTGGCTCTGGCCAGTGGATGCGGGGCACATGCGCCATCAGCCAGCCACGCTCAGGCGAGGTCCTTGATCAGCACCTTGGAGTTGCGCTGGTAGTTGTAGAACTCCTGCCTGCGCGGCGGCAGCTCGGCCAGGCTGCCCGGGCGAAAACCCTGCTCGATGAACCAGTGCTCGGTCTGGGTGGTGAGCACGAACAGGCGTTGCAGCCCCTGCTGGCGGGCGCTGTCCTCCGCATGGGCGAGCAGGGCGCGGGCCCGGCCGCCGTGCTGGTATTCCGGGGCGACGATGATGCAGGCCAGTTCGGCGCAGCGCTGCTCCGGATAGGGGAACAGGGCGCGACAGCCGATGATGCTGCCGTCGCGGGCCATGACCACGAAGCGTTCGACCTCCAGCTCCAGCTGCTCGCGCGAGCGGGCCACGATGATGCCCCGGCGCTCCAGCGGTTCGATCAGCTGGAGCAGGCCGCCGATGTCGTCGATGCCGGCCTGGTGCAGGCTGTCATAGGCGGTGGGTGAGACCATCAGGCCGCCGCCATCGCGGGTATACAGCTCGCGCAGGAAGGCGCCGTCGTCATGCGCGCTGAGCAGGTGGGCGCGCGGCACGCCCTGGCGCACCGCGGACAGGGCCAGCTGCTGGCTGGGGCTGGGCGCGGTCGGAGGCGCGGCAAGGTTGATCTCGCCGCGCTCGACGGCTTCGTCCACCATCAGCACCAGCTTGTCCGCGCGGGTCGCCCGCGCGGTGGCAACGGCGAGTTCATCGCTGCGCAGATTGAAGGTTTCGCCGGTGGGCGAATAGCCCAGCGGGGTCAGCAGCACGATGCGCCCGTTGCCGAGGTGATCGGCAATGGTGTCCGTGTCCAGGCGGCGCAGCTCGCCGGTGAATTGCAGGTCCACACCGTCCAGCACGCCGGCCGGGCGCGCGGTCACCAGGTTGCCGCTGGCCACCCGGATGCGGGCGCCGGCCATCGGGGTGCTGGCCAGGCCGGTGCTGAGCAGGGCTTCGAGCTCGCTGCGCAGCTGGCCGCTGGCCTCGCGCACACAGTCCAGGGTCACCGCGTCGGTGACCCGATGGCCGGCGACCATCGCGGTGCCGTGCCCGCGGGCTTCCAGTCGCGCGTCGATCTGCGGGCGCGCGCCGAGTACCAGGATCAGGCGCAGGCCGAGGCTGTGCGCCACCGCCAGGTCGTAGACCAGCGGGCGCAGCGCGTCGGACTGAGCCACCTCCCCGGGTATATGCACCACGCAGCAGCGCCCGCGGTGGCTGTTGATATAGGGCGCCGCGCCGCGCAATGCCTCGGGAAAGGGGTTAGCCATCTGTGCAGAACCGTTTCACCATGCCGCGCATGATATCCAGCATCGGGGCCACCTGGTCCATGGCCAGGTACTCGTTGGGCTGGTGTGCCTGGTCGATGCTGCCCGGGCCCAGCACCAGCGTCTGCATGCCCATGCGATTGAAATAGCTGCCCTCGGTGGCGAAGCTGACCGCCTGCGCCGGGCTGCCGGTGAGCGCCTCGGCGCAGCGCACGATGTCGGCGTCGGCCGGGGTCTCGAAGGCATCCACCCCTTCGAACAGGCTGAGATGCTCCCACTCCCAGCCGCCCTCGCGCAGCGCCGCATCAATGCGCTGGCGCAACTCGCCGCGCAGGGCCTGGAGATCCTGCCCGGGCAGCGGACGCAGATCGAATTGCAGTTCGCAGGCGGCGGGAATCCGGTTCGGGCTGTCGCCACCATGCACGCAGCCTGGATTGAGCGTGGCATGCGGCACCGCAAACTCGGGGCGAGCTCCGCGCTGGCGCAGTTCCTCGCGCAGTTCCAGCAGCACTGCCAGGGCACGGTGCATGCCCTCGACGGCGTTGACGCCGGCCCCGGGATTCGAGGAATGCCCGGCTCGCCCGCGCACCCGCAGTGCATCCATGAAGATGCCCTTGTGCAGGCGTATAGGGGTCAGGCCGGTGGGTTCGCCGATCAGCGCATGACGGCCGAAGCGGTGGCCCGCGGCCTGCAGGGCCCGGGCGCCGTCCATGCCGGATTCCTCATCGGCCGTGGCCAGGATGATCAAGGGGCGGTCAAGCTTCGCGTCCTTCAGCTCCGCCGCCAGCTGCACGCACAGGGCCAGAAAACCCTTCATGTCGCAGCTGCCGAGGCCATGCCAGCGGTCGGCGCCTTCGGTCAATGTGAAGGGATCGCTGTGCCAGCCGCTGTCATCCCAGGGCACCGTGTCGGTGTGGCCGCTCAGCACCAGCCCGCCCTCGCCACGCCCCCGGCTGGCGACCAGATTCAGCTTGTCGGGCTGGTCGGGCAGCGGCAGCAGCTCGCAGCGGAAACCCAGCGGCTGCAACCAGTTGGCCAGGGTCTCGCACAGCGCCCGATTGCTCATGTCCAGGCGCGCCACGGTGCTGCTCACGGAGGGCGTGGCAATCAGGCTGCGCAGGCAGTCGGCGAAGTCAGGGGCGGCGATCATCTGGACATTATCGGTGATGCGCCGGGCAAAGGCCCAGCCGCTTCATGGTATCCCGCCACCGCGCATGGGATAATTCGCCGATGACGGATGCTTACAATCAGCTCGCCGAGTGGCTGACCGAGATCGAAGCCAGCTGTTCGCCGGCGGGATTCCACGGTCAGATCGCCGGCCTGTGGTGCCGCCTCGCGGAACTGCCCGAAGACCTGGCGCTGGACGAAGTCGACCGCGGCGGCCCGGCCTGGCAGGAGCTGGCCGAGTTCGCGGCCGGCGTGCGCGACAGCCTGGCCGACGCGCAGTGCGGCTTCGAGCCGGTGCTGCCGCCGGACAGCGCGCCGCTGACCCTGAGGATCGAGTCGCTGGCTGACTTTTCCGAGGGCCTGTTGTTCGGTATTGGTGCGGCAGGTCAGCTGCAGCGCGAGGCCGTGTCGGAGGAGGTGCAGGAGCTGATGCGCGACCTGGCCGAAATCTGCAAGGTGGCCGTCGAAGGTGACGAGGAGGGTGGCGAGGAAGACTACGCCGAGATCGTCGAATATTTACGCGTTGCAGCACAGACCCTGTATGTCGAATTACATCCCCAGGCCGGCTGAGGCCCAGATTTCCGCCACCGAGTACGCCAGCCGGCGAGAGCGGCTGATGGAGGCGATCGGCCCGGACGCGGTGGCCATCATCCCCGCGGCGACCGAGCAGACCCGCAACTCGGATGTGCACTACCGCTTCCGCCAGGATTCGGACTTCCGCTACCTCACCGGTTTCGGCGAGCCCGACGCCTGGGCGGTGCTGGCGCCGGGGCACCCGGATGGCGAATACGTGCTGTTCTGCCGGCCCAAGGACGCCGAGCGCGAAATCTGGGACGGTTATCGCGCGGGCCCGGAAGGCTGCGTGCGTGACCACGGCGCCGACCGTGCCGAAGTCATCGCCGATCTGGACCACAAGCTGCCGCAACTGCTGAAGGACCGGAAAACCGTCTACTTCGCGATGGGCTGGAACGCGGCGAATGACGCGCGGGTGCAGGGCTGGATCGGCCAGGTCCGCCAGATGGTGCGTCAGGGCGTGAGCGCGCCGGCCCGGATCCATCACATCGGTGAGCTGCTGCACGAGCAGCGCCTGATCAAGTCGCCCGCCGAGCTGGCCATGATGCGTCATGCCAGCCAGGTGTCTGCGGCCGCCCATGTGCGGGCCATGCAGAAGGTGCAACCCGGGCTCTACGAATACCAGCTGGGCGCCGAGTTGCATCATGATTTCGAGCGCCACGGCATGGAGTGCGCCTACGGCAGCATCGTCGGTGGCGGCGCCAATGCCTGCGTGCTGCACTATGTGGAAAACCGCATGCCGCTGGAGCAGGGCACCCTGTGCCTGATTGATGCCGGCGCCGAGTTCGAGGGCTACTGCGCCGACATCACGCGGACCTTTCCGGTCAGCGGTCGCTACTCCCCGGCGCAGAAGGCGGTCTACGAGATCGTGCTGGAGGCCCAGCTGGCCGCGGTCGATGTGGTGCGGACCGGCGCCCGCTGGATCGACCCGCATGACACCGTGGTCCCCATCCTGACCCGCGGCCTGGTCGAACTGGGCCTGCTCAAGGGCTCGGTGGACGAGCTGATCGAAACCCAGAAGTACAGCCGCTTCTTCATGCACAAGACCGGCCACTGGCTGGGCATGGACGTGCATGATGTCGGCGCCTACCGGCAGCAGGGCGAGTGGCGCCAGCTGGCCCCGGGCATGGTCCTCACCATCGAGCCCGGCCTGTACATTGCGGCGGCCGATGACATCCCGGCGGAATTCGCCAACATCGGCGTGCGCATCGAGGATGATGTGGCGGTGACTGCAGACGCGCCCGAGGTGCTGACCGCGGCCGTGCCCAAGGGCGTGGACGAGATCGAAGCCCTGATGGCCGCCTGAGCGGCGCGGCGAGGCGAACGACGATGATCGCAGGCGCCCTGCGCGAGTGCTGGCGGGAAGGCAGCCTGCGGTCCAGCCTGCCGGCGAACCTGCTGGCCGGCATCACGGTCGGCATCGTCGCCCTGCCGCTGTCCATGGGCCTGGCCATCGCCAGCGGCGTGGCGCCGCAGCACGGCCTGTACACGGCCATCGTGGGCGGGCTGGTCATCGCCCTGCTGGGTGGCTCCCGGGTGAATATCTCCGGGCCGACCGCGGCTTTCGTGGTCGTGCTGCTGCCGGTGGTGCAGCATTACGGTCTGGGCGGCCTGCTGGTCGCGGGACTGCTCGCCGGCCTGATCATGATCGGTTTCGGCCTGCTGCGCATGGGGCGACTGATCCAGCTGATCCCCTACCCGGTGGTGGTGGGCTTCACCGCCGGCATCGGCACCGTCATCGCCTTTCTGCAGCTCAAGGATCTGCTGGGGCTGCAGCCGGCGGGCCAGGCCGGCCATTTTCTCGGGCAGCTGTGGGCGCTGGTCCAGGCCCTGCCCGGCCTGCGCTGGGAGGAGTGCCTGATCGGCGGCCTGACCCTGGCGGTGCTGATCGGCTGGCGGCGGGTGCGGACCCGGGTGCCCTCGTATCTGGTCGCGCTGCTTATCGCCACCGGAGTGGCGGCCCTGTTCAACAGCCAGGCCAGCCTGCCGGAGGTGGCGACCATCGCCAGCCGCTTCAGCTACAGCCATCAGGGCGAGACGCTGGCCGGCATTCCGGCCCTGGCCCCGCAGCTGACCCTGCCCTGGGCGCTGCCCGGGCCCGACGGCCAGCCGCTGGGCCTGAGCCTGGCCCTGCTGCGCGAACTGCTGGGGCCGGCCTTCGCCATCGCCCTGCTGGGCGCCCTGGAATCGCTGCTCTGCGCGGTGGTCGCCGATGGCATGACCGGGCGACAGCATGACCCGGACAGCGAGCTGGTCGGCCAGGGCCTGGGCAATGTCGTGGTCTCCTTTTTTGGCGGAATTCCCGCCACTGCCGCCATCGCCCGGACCGCCACCAATGTGCGCTCGGGCGCCACCACGCCACTGGCGGCGGTGGTGCATGCCCTGTCCGTGCTGGCGGCGATGCTCCTGCTGGCGCCGTGGTTGTCGCTGATTCCGATGGCCGGCATGGCCGCGGTGCTGCTGATGGTCGCCTGGAACATGAGCGAGGCGCCGCATGCGCTGCGCATTCTGCGGCGCGCCCCGGGCGCCGACGTGGCCGTGTTCCTGACCTGCTTCTGCCTGACCGTGCTGCTCGACATGCAGATCGCGGTGGCGGCCGGCGTCGCGCTGGCCTCCCTGCTGTTCATCCGCCGCATGACCGAGCTCACCGAGACCGAGCTGGTCGAGCATCCCCCGCACCTGCATGATCAGGCTCCGGTCCGCGGTGTGCTGGTCTACGATCTGAATGGTCCGCTGTTCTTCGGCGCCGCGCACAAGGCACTGAAGGTGATCGCGACGGTGGATCGCGAGGTCCACACCGTGGTGCTGGATCTGGCCGATGTCAGCATGCTGGACACCACCGCGATGATGAACCTGGAATCCATCGCCCGGGAACTCGGCCGGCGCAAGGCGCGCCTGATCCTGGTGCATGTGCGGGCCCGACTGAAGGACAAGATGCAACGT
>JBFJTN010000021.1:0-29464 GCA_041625325.1 Oceanococcus sp. | reverse complement strand
CGGGCGGATGTCCTGTTCGAAGGCTTTCGCCCCGGGGTGACCGAGCGTCTCGGCATCGGTCCGGAGGTCTGCCTCGCACGCAATCCGAAACTGGTCTACGGCCGCATGACCGGCTGGGGCCAGACCGGTCCGCTGGCCCACGCGGCCGGCCATGACATCAACTACATCTCCCTGACCGGCGTCCTCGCGGCCATCGGTCGCGCCGGCGAGCGTCCGGTGCCGCCGCTGAATCTGGTCGGAGATTTCGGCGGAGGCGGCATGTTCCTGGTCGTCGGCATCCTGGCCGCGCTGCTGGAGGCTCAGCGATCGGGTCAGGGACAGGTCATCGATGCCGCCATGACGGACGGCTCCGCGCTGCTCATGTCAATGATGCATTCCATGCAGGCCATGGGCGCCTGGAAGATGCAGCGTGGCGGCAACATGCTCGACACCGGGGCGCACTTCTACGAGGTCTACGAGACCGCCGACGGCAAGCATGTTTCGATCGGCTCGATCGAGCCGCAGTTCTACCGCCTGCTGATGGAGAAGGCCGGCCTGGACCCTGCGGTTTTCGGCATGCAGATGAATGTGCCGAAATGGCCGCAGATGAAGGAGCAGCTGGCCGAGGTCTTCCGGCAGAGAACCCAGGCACAGTGGTGCGAACTGATGGAGGGCAGTGACGTCTGCTTTGCCCCTGTGCTGGACTTCATGGAAGCGCCGGCGCATCCGCACAACAAGGCCCGCCAGACCTATGTCGAGGTCGATGGCATGGTGCAGCCGGCGCCGGCCCCGCGCTTTTCCCGTACGCCATCGCAAGTGGCCTTCGGCGCCCGCGCGATGGGGGCCGACACGCGGGACGTCCTGGCCGATTGGGGGTTTAGCGAGGAACAGGTCGCCGGTCTTGAGGAACAGGGCGGTCTGGCCTGATCGATCGCACTGCCAGCCAGCCTGGCCAGCAGCTGACGGGCTGGACAAGTCGGCTGTTGGCTGGCTTTTTCATGCCATAATCGGCGCCGCTTTCTAGCCTGTTTCGGGACGACCCGGGCCAGCGATTCCTGATGCGGGGACGACCCCGACACATGAGCTGTCGTCCATGAGTTGGTGGCTTCTGCTGCTCGCTGGCGCGCTGGAGATTGCCTGGGCGGTCAGTCTCAAGTTCAGCGCGGGCTATGCCAAACCCATCCCGAGCCTGATCTCCTTGGTCTCGATGGCTCTCGCGGTCGGCTGTCTCAACCTGGCGCTGCGTGAGCGGCCTCTGGGCCTGGCCTACGCGACCTGGGTGGGAATCGGCGTAGTGGGCACCACGCTGATGGGAGTGCTGCTCTTTGACGAGCCCGGCACGCTCGTGAAGTGGGCCTGCCTTGGGCTGATCCTGACCGGTTTGATCGGATTGCAGATGTCGGCCACGGCGCGATGACGAGAGGCACGGCTGGACGCGAGCGAAACAGCATCGCGCCGCAGGGAAGCGATGGCCAGCTGGCCCGGGTCGGGCACTGGCGCAGGCGCTCAGGCGAAGCTGGACTTCTCGGCGAAATGCTCGATGGCACGCAGTACGTCGCGCCGACTGATCTGGCCGACGAGGCGATTGTCATCGACCACCGGGTACCGCTTGAAGTGATGGCCGAGAAACATCTTGGCCACATCCATGATGCTGGTCTCGGCATCAACGGTGACCGGCTTGTCGCTCATGAAGTCCTTGACCTTGCCGCCCAGTTCACCGTAATAGCCCGAATCCAGGGCAACCTTCAGGCAATCCTTCTCCGACAGAATGCCGATGATTTCGCCGAGCTGGTCGACGACGGGCGCGCCGGAAATGCCGTGCTCCAGGAGCAGACGGATCGCCTGCAGCACCTCCTGATCGGGCTTGAAGGTGACCAGATTGGCCTGCATGTAATCCTTGACTGTCAACGAGTGCAGCATGCCATTCCCCCAGATCAATATTCGGCGCACGACGCGCTGCCATTGTGACACGCGACGCGGCCGGGGTTAATACTCATGGGCCGATTTCGCTCAGCCAGGCCAGCAGGGACTGAGGCCACAGACCGAACCAGAACACGAAAACGAACATGGCGCCCAGCGCGACGCCGCTGCTCAGGCTGCTTTCGCTGAGTTCGCCCTCACGCGCCGGGCGCAGGCCCGCGGGTCGCTGGAACATCACGATGGTCAGGCGCAGGTAGTAGTACAGTCCGATGGCGCTGCCCAGTATCACCGCGGCGACCAGCCACCAGCTCGCCACGCTGACCCCGACCGCCAGCACGTAGAACTTGGCCAGGAAGCCGGCGGTCATCGGGACCCCGGCCAGCGACAGCAGCATGGGGGTCAGCACGCTGGTCAGGACCGGGCGCCGCCAGAACAGTCCGCGATAGGCCGCGAAATCGTCCGCATCGGCGATCGCGGTGGGCGCGGAGAGGCGGCTGATGACCCCGAAGGCGCCCAGGGTCGTGGCGAAGTAGGCGGCCAGATAGAACAGCACGGCTTCGCTGGACAGCGGGCTGTCGAGGATGATCGGGACCAGCAGATAGCCCACATGGGCGATCGAGGAGTAGGCCAGCAATCGCTTCACGCTGCGGCTGCGCAACGCGAGCAGATTGCCGGTGAGTATGGTGATGACGGCGATCAGGCCGAGCATGGCCGCGAGCGCAGGGGGCAGCCCGGCCGCGCTGATCACCCGCATCAGGACCGCCGCGACCGCGCCCTTGGACAGGGTGGCCAGCAGGCCGGTGACGGGTGCGGGCGCGCCGGCATAGACATCCGCAGTCCACAGATGGAAGGGCACCAGAGACAGCTTGAAGCCCAGTCCGCCGAGCAGCAGCGCGAGGCCCGCCGCGGCAAGCTGTCTGTCGGCGGGCAGGGCCTGATCCAGCAGGCTGGCCCATTCGGACAGGATCAGGCTGCCGCTGGCGGCATAGATCAGGGCCAGGCCCAGCAGCAGGCTGGCGGAAGAGGCGGCGGAAAGCAGCAGATACTTCAGCACGGCCTCCAGGGGTGGCCTGGTCTCCCGCGGGTAGGCGATCATGCCGAACAGGGCAATGGTCATGATTTCCAGGCCCAGCAGCAGGCTGGCCGCGTGGCGGGCGCCGCCCAGCACCGCCGCGCCCAGGGTGGCGAGCAGCAGCAGCAGATACATCTCCTCGCGTGGCACCGCCAGCTCCTGCAGGTAGCCGTACAGCAACAGGGTGACCGTGAGTCCGGCGAGGATGACCAGGAACTGGACGGTGCGGGCGTAGGGGTCAAAGGCCATCAGTGGCGTGATGCTCGCATCGCCCGGCGCCTGCCAGCAGGCTGCCAGCGCCAGCAGCAGCACCAGGGTGGTCAGCTGTGCCGTCGCCTGATGATGGCGGCTGGCCGAAATCAGCAGCATCAGCAGGACGATGCCGCCGGTGAGCACCAGCAGGGGGGCCAGGGACAGCAACTCCATTGCACTCATGGCAGGCCACCCGCATAGGCGTGGACGAGGTAGCGCAGTGCGGGCTCCGCCGTGTCCAGCAGGGGCTGCGGGTACAGGCCCATGGCCAGCAGCAGGGCCATCAGGACCAGCAGCATGCCCTGCTCGCGGGGCACCAGGTCTTCCAGCGCCTCGTCACTTGCCGGCTTTCCATGCAGGGTCTTCTGGATCAGCAGCAGGGAGTAGATCGCCCCGAGGACCAGGCCGCTGGCGGCCAGTACGGTCAGGACCGGCGCCACCTGGAAGGCGCCGAACAGGATCAGGATCTCGCCGATGAAGTTGCCCATGCCGGGCAGTCCCAGGGAGGCCAGACCGAAGAACATGAGCGCGGTGGCGTAACGCGGAGCCCTGGTCGCCAGCCCGCCCATGGCACCGAATTCCCTGGTGTGTATGCGTTCGTAGAGCTCGCCACAGAGCACGAACAGGGCTCCGGTGCTGATGCCGTGCGCCAGCATCTGGATCACCACGCCCTGCATCGCCACCAGATTGCCGGCATACACCCCAAGCAGCACGAAACCCATGTGCGAGATGCTGGTATAGGCGACAAAGCGCTTGATGTCGGTTTGCGACAGCGCCAGCGAGGCCCCATAGATGATGCCGGCGATGCCGATGATCATCGCGGTATCGGCGAACTGCGCAGAGGCCTCGGGAAACAGGGTGATGGAAAAGCGCATCAGGCCGAAGGCGCCGGTCTTGAGCAGCACGCCGGCCAGATCGACGCTGCCGGCGGTCGGGGCCTGCGAATGGGCGTCCGGCAACCAGGGGTGAAAGGGGAGCGCGGGCAGCTTCACCGCGAAAGCGATGAAGAAACCCAGCATCAGCCACCATTGCGCCTGCGCGGACAGCTGCGCCTGCAGCAGGTCCAGATAGTTGAAGGTCCAGATTCCGGAGGACGCGTGATTGAGCCAGACAAGGCCCAGGATCGCGGCGAGCATGATCAGCCCCGAAGCCTGGGTGAAGATGAAGAACTTGGTGGCGGCGTAGACCCGGCCGCGACCGCCCGGGCTGTCGTGACCCCAGAGCGCGATCAGGAAGTACATGGGCACCAGCATCCATTCCCAGAGCAGGAAGAACAGGAACAGGTCCAGGGCCATGAAGACGCCGATCACGCCCGCCAGATTCCACAGCAGGTTCATGTGAAAAAAGCCCACATGCTGCTGAATCTCACGCCAGGAGCAGAGCACCGCGACCAGCCCGAGCACGATGGTCAGGGCGATCAGGAGCAGGCCCAGGCCATCCAGACCCAGATGCAGGCTGATGCCGAAGCGGGGGATCCAGTCGCGCTGGAATTCCCAGAAGAACTGCGGCGCCGCGGTGCTGACGGATACCGCCAGGTCGGCCTGGGCCCAGAGCCACAGCAGGATGATCAGGTCGATGACGAAGCTGCCCACCGCGATCCAGCGCGGCCAGACCAGGCCCAGGCGCTCGGTCCACCAGCAGGCCGCGCCGCCGGCCAGCGGGATCAGCACCAGCACTGGCAGCCAGATGCTCAGGTCCACAGGCTGGCTCCCAGCAGCAGGATCAGCCCGATGGCGATGCCGCCGGCATAGCGACGCAGGGCGCCGGTCTGACTGCGGATGAGCAACAGATGGCCGGCCTGGGTGAGGCTGACCAGCAGGCTGTAGGCGCCGTCGATGATGTCCGCCCGGTTGATCCTGGCCAGGGCCAGCCAGGGCCGGCTGAGCAGGCGGTCATAGACGGCGTCGAAGCCCCAGGCCGCGTGTGCCAGGCGGCGCCAGCCCCGCAGCGGCGGTGGCTGTTGCGCCTGACGCCCGTACCAGCGCCAGGCCAGGGCAATACCGGCCAGGCCCAGGACGATCTGCACGAGCAGAACCGGCAGGGGGTGGGCCGGATGGCTGGCGGGTAGCACGGCGGCAGCCGGTACGCTGATCAGACCGCCGAACAGGGACAAGCCCATCAGGATGAGCAGAGGGGCCTGCTCCGACCAGTGGTGATGGGGTCGGGCCTCGCTGCGCGCGGGCCCCCAGAACACGATGAAGACCAGACGGAAGCTGTACAAGCCGGTGAGCAGCGCTCCGGCCACTCCCATGCTCCACCAGGCGGTGTGGCCGCCGCCCCAGGCGGCAAACAGGATGGCGTCCTTGCTCCAGAATCCGGCGCTCACATAGGGCAGCGCGGCCAGTGCGGCGGAGCCGATGAGGAAGCTCCAGAAGGCGACCGGCAGCTTCCGGCGCAGCCCACCCATGCGGAAGATGTCCTGCTCGTGGTGCAGCGCCAGAATCACGCTGCCGGCGGCCATGAACAGCAGGGCCTTGAAGAAGGCATGGGTCATCAGGTGGAAAATGGCGGCGCTGTAGGCACCGGCGCCCAGGGCCAGGAACATGTAGCCGATCTGGCTCATGGTCGAGTAGGCCAGGATGCGCTTGATATCGGTCTGTGCCAGGGCCGCCCCGCCGGCCAGCAGCAGGGTGATGGCGCCGACCCAGCCCACCGCGGCCAGGGCGGTGGGGGACAGCGCATACAGCGGATGCAGGCGGGCAATCAGATACACGCCGGCGGTGACCATGGTCGCGGCGTGGATCAGGGCCGAGACCGGCGTCGGCCCTGCCATGGCGTCCGGCAGCCAGGTCTGCAGCGGCAGCTGTGCGGATTTTCCGACTGCGCCGCCCAGCAACAGCAGGCAGGCCAGGGTCAGGGTCGGGCTGCCGGCTGGCCAGCGGACCTGGGCCTCGCCCAGCAGGGGCTGGATGTCGAGCGTGCCGAGCTCGCGGAACAGCAGGAACAGGCCGACCGCCATGGCGGTATCCCCCACCCGGGTGGTCACGAAAGCCTTGCGCGCGGCATGGCCGTTGGCCGGGTCGCGGTACCAGAATCCGATCAGCAGGTAGGAACACAGTCCGACCCCCTCCCAGCCGAAGAACAGGGCCAGCAGGTTGTCGCCGAGCACCAGCAGCAGCATGGCCGCGACGAACAGGTTCATGTAGGCAAAGAAGCGCCGGTATCCGGGGTCGCCACGCATGTACCAGGCGGCGTAGAGATGGATCAGGGCGCCGACCCCGGTGATCACGCCGAGCATGGTCAGCGACAGGCCATCCAGGTAGAGGCTGATGCCGGGGGCGAAGCCGTCGACCGCAAACCAGGTCCACAGGCTGACGTTCACCGGTACCGGTTTGCTCAGGTACTGCACGCCCAGCACGGCGGTCAGCAGGGCGGCGGTGAGCAGGGAGCCGACCCCGATGACCGCCGCCAGGCGCTCGGGCATGTTGCGCCAGGCGAACAGGGCCGCGGCGCCGAACAGCGGGGCGGCCAGGATCCAGGGCAGCCCGTTCACGGCGCGGCCTCCGGCCTCGTGCCGCCCGAGGGGCCGGCCGGCTGCGCGGGCTCCGCGAGCCCGGTGAGCTCATCCAGGTTCAGGGTGCCGAAACGCCGCTGGACCTGCAGTGCGATGGCCAGTCCCACCGCCGCCTCGGCCGCCGCCAGCGAGATCACCAGGATGAACATGAGCTGACCGTCAGGCTGGCCCCAGCGGCTGCCGGCGGCGACAAAGGCAAGACCCGTGGCATTCAGCATGATTTCCACGCTGAACAGGGCGAAGATCAGGTTGCGGCGCAGCAGCAGGCCGAGCAGGCCCAGGCTGAACAGCAGCGCCGCGAGCAGCAGGGCGTGGGCAATCGGAACTGCGGCAATCATGTCCGCCTGCCCAGGTGGAAAGCGCTGATCAGGCCGGCGAGCAGCAGCACCGAGCCCAGCTCCACTGCCAGCAGCCAGGGGCCGTAGAGCGTGATCCCCACGGTCTTTGCCGCGACGGCCAGTTCAGCCGGCCGTCCGGGCACGTCGGCCATGGCCCGGAACAGCAGGATCAGGAGCAGGCCGGCCAGCAGGCTCGGGCCGATCCAGTGGCGTGGGGCGAGCCAGGCCCGCTCCTGCGCCTGGATCTGCGGCCCGATCTGCAACAGCATGATGACGAAAACGAACAGGACCATGATCGCGCCGGCATAGACCATGACTTCCAGCGCGGCGGCAAAGGCAGCGCCCAGACTGAGCATGACCAGGGCCACGCCCAGCAATGACACCACCAGGTAGAGCAGGGCGTGAACGGGATGCACGCGGCTGATCGCCAGGGCGGTGGCGAGCAGCGCGACGCAACTGGCACCGTAAAACAGGGCGATCATGGCAGCAGGCTCCGGGGGTCGATGGGCGGGTCCTCGTTCTCCGCCTCGCCCTTGTCCTTGCCAAGGATGGCCAGGCCGGCCTGGCGGTAAAAGCTGTAGCCGTGGTACTTGCCCTGGCCGGCGATCAGCAGGTCCTGCTTCTCGTAGACCAGGTTGCGCCGGTCGTACTCACCCATCTCGTAGTCCGGGGTGAGCTGGATCGCATAGGTCGGGCAGGCCTCCTCGCACAGGCCGCAGTAGATGCAGCGCGAGAAGTTGATCTGGAACCATTCCGGGTACCAGCGGCCATCTTCCTTCTCGCCCTTCTGCAGGGCGATGCAGTCGACCGGGCAGGCCACCGCGCAGAGATTGCAGGCCACGCAACGCTCCTCGCCGTCGGGGTCGCGCGAGAGGATGATACGTCCGCGATAGCGCGGTGGCAGGTAGGGCTTGACCTCGGGATATTCGATGGTGGCCTTGCGGCTGAAGGTATGCCGCAGCACCCGCCAGAGCGAGAGCAGCTGGGTGGCGACGCCGTCGATCAGGTCGCGGATCATGCGGCTGCCGCCAGGACCACGGCGCCGGTCACCAGCGTATTGAGCAGGGTGAGCGGCAGCATCAGCTTCCAGCCGAAGCCCATCAGCTGGTCGTAACGGGGGCGCGGCAGGGCGGCACGCAGCCAGACGAACAGCACGATGAAGACGAAGGTCTTCAGGGAAAACCACAGCAGCGGCATCTCGGGCAGGCCCAAGGGCGCCAGCCAGCCGCCGAAGAACAGGGTGCTGAGCATGCCGGAGATCATGATCACCCCGGCGTATTCACCGATGAAGAACATGCCGAACTTGGCTCCGGAATACTCGGTGTGGAAGCCGGCGGTCAGCTCGTGTTCCGCCTCTGGCAGGTCCAGCGGCAGGCGATGGGTTTCCGCCAGTCCGGCGACCAGGAAGGTCACGAAGCCGATGAACTGCGGCAGGATGAACCAGCCGTCGCGCTGGGCCTCGACGATGTCGATCAGGGCGAAGCTGCCGGCCTGCACGACCACTCCCATCAGGGCCAGCCCCATGAATACCTCGTAGGTGATGGTCTGGGCCGACGCGCGGATGCCGCCGAGCAGGGCGTACTTGCTGTTCGAGGCCCAGCCGCCCAGCATCACCGAATACACCCCCAGAGAGGTGACGGCCAGGAAGAAGATCAGGCCCACATTCCAGTCCGCCGCGATGTGCAGCTGCGGAGTGATCGGCACCACGGCAAAGGCCAGCAAGGCCACCGCCATCGCCACGCAGGGCGCGATGACGAAAACGGCGCGGTCGGCGAAGGGAGGGATCCAGTCATCCTTGGTCAGAATCTTGATCATGTCCGCCAGCACGATGCCGATGCCCAGGGGGCCGAGGCGATTGGGCCCCCAGCGGTCCTGCCAGATGCCCAGCAGGCGGCGCTCGAACCAGATCAGGACGGCAGCGCCGCCGACCAGGCCGAGCAGGATCAGGCAGGCGCTCAGGGCCGGATGCAGGCTCATGGGCCAGCCTCCGCGGCGGGAGCCAGTCGTGCCGCCAGTCCGAACAGGCCGGGCTCCAGGTCCTGCAGGCCCGCCGACAGGCCCACCGCCTGCCGGGCGATGTGCGCGCTCAGCCGCAGGGGCAGGGTCAGGCGGCTGCCGCCGGCCTCGAGCAGGACCCGCTCCTGGGCGGACAGGTTCAGCTCCGCAGCGGTCTCCGGATGCAGGGTCACGCAGGCCCCGGCCAGCCCACGTTCCCGCAGGGCCGGGGCACGGCTGGACAGTTCCTCGGAGCCGAACACATGCCACAGGGGCACGATCGGCAGGCCTGCGGAGGCGGCGGGCGGCGCGACATACCCGGTAGTGTCCCCATCCGATCCGCTCAGCAGTGGCACGCCGGGGCTGCCGCCGCGCCAGGCGCCGCCGATTTCGGCCTGGAACTTGTTGATCGCCTGGGGTGAATTCCAGCGCGGATACCAGACCAGCGGGACCGCCGCGGCGGGTCGCGGCAGGCTGGTCGTCACTCCCTCCATGGAGAAGCTGAAAGCGGTGTCCAGGTCGGCCGGTGGCTGCGGCTCGTGGATGTCCCGCAGGGCGTGCATCGCGGTGCGCCCGCTGTAGCGATGCGGCTGACGGGGGATGCGGGACCCGCCCAGGCGGTAGCCCGCCTCGGGTGCGGCATCAGCCAGCGCGGCCAGGCGCGGGTGGCGGCTGGCGCAGGCCCGGGTCAGGCTGTCCAGATCCAGGCCCAGATCGCGATCGAGCAGACGCCCGGCGTGCTGCAGCCAGCACCAGCTGGCACGCTGATCACCTTCCGGCATGAAGGTCTGGACAAAGCGCTGCGCGCGCCCCGCGTGGTTGACGAAACTGCCGTCCGATTCGAAAACGGTCGCCGCGGGCAGCAGCAGATCGGACGGGCTGCTGTCGGGCGGCAGATGGTCGATCCTGACCAGACGGGTGCAGTTGCGCAGCAGGCGCTCCAGACTGGCGCCAGGCAGCCGACGCCGCAAGTCATTCTCCAGCACGATGAGGGTTCGCAGCCCACCGGCCTCGGCCCGCTCACACAGGGCGTCCAGGTCCGGTCCGCCGAGCAGGGCGCTGCCCAGGCTGTTGGCCTCCTGCGCGCTCAGGGCCAGCTGCAGCCGCGCTCCGGTCGCCCGGTGATAGGCCAGGGCGACAGCCGCTGCCGCATGCAGCACGGCCGGCGACTGGCAGCCCGTGCCACTGACCAGCAGCGGACGCCTGGCCTGGCGCAGGGCATCCGCGGCCCGCCGGGCAAATTCGACGAGTGCCGGGTCGGCAGCGCCAGCGCCCGGTGCAGCAGGATCCAGCTGCCGTGCGACCGCGTGACCCAGACGCGCGATCTCGTCCGCTGCGCCACGCCAGCAGCCAGCGGCGACGCCGTCCAGCGAAGTGGCGGCCGGGCTGGCGATGTACAGCGGGCTGCGCTTGTCCTGCGCGAGCAGGCGCACGGATTGATCCTGCCAGGTGGGCACATGCGCCTGCCGGGCCAGCTCGAAGCCCAGGTTGCGGGGCATCTGACGCAAGGCCAGTTCCAGGCGCGGCGCGAAATTGAGGAGGTCTTCGCCCAGCAGCAGCGCCGCGTCGGCCTGTTCGATGTCGCGCAGTTGCGCGATGACGATCGGTGCCTGCTGCAGGATCTCGAGCGCGATGTCGTTCAGCTGGCAGCCTGCAGCGGATTCTCCGCGATAGAACTGCCCCTCGCCCAGCAGTGCGGCGAGAGCGTGGTTGCTCTCCAGGCTGGCGCGGGGTGAGCCGATGCCGACCGCATCACCTTCGCCAATCCAGCCGGCGAGCAGCTGCAGGGCGTCCTGCGCTTCGATGGCGACCGCCGCCTTGCGGCCCTGCAGGGCCTGGCGCGGGCGCTGCGGATCGTTCGTATAGGCATAGCCATAGCGCCCGCGGTCACACAGGAAATGGCCGTTCACGGCCTCGTGGTAGCGATTCTCCACCCGCTTGATACGGCCGTACCGTTCGCCGGGCGTCAGGTTGCATCCCACCGCGCAGTGGGCGCAGATGCTGGGGGCCTGCTGCAGGTCCCATTTGCGCGTGTAACTCTCGCCATAGGGCTTGTCGGTGAACACGCCGGTGGGGCAGACCTCGACCAGATTGCCCGCGAAGGCCGATTCCAGGGTGCCGTCCTCGGCCCGGCCGAAATACACATGATTGTGGGCACCGAACACGTCGAGGTCGCTGCCGCCGGCATAGTCACGGTAATAGCGCACGCAGCGATAGCAGGCGATACAGCGGTTCATTTCGTGCTCGACCAGGGGGCCGAGATCCTGATTGCGGTGGCTGCGCTTGTTGTGGCGGTAGCGCCGGTAGCTGTGCCCGGTCATCTGGGTCATGTCCTGCAGATGACAGTTGCCGCCTTCCTCGCAGACCGGGCAGTCGTGCGGGTGATTGGTCATCAGGAACTCGATGACGCTGCGGCGCATCTCGCTGGCCTGGTCCTCGCTGAGGGAAAAGCGCGCGCCATCCTGGCAGGGGGTCATGCAGGCCATGACCACACGGCCGCGCTCATCCTGATCGTCGGCGTACTGGGTGACAGCGCACTGGCGACAGGCCCCCACCGAACCGAGTTCCGGATGCCAGCAGAAGTAGGGCAGGTCATAACCCAGTTCCAGGGCGATTTCGAGCAGATTGCGGCGGGGGTCCACCGGGTGCTCGGCGCCGTCGATGCGGATGCGGGCGGGCCTGTCGCTCATGACTCCACCCGCTTGACGGGGGGCGCGGCCGGCGGGATCAGGCCCTCCAGTTCCGCCCGGAAATGCTTGAGAGCCGATTGCACCGGCTCCATGGCGCCCGGCGCATGGGCGCAGAAGGTGCGCCCGGGCCCCAGCAGCCGGGTCTGCTGGGCCAGCAGTTCCAGATCGCCGGGGCGGCCGCGACCGGCTTCGATCTCGATCAGCAGCTTCTCGGTCCAGGGCAGGCCGTCCCGGCAGGGTGTGCACCAGCCACAGGACTCCTGGGCGAAAAAGTGTTCCAGGTTGCGCAGGGCACCCACGAGGCTGGTCTGATCGTCGAGCACGATGATGGTGCCGGTGCCCATGCGCGAGCCCGCCTTCGCGATGGCGTCGTAGTCCATCGGCGTGTCCAGATGCTCGGGGGTGAGGAAATCGGTACTGGCGCCGCCCGGCAGGAAGCCGCGCAGTTTCAGGCCGGCCCGCAGCCCGCCCGCCTGACCTTCGATGATCTCGCGCGCGCTGGTGCCCATCGGCATTTCCCAGGCGCCGGGGTGGGTGACCTTGCCGGACACGCCATACAGCTTGGTGCCGCCATTGGCCGTTTTCGACAGGCCCTTGTACCAGTCCGGACCGAACTGAACGATGTGCGGGACATTGCAGATGGTTTCGACATTGTTGACCACCGTGGGCTTGCCGAACAGGCCGGCCACGGTGGGGAAGGGGGGTTTGGCCCGCGGCACCGCACGCTTGCCCTCCAGGGAATTGATCAGGGCGGTTTCCTCGCCGCAGATATAGCGCCCGGCGCTGGTATGCAGATGCAGCTCGAAGTCGAAGCCCGTGCCCTTGATGTTGCGGCCGAGCAGGCCGCGCTGGCGCGCCTCGGCGATGGCCTGCCGGCAACGCTGGGCGGCCAGCACGTATTCGCCGCGCAGGAACAGGTAGCCGACGCTGGCACCGATGGCGTAGGCGGCGATCACCATGCCCTCGATGAACTGGTGGGGGTCGCCTTCCAGCAGCAGGCGGTCCTTGAAGGTGCCCGGCTCCATCTCGTCACCATTGGCGATGAGATATTTCTGCGCCGGGGCGTCGGCGCCGTGCGGCACCATGCCCCACTTGACCCCGGTGGGGAAGCCGGCGCCACCGCGCCCGCGCAGGCCGGCATCCTTGACCAGGCCCACCACTTCCTCCGGGCCCATGGTGCGCAGGGCCTTGCGCAGGGCCTGATAGCCGCCGGCGCGTTCGTACTCGGCCACATCGAAGGGCGAGTGATCGGGTCGGATGCGATCGGTGAGGGGCTTGTCCGGTGGCGAAAACTTCTGGCTCACGGGTATTGCTCCAGCAGTTTTTCCAGGCGCTGCTCGTCCAGATTCTCCAGATCGCGGTGGGTGTCCGGACCGATCAGCATCGCCGGCGCGCGATCGCAGGTGCCCAGGCAGACGGTGGGCAGCAGGGTAAAGCGCTGATCGGGAGTGGTCTGGCCAGGCTCGATGCCCAGGCGCTGGCGCAGCATCTGCAGCAGGCGCGGCTGGCCCATGATCCAGCAGGAAATGGAATCGCAGACATGGATCACGTGACGCCCGACCGGCCTGCGGTAGATCAGGTTGTAGAAACTGGCCACCGAATCCACCGCAGCTGCCGAGCTGCCCAGTTTCTCGGCGATGGCCGCCACCGCTTCGTCGCTGACCCAGCCGCGATGTGCCTGGACGATCTTCAGCGCCTCGATGGTGGCGGCAGCAGGCTGCTCGTAATGCGCCAGCTCCGCATCGATCGCGCGGATTTCCTCCTCGCTCAGCATGGCGGCCTCGCAACATTCATGCGCGGACGCAAGGGGCCGGATGACCAGGTGGACCGGGCGCTCATCGATCGACATCCGCCATGACGAAATCGATCGAGGCGATGATCGCGATCAGATCCGGCACCATCAGCCCGTTGCTGATGTAGGGGATCATCTGCAGGTGCGGGAAGGAGGGGGTGCGGATGCGGGTGCGGTAGCTCATGGTGCCGCCATCACTGACCAGGTAGTAGCTGTTCATGCCCTTGGTCGCCTCCACCGTGCCGCTGGCTTCGCCGGCCGGGATCACCGGCCCCCAGGAGACATTGAGAAAATGGGTGATCAGGGTCTCGATGTCCTTCATCGTGTGATCCTTGATCGGCGGCGTGGTCAGCGGGTGGCGGGCCTTGTAGTCACCTTCCGGCATGTGCTGCAGGCATTGCTCGATGATGCGCAGGGACTGGCGAATCTCCTCGACCCGGACCAGACAGCGGTCGTAGGCATCGCCGTTGACCGCGGTGGGCACCTCGAAATCGAACTGCTCGTAGCCCATGTAGGGCCGCTTCTTGCGCAGGTCCCAGTCGCTGCCGGTGGCACGTAGCCCGGGGCCGGTCACGCCCCATTCCACCGCTTCTGCGGTGTCGTAGGCGCCGATGCCGATGGCCCGGCGCTTCAGCACGCGGTTGCGCAGGGCCATTTTTTCGTAGTCGTCCAGTCGGCGCGGCATCCAGTCCAGGAACTCACGCACCAGACGGTCCCAGCCCCGCGGCAGGTCGTGGGCGACGCCGCCGATGCGAAACCAGGCCGGATGCATGCGGAAGCCGCAGATCGCCTCGATCACGTCATAGGCCTTCTGCCGATCGACGAACATGTAGAAGATCGGCGACATGGCGCCGACGTCCTGGACGAAGGTGCCGTAGAACAGCAGGTGAGAGGTGATACGGAAGAACTCGCAGAGCATGACCCGGATGGTCTGCGCCCGCGCGGGCACCTCAATGCCGGCCAGCCGCTCCACCGCCATCAGGTAGGGCAGGTTGTTCATCACGCCGCCCAGGTAGTCGATGCGGTCGGTATAGGGGATGTAGCTGTGCCAGGACTGCCGCTCGCCCATCTTCTCGGCGCCGCGATGGTGATAGCCGATATCCGGGACGGACTCGATGATCTCCTCGCCGTCCAGCTGCAGCATGACCCGGAACACGCCGTGCACCGACGGGTGGTTGGGGCCCAGGTTGAGGATCATGAAATCCTTGTCTTCCCCGCACTGGCTCATGCCCCATTCGTGGGGGTCGATGCGCAGGGCCTCCTGCTCGCGCTGCTGGCGGGCCTCGTCCAGCCGAAAGCGCTCCATTTCCGTGGCGCGCGCGGGGTGGTCCTTGCGCAGGGGGTGGCCTTCCCAGGTGCGCGGCATGATCAGGCGGACCAGATGCGGGTGGCCGTCGAAACGGATTCCGAACAGGTCCCAGACCTCGCGTTCGTACCAGCCGGCATTGCGCCACAGCCGCGTCGCGCTGGGGCATTGCGGATGGGCGCCTTGCAGAGCGACCTTGATCCGGATGTCCGCGTTGCCCTCGATGGACAGCAGCTGGTAGACCACGCTGAAGTCGGCGGCGGGCTGGTCCTGACGACGGCTGCGCTGGCGTTCGTCAATCGCGGTGAGGTCGTACAGCAGTGCATAGCGCGGGCTGGCCTCGTGCTTGAGCCAGCGCAGGGCTTCCAGCAGATGGGCGGCCGGCAGCCAGGCTGTGGGCATGCCGTCGGCGGTGCGCTGTTCGATCATGTCCGGGAATCGTGCGGCAAGCTCGGCCAGGATGGCGGCGCTTGCGGACTGTTCCAGGACGGTGCTCATGTCAGCAGGCCAGCGCGGGGTCATGCCCGCCTGGTGGCGCGCAGCGTTGGCGGCTGATCATCGCGCGGCGACGAGCGGGCGCCTGCCCGGCGCCCTCAGCGTGAGCGCGACCCGCAAGTGCGCCGTGTATCGATGGTCGCGGGTCAGACGGCATCCGGTGGCCTCAGCTGGGTGGCGGCCATGCGCTCGGCCCGCTTGCTGTCACGGCGGGAGACTCTGGGGGCCTTCTCCACTCCCTGTGGACCGACCACCCAGGACAGAGGGCGCTGCTCCTGCTGCACGGACTCCTGCAGCATCACCAGGGCCTCCAGAAAGGCCTCGGGCCGCGGCGGGCAGCCTGAAATGTAGACATCCACGGGCAGAAACTTGTCCACCCCCTGGACCACGGAATAGATGTCGTACATGCCGCCGGAATTGGCGCAGGACCCCATGGAGATCACCCAGCGCGGCTCCAGCATCTGTTCGTACAGGCGCTGGATCACCGGGGCCATCTTCAGAAAGGGTGTGCCGGAGATCACAATGACGTCGGCCTGGCGGGGGCTGGCCCGGATGACCTCCGCACCGAAACGGGCGATGTCGTGTGGGCTGGTGAAGGCCGTGGCCATTTCCACATAGCAGCAGGACAGGCCGAAATTGAAGGGCCAGATCGAATTCTTGCGCCCCCACTGGACCAGATCGTTCAGCTTCGCGGTCAGGATGCCGCGCGCAAATCGCTCTTCCAGGCCGGCATCCAGGCCCGGTTCCGGGCCGGGCGTGTCCGTCGTCTGGCGCACTGGCCAACGCTGCAGGCTGTAGTCCATCGGGCTAGGGGGCTTTCTTTCGAAGTTCGATGTTCCTCTGCGGTCCGGGGTTCCACTCCAGGGCGCCCAGACGCCAGAGATAGATCAGCGCCGCCAGCAGGATGGCGACGAAGATCAGCAGTTCGATGTAACCGGGCCAGCCGGATTCGCGGGCGCCGATGGCCCAGGCGAAGATGTACACGGCTTCGAGGTCGAAGATCACGAAGAAGACCGCGACCAGATAAAACTTGCTGGAGAGCCGGAAGTGCGCATCACCGGTGGAGACGATGCCCGATTCGTAGGCCTCACGAGAGGCCTGGCGCAGGCGGGTCTTCTCGCCCAGCAGGAAGGAAAGCCCGAGGAAGGCCGCGCACAGGCCGACGACCAGTGCGGCGTAGAACCCCAGATTGCCAAGCGTCGAGGTGTACTCCACGTCGCTTCACTCCCTCTGTTCCCGATCTGCAGTTTACCGGGATATGGGCGGGGCATGGCAAGTGCCCGGGCGGGTCGGGCGGCGCCTGGCGGTTTGGCGGCCGGGGGGCGAGTGTGAAAGGATGGCGCGCCCCACACAGCTTGCGGCAAGCCTGAGCGCCGCAACCCCAAAGGAGCGAAGCAATGAAAGTGGTCACCCTCAAGCAACTGGAAGGCACTGATCGGGAGGTGAAGAGCCCTGCCGGCTGGACCAGCGTCCGCTTCCTGCTGAAGCAGGACGGCATGGGCTTTTCCTTCCATGAGACCACCTTCCCGGCGGGACTGGAATTCGACATGTGGTACAAGAATCACCTGGAGGCGGTCTACTGCTACCAGGGCCGTGGCGAGCTGACCAACCGGGATACCGGCGAAACCCATGTGATCGAGCCGGGCACCCTGTATGCCCTGGACAAGCACGACCGTCACACGCTCAGGGCGATCGAGGAACTCAAGCTGGTCTGTGCCTTCAACCCGCCGGTCACCGGTCGGGAACTGCACGACGAAGACGGCTCCTACCTGGTCGACGAGTCGGACGGCTAGCGGCCGAGGTTCAGGGTTCCTCGTCGCGCTGCAGGGCCAGGGACAGCTTGCTCACCGGCTCAGTCGCCGCGAACTCGCCGATGTGATAGCTGTGACAGCTGGTGCAGCGGTCGCCGGCCTGGCTGCTGTCATGACACTCCACGCAGGTGCCTTTCTCCAGCCCGTGGAAGTTCGAGGCGAACTGGCCCGGATCGGTGCCGTCGAAGGCAGCGGCATAGTCGGCCTCGGGATTCAGCTGGTGGCAACCAATGCAGCCCTGTTCCCCCATCAGGCTGAAATGGGCCTGGTGGGAGAACTTGGTGAATTCGTGCAGGTGCCGGTCGGGCCGGCGGACCTGCCAGTTCACCACCAGGCTGTCATCCTGCTGGTCAACGCTGTGACACTTGATGCAGCGCCCGGGACTCGCCGGGTCCAGCATGTGTTCGCGCACGGCGGGCGCATCGGCATGATCCAGCCAGGCCCTGAGCAGGGCATCGGCATGGCCCACCGGGCGGTAACGCAGGCTCATGTCGTCCAGGTACCAGCCCCCGACCTGCATGCGCTTGTCCAGGGCCAGCGGTTCATCGCTGTCTTCCTCTTCGGGCGCGGGCTCTTCATCGTCCAGGCTGAGCGCATCGAGGTCGATCTCGTCGCCGCCGCCAAACAGGTCGATGTCGTCGCCGCCGCCACCGAACAGATCATCGAATTCGCTGGCATCGAATGACTCTTCCGGCTCGGCTGCCGGTGCGGGCGACCGACGCACGGCCTTGCTCGCCTTGAGTTCGCCCGCCTGATACTGCGCCCATTCGCTTTCCAGCTCGGGGAACCAGGCCAGTATGGCCGCATCCAGGGTATTCACGGACAGGCCGCGAACCAGGTCTTCGGGGGGGCGTTCGGCAGGGATCAGGCCAGCTGCCTTGAGGCGCTTGACCAGGTGGACCGGCCCCCGGTTGCGCAGATCCAGCAGCAGCTTCTTGTAGGCCCACAGCAGGGTTTGCGCATCGCGCAGGTGCTCGGGGGCGGCCTGCTCCAGATCCAGCCAGTCCAGGTCCTTGATCCGTTCGAGTGCCGCGCTGGCGGCCTCATCCTGTTGAATCAGTCCGGCGAAGAACGGGCCGCCCTGACTTTCCGCGAACTCCGGCCAGGCGCCAGTGGCCAGCCCCGCCTTGCCCAGGGATTCCAGATCGAAGCCGGGCACCTGGAGGATGGCCAGACCCGGGGAGTCGGCGCGGCCTGCACCGGCGATGTCCGGCGCATGGCAGGCCCCGCAAGCCGCATCGAATCCGCGCAGCACCATCATGCCACCCTGCGTGGCAGTCTCATGGCAGTCCGCGCAGGCCTGCGGAGCCTGGGGGCCGCCATCCGGGAAATGCTGGGCGATGTGCTCGGCGTGATCGAACTCGATGCGGGTGCGCCGATGGGCCGGATAGTTCTCGAACTCCGGGTGACCGTGGCGGAAGCTGGCGAACTGTTCGCTGTGACAGCTCTGGCATCGGCCATTGGACAGGGCGGTCAGGTCGGCATCCTGGCCCTGGTGCTCGCGATGGCACTGGCCGCATTCCAGGGTGGCCTGCGCGTCGACCAGCATGGCGGCCGCGAAGGCCACTGCCGGTCCACCAGAGGCGTTCGCCTTGACAGGTTTCAGCGCGGCGCGGCTGCTGTCACTCAAGCCGTGGGCCAGCTGCGGCGACTCGCCGACGGCATGGCAGCTCAGGCAGCGTTGGGAATCGTCCGGCGAACCGCTGCTGGCCAGCCGCGGCCAGCTGAGCAGGGAATGCTCGCTTGCGGCATGGCAGACATCGCAACTGCCCAGCTGGGCGTGGGCATGGATGCGCGGCCCCGGCTCCAGCAGGGCCAGGCCGCGTTCGCCGCCGACCAGGGCCAGCAGCAGACCGACCAGAAACACGGCAGTCCAGCGCGAGACCAGGCGACGCCGCGCCTTGATGCTGCGATGGGGCTGGCAAGGGGGCAGGGCGTCGCCGCAGCGGCCGTCCGGCAAGGGCCCGTTGGCGCAGGCACCGCCCAGCAGGTCGGACCGGGTGCAGGTCCAGCGGCCCTCGTTCTGGATGGGGTCGCACTGCTGTCCGCCGGAGCACTGTCCCCGGGCGCCGGGTCCCCGCGGACAGGCCCGGCCGCTGGCCGTGTAGCCGCAGACCCAGTCCTGGTTCGGCCTGAGGTAAGGGCTTTCCTTGTAACCGAATTTCTGCAGGGGTTCTGATTTCATGCGGTGAAGGCGTAGACCAGGACCAGATGGACGAGGCTGAGGATCAGCATGGCGGCGGTGGCCGGCACGTGCAGCAGCAACCACCACTTGAGGGCGGACTGCAACGCGTAATGAAAATCGAGGTCATCCTTGCGTTCGACCAGTTCCAGCAGGCGCTCATGGGTCTCTCGCTCGCTGTCGCCCAGGTAGCGGCGCAGGCCGTGCAGGCGCTGGGTCAGCATGAAGGTGGGCCGGCCGGTGCCGCGCAGATGAGCCCAGAAATGGCGCGGCCCGGAGAAGAATTCCGCCAGCTCGCGCTTGTAGAAGTCAGGCAGGGTGCTGGAGCGGGTGGTCTCCGCGGTGTCCAGCACCGCATTTTCCGCTTCGGCCTGCAACTGGGCCATGAAGCCCGGTATGCGCTCGTAGATGACTTCCTCGCCGCGGCGGGTCAGGCGGGCGGGCAGGCGCCGGGACAGGTAGATGCCCAGAACACCGGAACCCGCCGTCAGCACGAAGGCCAGATAGAGCAGGCCTTCCAGTGCCCCTCCGCTCCACCACCAGCCTGTATGCAGGATGAAGACCAGCAGGGCGGCCACTCCCATGTAGGCATGCAGTTGCAGCCAGTGGGCGGCGACCCCCAGCGGCAGCATGCTCAGGCGCTTGCGAATGTTGTAGGCGGCCAGGGCAAACACCAGGATAAACAGGGTCCAGCCGGTGAGAAATTCCGGGCGGGCCTGACTGGCCAGGTAGCTGAGGTAGAAAGCGCCGCTGAGCGACAGCAGCCCGCCCGTGACCAGGCCGTTGCGCAGGCGCCGTCTGGCGAAGCTGATCATCGGTCTATCCAGTCGGCCAGGGCGCCCAGATCGCGCAGGTCGATGCGTTTGAGCGCGTCGTGCGGGCAGGCCCGTTCACAGGCCGGGCCACCCGGCAGTCCGGCACACAGGTCGCACTTGGTGGCCTTGCGGATGGGCTTGGCGGCGGCCTCGTCACGGATGAAGGCGCCGTTGTTGTCGCGGATGTCGACCATCCGGATGTTGTCGTAAGGACAGGAATTGGCGCAGGTCGCGCAGCCGATGCAGGTGTCGTCGTTGATGAGCACCTGGCCGCCGCGATCCGAGCGGTGGATGGCACCGGTCGGGCAACCGATCATGCAGACGGGGTCCGCGCAGTGCATGCAGGCATTCGCCACCATGGTCGGGCCGTAACGGCGGCCGTGGCGGTTGAAGCGCGGGTTGTTGTTGTGGCCGACGGCGCAGGCATCGACGCAGGCGTCGCAGCGCACACAGCGATCCAGGTTGATCACCATGGCCTGGGTGCCGTTGATCAGCCGGTTATCGACCAGCATTTCCAGCAAGGCTGGATCCAGGCTGTGCTGGCGGCCGGAACGGCCGACCGTGGTCACCCGTTCGGCGACATCATCACGGGGTTTGAGCTCGTCCCGGATCTCGGCGATCTCCTCCTCGCTGAGGCTGGGCAGCACATGCTCCTCGATCACCGTGGTCGGCACCCGCAGGACATCGGTGTAGCCCACCGCGCGCAGGCTGGTGCGCAGCGGCACCGCCTGCTTGCCGATCCATCCCTCGACGATCTCGGCCAGGCCAAACACGCCGCCGCGCCCCATGTAGCGCAGGGTCTTTTCCCCCAGATTCATGTGCTGACTGACCCGGCCGAAGCCGGAGCGGATCATCAGCAGGCCATCGGCATAGTCGCCTTCATCGACGATCAGCGGCTCCCGCTTCAGGCGCACTTCCGGGGGATCGTCGGTGAAGCGCTTGTAGCTGGTGTGCCAGTCGAAATCGCCAAAGGTCTCGAACAGGGTCTGATCGGCGATGTGATTCAGCTGATCATCCGACAGGTGACGGAACAGTGGGGTTTCACGCAGGTGGCTGACCAGGCTGCGCGAACGGTAAACATTCTCCACGTGTTTGCGGAAGGCTTCATCGCGCCGCCGGATTTCCCGCAGGCCCTGCCAGCGGATCTCCAGCACCTCGGTGTAGTCCTCGGCGATCATGGTGGCAGTGCGCTGGGTTCGGCCCAGCGCCGCGATCTCGCCGACGATCTCGCCGGCACTGATCTCGGCGGTCTGGTACTGGCTCAGGATGGAAGGCACGTCCTGCAGGAAGGCACGCGTTTCTCCGTGAGAATTCGCGGTGTCCCGGGTCAGGGTCTGCTGGGCGTAGCGGCGGACGTCCCGCTGCTCGGGCGTCCGCGCGTTCTTCCAGAGCATTCCGACCGCCTGCCAGGCGGACTTGCGTGTTTCCGGCGCGCGGCCCAGTTCCTCGGCCGGCATGCCGGGTGGCAGCACCACGCGCAGCCGTCCCGTCATGATCAGGAAGGCCGAGTTGCCGTAGTCGCCGGCGCGCACCACGATGTCTCCGGGAGCGTAGTGCACGATGCGGGTGTCGTGCTGGATGATCCCCTGCAGGGTCATCGGCTCGGCAAAACGCGCCGCGTCCATGCTGGCGAAGGGCTCGAAGCCGAGCACCCGCTCGACATCGGCCTCCGTCATGTCCGGGCCGAAGGGCTGTTGCCAGCGCTGCGGCCGGGGTATGCGCGTGATTGCGGTCATGAACTGGTGTCGTTCAGGCGGCTTCAGGCCGGATGTCAGGGCTGATAGGCCGCCCCCTTGTACTCGCCGGCCTTGGGCAGCAGGGCATCGATCATGGGGAATTCCTTGCCGCTGTACTTGCTGGCCAGAGACTTGGCCTGCACCGCCACGGCGTCGGCGGCCTTGGTCAGCGCCGCTTCGTTGTTCAGGCTGACCTTGGCACTGCCGGCGATTTTCATCAGCTCATCCAGCTCCGGCGCCTTGGCACCCGAATCCACCACGGCCTTCAGGCCCAGGGCGGCGCGCTTCGCGCGCTTGGCCATTTCCACTGCGTACTGCGCCTTGGCGGTGGCCTTGGCCACCCCACGCAAGGCGTACTCCAGGTCCAGGGCCTTGCCGACCAGGAACATCATGCGGCGCCGCTCCAGATCCGCTTCGGCATTGCTCTTGCCCTGGTTGTACCAGAGGTTGTGGCGCACCTCGCCCTGCGACCAGGCGACCAGTTCGAAGTTCGAGCCGGCGGCATGGCCGCCCTTGTTGACCAGTTCCTCGTTCGGCACCGTGTGGCACTGATAGCAATTCTCGGCCAGCTTGTAGAGGTCGGTGGGTCGGATCATGCCGGCCGCCTCGGCCTTCTGCCAGCGCGCCTGCTTGTGCGCCGCGCTTTCGCTTTCCTTGGTCGCGCCCTTGCCGCCGAAGTCGCTGTGGGTATCGATCCAGTCCGCGCCGGCGCCATGGCAGGATTCGCAGGTGATCCCGGCGATCACGTCTTCCTTGCCGTCTTCCATGGCGGTGGTGAAGTGGCAGGACACGCAGGCGCTGTCGTTCTTCAGGCGCTTGATGCCGAGCTTGTCGGCGATGTCCCGCGCTTCCTTCATGCGCGGCAGCTCCTTGAAGGTGGAGTGGTGATGGGTGGTCTGCCAGGCGGCGATTGAACCCTCGTGACACTCGCCGCAGGCGGAAGGTCCCTTGACCTTGCCAGGATCGAGACGGGGGGCCTGGGCCTGCGCAATACCGCCCGCGATCAGGGCCAGGATCAGGAATGTGGATCGGAACTTGCGCATGGGAATTCCCTCGTTGGTGTTGGCCTGACGGGCAGGCGGGGAAAGCGTGTGCCGGGCGCTCATGCGTCCAGCACCAGGTCGGATTGCGGTCGGGCGACGCAGGCCAGGCAACTGCCGTCCTCGGCCTCCGCGTCCGGATCGCGCACATAATCGAATTTGCCGGACTTGACCGCGGTCGTGCAGGTGCCACAGCCGCCGGCCCGGCAGCCGTAGTCGAGCGAAATGTCATTCGCTTCGGCGAACTCCAGCAGATTGTCCTCCGCCCCCTTCCACTCGACGGTCTTGCCGCTGCGGGCGAATTCCACCTTGAAGCACACGGCGCTCTCGGTGCCGGCCGGCGGGACATCGGGTTTTTCGGTCTTCTTGACCGATGCCGGCCCGAAAGCTTCGGTGCGGACATCGCCAGCCGGCACGCCCCAGGCCTCCAGATCGGCGGTTACGGCCTGCATCATCGGCGGCGGGCCGCAGATGTGATAGACGTAATTGTTCGAGGGCAGTTCCTTCTGCATCAGTTCGACGCTGACCCGTTGGCCCTTGCGGTAGTAGGGGGAGTCGCCCTCGTCCCCTTCGGGATCGCTGAAGCAGACCCGCAGCTTCACGTTCGGGTGGCTGTCGGCGATGGATTCCAGGATCGGCCTGTAGCAGTACTCCTGGGCGTTGCGCAGACCGTAGAAGAACCAGATCTCGCGCGGGTCCTTGCTGTCGATCAGGGCCTTGAGCATGCTGTAGACGGGCGTGATGCCCACGCCGCCGGCGATGAGCACCACCGGCCGGTGCATGCCCAGGTCGAGATAGAAGTGCCCGCCGGGCGCCTTGACGTCGAGTATGTCGCCGGTATGGATCTCGCGGTGCAGGTAGTTGGAACTCACCCCGGGCGGGGCGTCGGGCACCTTCGGTGGCGGGTCCAGCCGCTTGACCGAGATGCGGTAATGACCGCGCTCGAAGGGGCTGTCGGACAGTGAATAGCAGCGGATCACGTCCTTGGGGTGATTGGGCACGCGAAACTTGAAGGTCAGATATTGCCCGGGGTTGAACATCGGGATGTCCTTGCCGTCATGCGGGACGAGATAGAAGGAGCGGATGTCCTTGGCCTCATCGACGGTCTTTTCCACCCGGAACTTGCGCGTGCCGGACCAGGCGCCCTGGGCACGCTGCTCGTTCAGCTTGCGGGACTGGCTCAGCGCACGCATCTGTTCGGCCATGCCGTTGCGGCGCAGGGCCAGGGAGGCCCGGCTGCCGGCCAGCTCCAGCGCCGCGCGCCAGGCCTGCATCAGCGCGAAAACCAGCGCCAGCACGATGATGACGCCGCCGATGAGCTGAATCACGAGCGGGTGCAGCAATGCGTCCATGGTGCCGGCTCCTTATCGTTTCTGGCTTACAGCTTCCACAGCAGTTCGATGCGCGCCCCGCTGGCGTCAAAGGATTGCTGGTCCCTTCTGGTGCCCGCGACGAAGCCGTCGAGGTCGACGATCAGCCGCTTGCCGACAGCCTGTTGCAGGCGCAGGCCGAAGCCGATGGTGGCGCGGCGATTGTCGGTCAGGGGATCTTCCTGAATGCGTCCGCCCAGTTCCGCCACCAGCTGTCGCCGGTTGTTGTCGAAGAACATCTGATAGCCCACCGCGGTGCCCACCGCGCGGCCGGCGGCGTTGCTCAGGGGGGAGGGATAGCGACCGATGCCGCGGGCGGCGAACAGCAGCCCCACCCGGCCCAGCGGTCCTCCAGCATCCGGGCCACGCGCCGCGGAGGTGAAGTTGTCCGCCGCGAGGAAGCCGTTCAGGTAGAACACGTTATGGGTGCCGTAGGGCGTCAGGGAGGTCTCGGCAAAGGCCAGCAGCCCGTCCGCGTCCACCACTGCATCGTCATCCAGGCCCATGGAGCCGAGCAGCCGGAAGCTGGTGCCGACGTGGCCGAAGCGCTGGATGGCGCCGAAACCAGCGGTGAGCACATCGCCGGTGGCGTCATCCGCGGTGACGTAGGCCGCGTCTAGCTCGAAGGTACTGGCGAAACGGTTGCCGAAGACCGTGTCCCAGGCGGTGAACAGGGCCAGCATCTGGGCGTCCTCGTCGGTCGCCGCACTGGCTTCGTTGCCGACCCGGTTCCAGGCGTAGACGAAGGTCAGGCGCAGATTGTTCAGCCAGTCCCAGCCACTGATCCGCAGGTTGTTGCGGGTCAGGCCCAGGGAATCCATGGTGTCATTGACCAGCAGGCCATCCTGGAAGGACAGCGGTTGCCGGCCGACCGAGAAGCCCCAGTCATAGCGATGCCGGTCAGTGGGGTCCAGGCCCGGGAAGATTTCGCCGATGTCCCCCTCGAAGAACAGGGTGGTGACGTCGAGATTGGTCTCGTCGCGCCAGTCATCATCGGTACTGGCATCATCCGGTTCCAGGGTGATGCCGGTGAAGCGGCCGCGCTGGTGCAGCGGCTGCAGGCCGACCAGCAGTCTCTCGGTGCCGGTCAGCTGCAGGTTGCCGAACAGGTCCATGCGGTTCGCCCATTCCGTGCAGCGTTCCTCGGTAGTGGCCACGCCACCCAGAGGGCAGGGCGTGGATTCGGTCTGGAAGGTCTGCAGGGAGGAACGGATCGAGCCGAAGACCCAGAGCCGGGGCTGCCAGACGGCCCCGGTCGGCAGCACGAAGCCGGGCTTGATATTGCCCGGGCGAAGGAACACATCGCCGAGTTCAAACAGTGGCGGGGTCAGGTCCGGCAGTTCGTCCTCGGTGGCGAAGGGAATCGGCTCGTCTGAAAAGCGGCTGTCGCCGCCCGCGGCGAGCAGCACGCCGGGCAGCAGACAGGCCGCCAGCAGGGAACCGGCGCTCAGGTTTTTCTTCATTATCGAGCCTCCGCAACAAGCCGGCCCTGGCGGTCCACCTGGGTGGAGACCTGGTCGATGGTCTGATGACCTGCCACCACGGCGTCGGCAATTTCACGCGGGCTCATGTAGTAATCGAAGCCCACACCCTTGATCGCATCGATCAGATTCACCGGCACCATGCCGGCCTTGAGCGCGATGTCGATCTTGAACGGGCCCGGTCCTTTGAGGTCGCGTGCCTTGACCCGGTAATTCGCCGGGCGTTTGGCCAGTGGCGGGATGATGTAGCGGTGCTTGCGCGCGCCACCCGGCTGGCCGGTCAGAATGGTCGAACTGGTACTCGGGCGGATGAAGGGCAGGGGGTCGACCGAGAAGTTGACCGCCAGCACCTGCTCCCGCTCCGCACCGCGCAGATTGCGGGTGATGAATTTGGATTGCAGCGAGAACAACTGATCGTCCAGCGGTAGATCGCCGTTGTGCACGTAAAGCGAGTGGGCATCGCGCACGTCGCCATTGGGGTCCAGGTCGCCGGACTGGAAGACGATCTCGCCGTCGGCATTGGTGACATTCACCTGCAGCCAGATCACGCGTTCCGCGTCGAAACCGGTGGGCACGCTGTGGCCCTTGGTGATGTTGTGCACGTCGACCGAGAAGCGCAGATCGCCGTCGCCCGGCTCGACCTGCAGGTTGCGCAGGGCCAGGGCATTCTGCAGCACGGTCAGGCGCTGCTCCGCCGCCCAGGCCAGCCGCTGCTTCTGGTACTCGATGATTTCGCGGGCGTCGTAGCGGTCGTCGATGGACCACCAGCGATCCGGGAACTCGGCGTCCTCGCCGGCGCCCTCCTCGAATTCATCGGTGCCCCAGCCGGCCTCGTGGTCATACTTCAGCCACTCGCGCAGGGTGGCCATCTTCGCCGCTTCGACGTTGTGCGGGAAGATGCCCGGGTGCAGCAGGGAGTAGTCGGGGCCGGCGAAGAAATGATTGGTCAGCTTGCGGTCGGCCGTGGGCACGCCACCGACTTCCGCTGCCGGACCCATCTCGTATCCGCTGGGAACGCCCTGTTCCTTGCCCATGTGGCAGTCCTGGCAGCTGATGCCTTCACGCGCCGCCGGCGACTGCTTGTAGTCGGAGAAAGCTTCCTCCAGACGGAAGCCGTTGAACAGATTCACGTCATGGCAAACCCCGCAGAAACCGGAGGTGCCGATGTAGGGGAAGTGCCCCACCTTGTTGTGAATCTTGCGGCCGGGTGCGTCCGGATCCGTGACCACGCGGTACTTGTCCGTATTGTTGAGCACGCGTTCCAGTTCGGCATTGCCCTTGGGGCCGTAGACCGGCTCCACCAGGCTGCCTTCGACCAGGGCGACGCGCCCGCTGACCTTGCCGTACTCCTTGTCGAGCCGGTGGCAGACCACGCAGGTGATGCCCTCGCGGGAAGTCGGGTGGCGGTCCAGATTGGAGATGAACGGCGACTCGCCGATGTTCATGCCGACCTGGGTGTGGCAGCGGATGCAGAAGTCACCATTGGTGCTGCTGGTCGCGGCATTGATGGTGATCTGCATGGCCATGTAGACCGGCGACATCTGCGCGTAGGCGTGCTGTGACACCGACCATTGCTCGTATTGCTTCGGATGGCAGGTCGCGCAGGTGTTGGACGAGGGATAGCGGTTTTCCGCGAACAGGTCCAGGTGCGCCTTGCCGGCCGCGTCCGCTTCCTCGCCGGCCGTTGCGCTGGCCTGTTGCGCGGGCTCGAGATCGCCGAGATCCCCGTCCAGCAGGCCGCCCTCATCAGCACCGAGCAGGCCGCCCGAGTCATCCGACAACAGGTCGCCGTCACCGGAGAGCAGGTCGCCATCGTCGGAGAGGAGGTCGCCATCGCCTGAGAGCAGGTCGCCGCCGCCGAGCAGACCATCGTCCTGAGAAGCGCTGTCTCCCGACAGCAGATCCCCCTCAAGCAGTGCATCATCGTCAGCAGCGAACAGGCTCCCGCCCATCGTTGCCACCAGCAACAGCAAGACAAATCGCCGCATCATGAGCCGTCCCTCCAGGTCACCCCGAATGCATGGCGAGTCTATCGGGGAATCGGACGGGTGGCCACCGCCCCGGGGAACTTTTTTTTTGAATCGAAGTCGCCGCCGGATCGGCGGGCGATCGGGAGCTGGTTGCCTGCCCCAGGCTTGAGGCGTAATGTGGGCCGCGGAGTGGCTTCCTGCTCATAAGAGGGGGTGGATCATGCAAGCCGAAACGCGCCTTGAAGAGTTCATGCAAGGTCTGGTGCGACGCAATCCGGGCGAGACCGAGTTCCATCAGGCGGTCTACGAGGTGGCTCAGTCCATCATCCCGTACATCATGAAAAAGCCGGTTTACGAGGAGGCGCAGATCCTCGAGCGGCTGACCGAACCGGATCGCATCGTCATCTTCCGGGTCTGCTGGGAGGACGATCAGGGCCAGGTGCGCACCCAGCGTGGCTATCGGGTTCAGCACTGCAATGCCATCGGTCCGTACAAGGGCGGCATTCGTTTCCACCCCAGCGTCACCCAGTCCGTGCTGAAGTTTCTCGCTTTCGAGCAGACCTTCAAGAACAGCCTGACGGGCCTGCCCATGGGCGGCGGCAAGGGCGGTTCGGACTTCAATCCCAAGGGCAAGAGTTCGCGCGAGGTGATGCGCTTCTGCCAGGCCTTCATGACGGAGCTGTCCCGGCATATCGGGCCGTATACCGACGTGCCTGCCGGCGACATCGGCGTCGGTGGGCGCGAGGTCAGCTACATGTTCGGCCAGTACAAGCGACTGAGCAATCAGTTCACCGGGGTGCTCACCGGCAAGGGGCTGGCCTTCGGCGGCAGTGAAATCCGGGTCGAGGCCACGGGTTACGGCGCGGTGTATTTCATGGAGGACATGCTCAAGTACCGCGGGGAGTCCATGGAGGACAAGACCTGCGCGGTCTCCGGCTCGGGCAATGTCGCCCAGTACACCGCGGAGAAATGCATCGAACTGGGCGCCCGTGTCATCACCATGTCGGATTCCTCGGGCACGGTCTACGACGCCGAGGGCATCACCGCCGAAAAGCTCGCCTGGATCAAGGAACTCAAGGAAGTGCGGCGCGGCCGGATCAAGGAGTATGCGGAAGAGTTCGGCTGCGAATACCTGGAAGGCAAACCACCCTGGAGCGTGCCCTGCGATCTCGCCTTTCCCTGTTCGACCCAGAACGAGATCTCCATGGAGGATGCGCGGACGCTGGTCGCGAACGGCTGTCAGGGCGTGTCGGAAGGGGCCAATATGCCCACCGTGCAGGAGGGCATCCATGTGTTCCTGGACGCCAAGATCATGTACGCGCCGTCGAAGGCCGCGAATGCCGGCGGGGTTGCCGTCTCCGGGCTGGAGATGACCCAGAACAGCATGCGCCTGTCCTGGTCCCGCGACGAACTGAACACGCGCCTGCGCAGCATCATGGCCGGAATACACGACAAGTGCGTGGAGCATGGGCAGCAGGATGCCCGCTACGTGAATTACCTCAGCGGCGCCAATATCGCCGGCTTCACCAAGGTGGCCGATGCAATGCTCGCCTATGGCGTGATCTAGGCGCGTGATCACGGCCGTCGCCGGCAGGCGGCGGCGGGGCCATGCTGGGACAGCAACGCCAGGCGCCTCACCATGATACGGAGGGAGTTATGAGCATGAAGGCATCCGATCTGTTCGTCCGCAGCCTCGAGTCCGAGGG
>JBFJTN010000020.1:0-29565 GCA_041625325.1 Oceanococcus sp. | reverse complement strand
GAAATCGCCCAGCTGCCCAACTGGGTGATCGCCCTGGTGGCGGCCGGTGGCCTGGCGGCGGCGCTGTCCACCGCGGCGGGTCTGCTGCTGGCGATCTCCTCGGCCATCTCGCATGACCTGTGCAAGGGCATGTTCATGCCGCAGATCAGCGAGCGTGGCGAGCTGCTGGCCAGCCGCATCGCAATGGCTGGTGCCATTGTCGTGGCGGGCTATCTGGGGATGAATCCACCAGGCTTTGCAGCCCAAGTCGTGGCCCTGGCCTTCGGCCTGGCCGCCTCCTCGATCTTCCCGGCACTGATGATGGGCATCTTCTCCAAGCGGGTGAACAATGTCGGCGCAATCAGCGGCATGCTCGCCGGCCTGGGCTCCACCCTGATCTACATCTTCGCCTACAAGGGCTGGTTCTTCATCCCGGATACCAACTGGCTGCCGAACACCGCGGAGCACTGGCTGCTCGGCATTCAGCCGGAGTCCTTCGGGGCGGTGGGTGCACTGATCAACTTCGGCACCGCCATGCTGGTGTCGCGTCTGACGGCTGAGCCGCCGGCGCATATCCAGGAGCTGGTCGAAAGCGTGCGGATTCCCCGCGGGGCGGGTGAGGCCACCGCCCACTGAGGTCAATCTGTTCTAGGATCACGGGGCTCCGCTGGTCGGGGCCCCGTTCTTTTTGGGGGGAACATGAACGCCATTCACCGTCTGTCGCAGGCGCCGGTTCGCGGGGGCAGGGCCGCCAGGGCCCGGCACGCCCTGTTGCTGGCCGGGCTCTGCCTGCTGCAGGGCTGCGCCTGGTTTCGTTCGCCGTCGCCGGAAGCGCCCGATGCCCCGGCCACCGAGGTGACCTGCCTGCCCGAGCAGGCCTGCGTGGAGCCGGAGCCGGCAGCGCGCGACACCCGGCAGTGTCAGGTGGATATCGGCGAATACCGCGGTTTCGTGATCGATCCCATGGAGGATGATGCCCAGCGACGCTTCCGCATCTACGTGCCCGCGCTCAGGCGCGGCTTCGAGCTGCATCGCGCGCAATGGTTCGTGGATCAGGATCCCCGCACCCTGGGCATGCAGGCCGCGGTCCTGGTCGAGGTCGCGGTCAGCCGCGATCCCCGGGCCTGTGCCAGCTACGTCAACGCCCTGCGCCTGCCGGACTGAGCGCAGCCGCTCAGGGTGTTGCGACAGGGGCAATGCCCTGCAAATATGCCGGTCCCAGCGCCTGCATCTGCTGGCCGATCCACTGGCCGCGTTCGATCACGGCGGGAGAGTCGGGTTCAAGACGTCGTGGGCTGGGCAGCAGGGCGATGAGCCGGCCGGCCTGCTGTCGGCTCAGTGCCCCGGGCGCCAGGCCGTAATGGTGCCTGGCGCCGGCCCAGACGCCGTATACGCCAGGCCCGAACTCGGCGATGTTCAGATAGACCTCCAGGATGCGGGCCTTGGGCCAGAGCAGTTCCATCCAGCCGGTCAGCCAGGCCTCGATCAGCTTGCGGCCCCAGCCGCCTGGCCACAGGAACAGGTTCTTGCTGGTCTGCTGGCTGATCGAACTGGCTCCCCTGCGGGGCTCGCCGGGCGCGCTGAGCACGGCCCGGATGGCCTCAAGATCGAATCCATGGTGCTCGGGAAAGCGCTGATCCTCCGCCGCCACCGCGGCCAGCGGCAACTGTTCGCCCATGTCCGCGAGTCGAATCCAGCGCCGCTCGGCCAGCGGGGCCGCGGATTGCAGCATGTAGCTGGAGACCGGCGGGTCCACCCAGCGCAAAGGCAGCAGCGGCAGGACCGGCAGGCAGAAGATGATCAGCAGCCAGCGCAGCCAGCTCCCGCGCCTTGGCCGCCTGCTGCGGCGCTCCGGGCGGAGCGTGCCAGGGCGCAGGCCGGCAATGCCGGGCAGCCTCGAATCCGCTGGTGGCCGCCCGCGGCCACGCAGCAGGTGAACGAGCGGTGATGCCAGTGCGATCTGCATCCGCCCATTGTGGCCTATGGCCCGCCGGCCGCAAGCCGGTCGGCCGCCAGAGCCTCAGATCGGGCGGAAATCCACCTTGTCACGGACCGCGCAGTCGGGGCAGGCCCAGTCGTCGGGAATCGCGTCCCAGGGCGTTCCGGGCGCAAAGCCTTCGGCTTCACAGCCCTGCTCCTCGTCGTAGATGAAGCCGCAATCGGTGCACTGATGGCGCCGGCTGCTGGCGGGCTGCGGTGCGCCGGCCATGTCCAGCTCGCGGGGATAATGGGCGGGCTTGCCGTCATCCAGCGGGGCCTGCTGCCAGCGGGCCAGCAGCTGCTCGCGTCGCGGTGCATGCAGGTGGGCCCGGCCGAGGTCGCCGCCGTAATGCCTGACCACCAGCGGATCCATCTGGCGGAACCACAGCGGCGGCAGGTAGGCCAGCAGCAGCATGGAGGCATAGCCCGAGGGCAGCTGCGGGCTGTCATCGAAGTGGCGCAGGGCCTGAAAGCGTCGGGTCGGGTTGGCATGGTGATCCGAATGGCGCTGCAGCTGGTACAGGAACAGGTTGGTGACCACATGGTTGCTGTTCCAGGAATGGGCGGGACTGCAGCGCTCGTAGCGCCCCGAGGCGTCCTGCTGGCGCAGCAGGCCGTAATGCTCGATGTAGTTGATCACCTCGAGCATGGAGGCGCCGAAGGCCGCCTGCAGGATCAGAAAGGGCAGGACCATCCAGCCCAGCCAGGCGGTGATGAGGCCGAACAGGGCGAGCGTCATCAGCCAGGCCTGAATGTTCTCATTGGCCAGGGTCCAGGGTCCCTGGCCCCTGCGGGCCAGCCGCTCCTTTTCGATGCGCCAGGCGGAGCGCAGGCTGCCCAGCACGGTGCGTGGCAAAAAGGCCCAGAAGGTCTCGCCCATACGCGAGCTGGCCGGGTCCAGCGGGGTCGCCACGTTCTTGTGATGGCCCTTGTTGTGCTCGACGAAGAAATGACCGTAGGCCACCGGTGCCAGGGTCAGCTTGGCCAGCCAGCGCTCCAGGCCGTCTTTCTTGTGGCCCAGCTCATGCGCGGTATTGATCGCGATGCCGTTGACGATGCCCACGGTGAAGATCAGGCCGAGCAGGCCCCAGGTGTCGTAGCGCCCGCTGGCCACCAGCCAGGCGCCGAAGATCGTCAGCGCGAACTGGCTGGGGATGTAGGCAAACACGATGAAGCGGTAGTAGCGCGCCTCCTCCAGCGCGGCGACCGCGGACTCCGGAGGATTGCTGCTGTCCTCGCCGACCAGCCAGTCCGCCAGCGGAATCAGGACATACAGCAGGATCGGCCCACCCCAGAGCAGCAGGGACCAGCCGGTGTAGGCGGACAGGACCAGCAGGCCCAGGGCGATGATCGGCAGGGCCGGGCTCAGCAGCCAGAGAAATTTCTTGGCATCGATCCAGGGGGCAGCCGGCTGATGGGGCAGGGCGGTGGTGCTCATCTGTGTGTCCATCGGGGTGGAGGCTGCCAGTATCCCGACGCCGCGACCGGGGTTGCATGTCATTTTCTGCCAGCGTATTGTCATTTCATGACAGCTCAGGGGCCGCGACAGGACACGCTGATCCCGGCGCGCTATTACGCGCGCGCCGCGCAGCTGCTGATCGGCCAGGGCGTGGATCTGGCGCCGGCGCTGGCCGTATCCGGCCTGTCCCTGTCCCGCCTGCTGGATCCGGAGGCCCGGCTCAGCCTGCCGGATATCGAACGGCTGCTCAGTGCCGTGATGGTTGCCACCGGACGCCGGGACCTGGCGGTCGACCTGGGTCGTCAGATCCAGCTGCGCAACCACAGCGTGGTCGGCTACGCCATCCTGTCCAGTCCGAGCGTGGATTACGCACTGCGCCTGACCGCGCGCTACTTCCGGCTGATCTTTCCCGCCTTTCGCATGCGTTATCGTCCGGGAACGGAACAGGCCCTGGTGGAATTCACGCCGGCGGTGCCGATGTCCCATCCGACCCTGGTCTTTCACCTGGAGACGGTGGCGATTGCCGCGCATCATGATATCGAGGAGCTGCTGGAGGGCGAACTGCCCGCCTATGACCTGTATCTGTCCATTGAACGGCCGCCCCATCACCAGCGCTATCGGGAACTGGGCAGGGCCCGGGTGCATTTTGCCGCGAGCCGCCGGCCGGGCATTCAGATGCTGCTGCCGGCGGAACTGATGGGCCGCCGCCCGGGGCTGGCCAATCCTGAGACCCTGGGCCTTGCCGAGCAGCGCTGCCGGGACCTGTTGCAGCGGGTGCGCGAACGCGGCGAGGTCGGCGGCTGGGTCCGCATGATGCTGCGCGAGGCCGGCGAGGGCATGCCCAGCCTTGCCGAACTCGCCCACACGCTCAGCGTCAGCCCGCGGACCCTGGATCGCTACCTGAAGCAGGAAGGCTTGCGCTTTCGCCAGCTGCAGCTGGAGGAGCGCCATGCGCGCGCCTGCAGGCTGCTCGGTGAGCCCGGCCGGACCATCACCGCGATCGCCTACGAACTGGGTTACAGCGACGCGGCCAATTTCACCCGGGCCTTCCGGCGCATGAGCGGCCGCAGTCCCAGTGCCTGGCGTGAGCGGGGCGGGGCGGATCCCGCCTGAGTGCGGTCGGCCGGGCTCAGTCGGCGCCGGCCTGGTCTGCCGACCGCTGCCGCCTGCGATATTCCCCGGGCGACAGCGTATGCCAGCGGCGAAAGGCCCGGCTGAAACTGGCGGTATCCGCATAGCCCAGATGAATGGCCATCTCGTCCAGGGTCATCTGGGTGGCGTCGAGCAGGCGCCGCGCGAGCAGGCGGCGCTCCTCCTCCAGGATCTGGCGGAAGCTGCTGCCTTCCGCCTCCAGCTTGCGCCGCAGGCTGCGCGGTGACATGGCCAGAGCCTCGGCGACGTCCTCCAGGCTGGCAATCAATCCCAGCGGACCCAGCAGCTGGCCCCGCACCAGACCACGCAGGCCACCTTGCTGGCGCCGCTCCAGCTGCTGACGGCACTGATCTTCGAGCAGGCGCACCAGATGGGGGTCGAAGGTGCTGAGCGGGGTGCGCGCGGCATCCCCGGGCAGCCACAGGGCGTTGCGGGCGCTGCCGAATCTCGGGGTGATGCCGCACAGTTCTGCGATCTCGGCGGCATGGTCCGGTTCGCGGATCTGCATTTCGATCTGCCGGACCTGCAGGCCGGTGAGGCTGAGTTCCCGGATCAGATTGATCGCGGTGGCCATGTCCCGCTCGAGCAGGACCTGGCGCAGGTGGCGGGGTATCTCGTCGGGATTCATGCTGATGCCCAGCAGTCCGTCCTCCTCCAGCACCTGCATGCGGCAATAGGCCGTGCTGAGCGGCAGATAGCGCAGGGCATGCTGCAGGGCCTCGAACAGGCTGCGGCTGGTGCGCAGGGCGAAGCCCCAGATGCCGAAGGTCGACACGTTGTACTGCAGGCCCAGTCGGAAGCCGATGGCGCCGACATGCGGCAGCGCCAGCACGATGTTCTCGAGCAGACGCAGCTCCTGCTCGCGGCTGATCAGCGCCTCGGCCTCTTGCAGTTGCGGTGGATCAATGCCCGTGCCGAGCAGGCAGCTGTCGCGATCCAGGCCGTGGCTTGCGGCAAAATGGATCATGACCTGACTGATCGCGATGGGATGCAGGATGTCCGGACTGGCTGGCATGGCGGCATTGTATGTGGGTTGACCGGAACTGCATGGCGGCTGGCCTCAACGGCGCTGTCGGCGGCAGCGTCGGCAGCCTATCGTGTGCATCGTCCGGAAACAGGAGTTGCGTCATGCCCGCCGATCTTGCTGACCTGAACAGGCAGGCCATTGCAGCGGCCAAGCCGCACATGAACCATGTGGCCTGGCCCACCGTGCTGCTCGCCCTTGGCGTGCTCTGTGGACTGCTGCTCAGCCTCAACCTGTTCGCCGCCGGGCAGCTGCCGGCCTGGGCCGCGACCCTGCTGGTGGCCGGGCTCACCTACATGTCCTACACCCCGCTGCATGAGGCGGCCCATGGCAACATCCACGGCGGGCGTGACGCGCTGCGGTGGCTCAATGACCTGTGCGGCTATCTGGTGGCGCCGATCATCATGGTGCCCTATGCCTCCCACACGGTGGAGCATTTCACCCACCACCGGCACACCAATCAGCCCGACAAGGACCCGGACTACGTCGTCAGCCGGATGGCCGATGGGCCAATTGCCGCCTTTGCCACGGTGTTCCGCTTCCTGTGGGTGCAGAACAGTTTCTTCGCGCAGAAGCACTGGGCCAGGGCCAGCATCAAGGAACGGGTGATCTATCTGGCCGAGCTCGCCGCCTCGCTGGGCTGGAGGATTGCCTTTGTCCTCCTGGTGGATCAGCCGGGCGCCGTGACGGTGATCGTGCTGGGCTATTTCCTCGGCGGGCTGTTCACCGCCTACTGGTTTGCCTACCGGCCGCACATTCCGTACCGGGACAGCGCCCGCTACCGCAATACCAACAGCCTGATCATGCCGGCCTGGATGAAGCCTTTCGAGTGGTTCTGGCTGGGTCAGAACCTGCATTCCATCCACCACCTGTTCCCGCGTGTGCCCTTCTATCGCTACCACGCCCTGCACCGGGAGATCGAGCCCATCCTGCGGGCGCATGGCACGCCCATGCTCGGCCTGTTCAGCCGCCGGCCGGTGGCCGGTCAGGAATCAGCAGGCGCTGACTGACGGGGCGGTCCGCTATCGCCTGCGCAGGGTCAGGGCCTGCGGACGCGGCTGCCAGCCCGGGATCCGCCCCCTGCCCGGGCGGTGCGGCCGGGTTCACGAATTCTTGAACTGCCGGCGGCTAGGGTGAGGCTGGCGTAAGGGCCGGGCCACAGTGGTTCCGGCGTCGCCAAGCCCAGCCAGCCAGGGATGCGCATGCTTGAGTTTCTGACCTCGCGTGGTCTGTTGCCGCACGGTTATTGCCTGCAGTGGCAGCCGCAGTTGCTGTGGACCCATGTAGGAGCGGACATCGCGATCGCCATCGCGTACTTCTCGATTCCGGCCATGATCCTCTATTACCTGCGCAGGCGGACCACGATCGCCGAGATTCCCGGGCCCTATCTGTTGATCGGCCTGCTGTTCGCCGCTTTCATCGTCTTCTGTGGCCTGACCCATGTCTTCGGCCTGATCACCATCTGGCGGCCCTACTACGGCATGGAGGCGGCGGTGAAAACGGCCACCGCCCTGGTGTCGCTGCTGACCGCCGTGGTCATGATTCCGGTCCTGCCACGGGCCCTGGCCCTGCGGACCCCGGAGGAACTGGAACGGATCAATGCCTCGCTGGAAGCGGAAATCGCCCGCGGGGTGGAGCGCGAGCAGGAGCTCAAATCGCGCAACCAGCAACTGCGTGAGGAAATGGCCGCCCGCACCCAGGCCGAGGCCGCTCAGCAGGCCGCGATCCGGGCGCGCGATGAATTGCAGCGCGCCATGGACCAGCTCAGGCTGACCCAGGCGCGCCTGGTGGAATCGGAGAAGCTGGCCTCCATGGGCAAGTCCATGGCCGGCATCGCCCACGAAGTGAACACCCCCGTGGGGGTGTCCATCACGGCGGTCAGCACCCTGGCCGATGCCACCGCGCGAATTCGAGATGACTTCAGCACGGAGCGGCTGAGCCAGGGCGGTCTGAGGCAGTATCTCGCGACCGCGGGCGATTCGCTGGACATCGTGGGGCGCAACCTGGAGCGGGCAGCTGGCCTGTTGCAGAGCATCAAGCAGGTGGCCACCGATCAATCCAGCGACCAGCCACGCAACATCGCGCTGGAGGAATATATCCAGGTGGTGCTGCGCAGCCTCAAGCCCAAGCTCATGGCCGGGCGCATTCCGGTCCAGGTCCAGTGTCCCCCCGACCTCACCCTCTACACATTGCCCGGGGCGCTCTCCCAGGTGATCATCAACCTGGTGTCGAATGCCATGCTGCATGCCTTTCCCGAGCCGCGCAGCGGTGAGATCAGGCTGCAGGCCCGGCCGGCCAATGGGCTGGTGCAGCTGATCTGCGAGGACAACGGCATCGGCATCGAGCCCGCCCACCTCAAGCGCATATTCGAGCCTTTCTTCACCACCCGGGCGAGTGACGGCGGCAGCGGCATCGGACTGGACATCGTCAGGATGCTGGTGACCGAAAAGCTCAAGGGCAGCATCGATGTGCACTCGGTGCCCGGCCAGGGCAGCCGTTTCCAGGTGGTGCTGCGCGACCTGCGGCAGGAGAGCGGGGCGCAGCCGCCCGTGCTTGCCGACAGTCAGGTGAATCCGGCATGAACTGGGTCACAGTTCTGCCGGTCGAAAGCACCTAATCTGACGGCTCATCAATGCGCCCGCCGTCCGCCAGGGTTTTCGCCATGCTTCAGGAACAGCTTATCGACTGCCGCATCGCCGCCTACGCGGAAACCGGATGCCGGAGCGGGGAATGGAGCTTCTATCTGATCAACGCCTCGACCCAGCGCATCGATGAGGCGGTGCTCACGCGCTGCGGTCACGATCTCGCGGAGGGCTGCGAGACCCGCCTGCCGAATCTGCGCCTGCGGGATATCCCGCCCGGCGGACGGGCCTTGCTGTGGCGCGATGCGGATCAGGGCGACCGTCTCTGGCTGGAGTTGAGCGTGTGCGCGGCACAACGCCGGCAGGATCTGCTGTTCGAGTTCCAGTGTCTGTGCCAGGCCCGGGGCAAGCTGCCGGCGGTGGCCGATCAGGAACCGCTGACAGCCAGTTGCCTGCCGCGCCACTGAAAAGCACGATGGCCTTGCCATTCCGGGGCGGCTGCGCGGCGGCCCGGAATGGTCGAGAATCCCGGGAACTCCTCTGCTGATACAGGTACCCGCGATGGTGCAAGATGAGGCGCCGGGCCAGTGTTCCGTGGCCCCGGTCCAGCACAATGTGGTCGCCCGGCGCAAGCGCCTGCTGCCGCCCCTGCTGCATCCCCGTGCAGGACGCCGGCTGCCACCTGAGCTGCAGCCGGAAGCCGCCTATGCCCAGGCGCTGGAGCTGTCCGGCGGCATCCGGGATCCGGCCTTCGCCGAACTGCTGCAGCGCATCGACCAGGGGCCTTGGCACCGGGATACGGAAATCCGCCCCTATTTCGACGGCGCCAGCGCCTTCGAGGACATGCTGGGGGCGGTGCGCGCCGCCCGCCGCGAGGTGCTGCTGGAGGCCTATATCATCAGCGGCGACGCCACCGGGCGGGAGTTTGTCGAGGCGCTCAGCGCGGCGGTGTCGCGCGGGGTGGCGGTGCATGTGCTGGCGGATGCCTTCGGCTCCTCGCGGACGCGGCGGGATTTCTGGGCCCTGATGCGACAGGGAGGCAGCCGGTTCCGGCTGTTTCGTCGCCCCCGCTACGCGCCCGTTTCGCTGCTGCCGATCCTGGATCATCGCAAGCTGCTGGTGGTGGACCGGGAAACCGCCTTCACCGGTGGCATGAACATCGCCGATGAGTACCGGCGCGGCAGCGGCGGTGAGCCGGCCTGGCGCGATACCCATGTGCGGGTGCGCGGCCGGATCGCCTGGGAGTGCGCCCTGCTGTTCGATGAAAGCTGGCAGGCGGCGGGCGGGGACCCCTTGCAGTTTCGCGGTCGCGATGAAGGGGCGCATACCGGCGCCGCCTGCCTGCTGCTGGATGCAAGGCCCGGTCGCGGGGCCCACGAGGTGCATGCGGCGGTGGCGGCGATCATGGGCGCGGCCAGGGAGCGCCTGTGGGTGACCAATGCCTATTTCGCGCCCAGCCCCCGCATCCTCAGGTTTCTCAAGGCCACGGCGCGACGCGGGGTGGATGTCCGTCTGCTCCTGCCGCAGCGTTCCGACATCCCGCTGATCCAGGCGGCCGCCCGGGGCTACTACCGGGAGTTGATGGATTGTGGCGTGCGCATCCACGAGTACCGCCCGGCGGTGCTGCATGCCAAGACGCTGCTGGCCGACGACAGGCTGTGCATGATCGGCTCGACCAATTTCGACTTCCGCAGTTTCGAGCTGAACCACGAGTGCAACGTGCTGACCCTGGACGCACATCTGGGACAGACGCTGGGCGAGCAGTTCTGCACGGACCTGGAGCAGGCCGAGCCGATCGAGCCGGCGCGCTGGCGTCGTCGTCCCTGGTGGCAGCGCCTGCTGAGCAGCGCCGCCCGGCTGCTCGCGCCGCTGCTCTGAAGGGCGGCGCGTCGGTCAGGCGGGATCGTCGGGATTCCAGTCCACATCCGGCGGCAGCTCGATCTCCACCGCCACCGGCAGATGATCGGACCAGGCGAAGTCGACGATGCCGGCCCCGGAGATGGGGATGCCCGGCGAGATCAGGATATGGTCGATCAGGCGTTGCGGTTGCCAGCTCGGATAGCTGTGGGACAGCTGCTCGGGCACCCGCAGGCCCCGCTCGCGCAGCAGCGGGTGCTGACGCAATTCCTCCGGTTCGCAATTCAGGTCGCCCATCAGCACCAGATGCTCGTCATCGCGCACCAGGTCCTGGATGTGCTGCAGCTGGCGGGCCCGGATGCGCCGGCTGAGCGCCAGATGGGTCGCGACGATGGTCAGGTGCCGTCCCCGGCTGCCAAAACGAAACAGGGCAGCGCTGCGGCCCGGGAGATGGCCAGGCAGGCGATGCTGCTCGCCATGGGCGACGGGGAAGCGGCTGAGGACGCCCATGGCATGACGCGCCAGTGGCGCCAGGTCCCGGTTGACCTGCAGATACCAGTGCGGGTAATCCGCGCGCTGGGCCAGGAAGTGGACCAGATTGACCGCCCGCGTGCGCAGGCTGCCGGCGTCCGCTTCCTGCAGGGCCACGATGTCGTGGCCGCGCAGCATCCCGGCGATCGGCTCCAGGTGGCGGGTGGGGTGGGCCGCGGGGACCAGATGACGCCAGGACTGACGCAGGTAGTCCAGCGACCGCTGGGTGCGGATTCCGATCTGCATGTTGTAGCTGAGCAGGCGCAGCCGTCTGGTCATCCGGTTTGCTCGCATGGGCCTTGCTGCATTGTGCCTGCGGCGGATGAGGATTTCGTGAGCGACTCGTCCGGGCAGCTCACCCGGCAGGATGAATCGCGCCGGCGCGAAATCGCTCAGGCTGTCGAAAACTGGAGAGCCTGATGAAACGAGGATTGCAGATGGTCCTGGCCCTGGGCCTGATCGTGGCCTGCCAGGGTGCCGATCGTGGTGCCGGGCTGCCCGCAGGGGCCGCCGTGGCGCAGTTCGCCGGTCCGGTGGGTGATGCCGGGCTGTACGGCCACCCGATGTGGGACAGCTGGTACGACATCGGCGAGCTGGGCTATGTGGAGGAGGAGTACTTCGCCAGCGGCATGGCCCGCGCCCATGGCCTGGATGACGAGGCGCCGTACACCACCCGGCTGATCGTGCGTCGGCCGCGCGAGGCCGGGCAGTTCAATGGCACCGTGCTGCTGGACTGGGTGAATGTCACGGCGCAGTTCGAAAACGCGGTGGACACCCTGGAGGCCCACCGCTATTTCCTGCGCGAAGGCTACGCCTTCGTGCACCTCAGCGTGCAGGCCGCCGGCCTGTGCTGCACCCCGCTGACACCGCAGGTCTGGGACCCGGTGCGCTATGCGGGTCTGTCCCACCCCGGGGATGACTATGCCTTCGACATGCTGAGCCAGATCGCGCGTGGATTTCGCCAGCCGGGCGCGATCGACCCGATGGGTGGACTGATGGTGGAGAAGATCATCGCCATGGGTCAGTCGCAGTCGGCGATCCGGCTGCATCAGTACGTGAACGAGGTGCAGGCATCCGCCGCGGCCATCGATGGCTTCCTGATCCATGCCGATCTCGGCGCGGGCAAGGACTTTGGTCCTGCGCCTCCCGCGCCGGTGCTGCAGCTGCTCAGCGACGCCGAGGCGGAGCCGGAGGCGCCCAGTGCGGTCGGGAATTACGTGCTCTGGGAGGTGGCCGGGGCCGCCCATCAGGACCTTTGGGTGGGTTACCACCAGGAGCTGGGGCAGTCGCGCCGGGTGCTCGCACAGCAGCCGCAGGCTCCCATGAGCGAAGATGATGCCCTGCACGCGCTGGCCGGCAACTATGGCGAGCAGCCCGACCCCGGGCTGGGCGCCTGCGTCGCGGCAGGGGCTGCCTTTCCGATGCGTTTCGCCGTCGCCGCGGCCATTCATCATCTGAATCTCTGGGTGCGTGGCGGCCCGCTGCCACCGCAGCCGCCCCGCTACGAATTCTCTGCTGGCGGCCTGGCCACGGACGAACTGGGCAACGCCCTGGGCGGTCTGCGCTACCCGCCCATCGATGTGCCGGTGGCCCGCTATCAGTCCACGGCCTGCGGACTTGGTGGCATCACCGTGCCACTGAGCGAGCTGGAACTGCTGCAGCGCTATCCCAGCCACGCGGATTACATGGCGCAGATGCAGATGGCCACCGAGCGCAGCCTTGCCCAGGGCTATCTGCTGCCCGCAGATGCCGAGGAACTGATGGCGCGGGCGGCCGCGGCGGCCAATCGCTGGGTCCTGGCCGGCTCCTGAACGCGAGGCCGTCCCGGTCGGCCGGGTTCAGGCGCTGGCGGCGGGGCGGGCCCCGGCCTGCGGGAGGAAGCGTTCGCCGCCCAGGGCGGCGTCCAGGTTCTGATGAAAGGCGGCGATCAGGCGCTCCAGCTGACCCAGGCTGAGCTGCTCGTTCGCGCCGGTGTCCAGGCCTTGCTGAATGCGCTCGGCCGCGTCCAGGTCCTCGCCCTGGAACACGCCGTCCTCGATCAGATGGAAGCTCTTGTCCCAGTGCGGGCGCAGCGCCGCTGTGTCGAGCGCTGCCGGGATGAGCATGCGGTGGCACCAGTCGAACTCCCGCTCCGAGCGCGGCAGGATGCTCATCTGACTGACGTAGTCCGGATGGAATACGAAGATCTGGTTGGGAAACACGAAGTGGGTGAAGGAGACGGCCTCCCGCAGGGGGCTCAGCTGTCCTTCGCGCAGGGGCTTTCGGGCCACGGCCGAGCGATGATGCGGGCCCACCGTGTCGCTGCAGGCCAGGGCATCCTCGAAGTAGGGGCCTACCGTGCTGCGATGCAGGATGCGCACGTGATAGGCCTCCAGGAAGGCGTCGATGCACAGTTTCCAGTTCGCCCGGACCTGGCTGCGGCCGGTGGCGTAGCAGACATGATCTGCCAGGCCGAAGCTTGCGAAGTCCTCGTCCAGGCTGCCCAGCCAGCTGGCGATGTCCCGGGCCGGGGCCGCGGGATCGGGCTGGACCCAGATGAAGCCGTGCCGCTCCGCACAGGGCAGCGCCACCAGGGCGTGGGCGCTGGCATCCAGATCGGCAAAGGCCTGCCGGTGGGGCAGGCCCTTGAGCTGACCGGAAGCATCGTAGGTCCAGCCATGGTAGGGGCAGCTCAGCCTGGCCTTGCAGGCCGATGCGCCGGTGGACAGCAGCGGCATGCCGCGATGGCGACAGGCATTCAGAAAGGCGCGGATCTGGCCGTCGGGAGCACGTGACAGCAGCAGGGAGTGGCCCGCCAGGTCCACGGCGAGCCAGGGGCGCAGCGCGTCGAGCTCATCGCTGCGCGCCGCGATCAGCGGCAAGGGGCCGAAGACGGCTTCGCGCTCCTGCTGCCAGCGCTCCGGTGTCCGATAGCGGGCGGTGTCCAGGCGGATGCAGGGCCCGGTCTCTTCCCACTGGCCACGCTCGACCACGCGACGCAGACGGGCGGTGAGGGCCTGCAGATGCTGATCGGACATGCCGGATTCCGGTCTGGGGCGGAGTCCGCAGTATTACAGCGAAAACACAAAACCGTCAAAACGCGTAATGAGCGCGCAGGGATCAGGCGCTGCGCGGGGCCAGCCAGTCGCGCATGGCAGGCCAGATCCGGGTTGGCGCCTGGCTGCCACTGACGATGCTCATGTGCCCGCCGGGTACCTCGATCAGGCTGGCATCTTCGCTGCCGATCAGCTCCAGCAGGCGCTGGCTGGATGCCGGCGGCACGATGGGGTCGCGATCGCCGGTGAGCAGCAGGGTGCTTGCGCGCAGGCCGCTCAGGCTGGCCTCGCTGCCGGGCAGGGGCAGACGGCCGCGGGCCAGGCGGTTCTCGGTCAGCAGGTACTGCACGACATCCTGCATCACGCCGCCGGGGTAGGCGACCATGTCATCGAGAAAGGCGGCGTGGGTGGCATGGCTGGCCACGTGATCACGGTCGTCCAGGCGGCGCAGCAGCTCGGTGTAACCCCGCAGCGTCCCCGTCGGGCTGGCCAGCTTGAATGCCAGCGCGTTGGCCCAGCCCGGTGAGCGCCACCACTGGCGCCGGGTGCTGTGCGGGGTCAGGCCGGTGAGCCGGCGCAGGCCGCGCATCGGCAGGGACAGCAGCCGGTTCTGCCAGTTCACGCCACCGGCGGCGTGGTAGTCGCAGGGTGCGCCCAGCAGGACCAGGTTGCGGATGTCGGGGTCGCCCAGCGCGGCGTAACAGCTGGCGAACAGGCCGCCCATGCTCCAGCCGTGCAGGGACAGCTGCTGCTCGCCGCTGTGGGCGCGCACCTGCGCCAGGGCGGCCGGCAGCAAACGCTGAATGTAGTCCGACAGGTGGCGCTCGTCATGCTCGCGCTGCGGGCGGCCCCAGTCGATGAGGTAGAGATCGAAGCCGCTGTCGCGCAGGAAGCGGACCAGCGAACGCTGCTCGAACAGGTCGTAGATCAGCATGTTGACCGCCAGCGGCGGCACGATGACCAAGGGTACTCGGTGGCGCTGGGGCGGTGGCGCCTCGCGCCGGGCCGGATAGTGGCGCAGGCTGGTGATGTCGTCCTGCCAGACCAGCTGGTAGGCGGTGCGGCCGGCCTGGCTCAGAGTCTGCGGGCGCAGCAGGCGGTCCCTGGCGTTGCGCGCGCCGCGGCGCAGGCGCGCGCGGCGAGAGCGCGGGCGGTCGCGATGCGCCATCACGATGCGAGGCTGTCGAGAAACGCGCGCAGGCGCTGCGCGCTGCGGGCCGGCGCTTCGACATGGGGCATGTGGCCCAGATCATCCCAGATGGTGATCTGCACATCCGGAATCTGCGCCCAGACCTGGGTCGCGCTGACGTGGATCAGGCGGTCCTGGGCCCCCCAGAGCACCAGGGTGGGCGCGCGAATCTCGTCCAGATGCGGCTGGGCCGGCTCGGAGGCGATCAGCTGCTCGAAGATGGTGGCCAGTTCCTCGCGCCGGTGGCGGTATCGCTCGGCCTGCGCGTCCAGGACAAAGCCCGGGACCCAGGGCGGGCGCGCCATGGTCATCGGGTAGAATCGGGCGAAATCCTCCCGGCTGGTGATCAGGAAGGGGTTGTCGCCGGCCGCGCGCAGGCGGTCCATGTCGCTGGGCTCGGGCGAGGCCACACCGGCCGGATCCAGCAGGGTCGCCGACAGGGTGCGTTGCGGATGGCGCCAGGCGAAGTCCGCGGCGATGTAGCCGCCCATCGAGTTGCCCGCGATATGCGCTCGCTCCACGCCCAGTGCATCGAGCAGGGCCGCGACCCGGGCCGACTGGGCCGCGATGCCGTAGTCCCAGTCCGCTTCGAAGCCGGTGTCGCCGTGGCCGGCCAGATCGGGGGCGATGACCCGATAGCCGTCGACCAGGTGACGGGCAAAGCGCGCCCAGTGCTCGTTCTCGGCGCTGTAGCCGTGCAGCAGCACCAGCACGGGCGCGTCGGTCGGACCGCCCTCGTAGACCGACAGCGCCATGTCGCCGATGTCGACGTTGCGCTCGCGCAGGCCGTACAGGCGGGTTTCCGCCGCCATGGACAGCTGATAGGTGAGGGCGCCGATCCGGGGATAGGTCCAGGCTGACCAGGCCAGCAGCGGCAGCATCAGGATGAGGCAGAGCTTGAACAGGGCTTTCATCGGGCGGGCAGACAGTATCTGACAAGAAGTATTGTCACAATATGCCAGAATGCGCCGGCGCTGCCTAGCGGCCTGCGGCGCCGGGCTCCGATGCTCAGTCGCTCAGGCCGTCATCCCGGTCTCTTCTCCGGGCCTCGGCCGATCTCCGCTCTGGCGCGCCCCGGCCACCTCCGCCGGCGGTTTCCAGGATCAGACGATCGCCCGCGGGCACCTCCTGCCGCCCCATGCCGCGCAGGGTCGCGCCACTGCCCAGCGAGACCCGGGCGGGCGCGCCATCAAGCCCGCCATCACGTCCGCGCGGCGGATGCGTGATCCGATCGAACATTTTCGATACCACCAGGGCTTCGCCCCTGGCGTGGGCGAACTCCATGATCTGGCCCAGCCCGCCACGATACTCGCCGTCGCCGCCGGAGCCGGGACGCAATTCCTTGCGCCAGACGATCAGTGGTGCGCTGGCCTCGGTGATCTCCACCGGCGTGCTGCGCACGCCGGAGGGGAAGGCAGTGCATGAGAGGCCGTCCCGGGCCGGTCGGGCCCCGGTGCCGCCGGTATAGAAGGCGTTGATCACGAAAGGCTCGTCCTGACTGCCGGCCACCAGACCACGCCCGCCCATGAATACGGGGCCGAACAGGCAGGAAGCGCCCTCGGCCGGGACCTGGCCGTCCAGGGGCTCGGCCAGGGCGCCCAGCACCACATCCGGCAGCATCTGGCCGACCGCGTGGCGGGCCGACACCGCGGCCGGCCGCGGGGCATTGAGGATGCAGCCCTCGGGGGCGGTCACCCGGACCGCGCCCAGCGATCCGGCGTTGTTGGGGATGTCATTGCCGATCACGCAGCGGACGCCAAAGGAGGCATAGGCCTGGGTGTACGTCAGCGGCACGTTGATGCCGCGGGCGCTGGCGGTCGAGCTGCCGGAAAAGTCCACCCGGATGCCATCCGCGGCAATCTCCACGCTGACCGCCAGGTCCACCGGTTCGTCGTAGCCATCTATGCGCATGCTGTTGCGCCAGCAGCCCCGGGGCAGGCGCCCGATCTGCGCCAGCATGGCAGCGCGGGAGCGCTCGATGATCATCTGCGCCACGTCCTCAAGCTCATCCATGCCGAACTCGTCCAGGGTGGCATTGAGCGCCAAAGCCGCAGAGCGGTTGCAGGCCGTGAGCGAGCCGAGATCGCCGACGGCGGCGCGCGGGTCCCGGACATTGGCCCGCAGGATGCGCAACAGGCTGTCGTTCTCCCGGCCGGCCCGGTACAGGAAATCGATGGGGATGTTGAGACCTTCCTCGTAGACCTGCCGCCCCTCCGGGCCGAAACCCAGGCCTCCGACATCGGCGATGTGTGAGGTGCAGGCGAACAGGGCGATGGCCCGGCCGCGACGGAACACCGGGGTCACCACGGTGAAGTCGTTGAGGTGGCCGGTACCATGCCAGGGGTCGTTGGTGACCAGCACGTCCCCGTCACGCAGGCTGTCCAGCGGATGCACAGCCAGGAAGCTGCCCACGCTGGCGGCCATGGCATTGACATGGCCAGGGGTGCCGGTGACCGCCTGGGCCAGCATGCGTCCGCGCGCATCGAAGACGCCGCAGGACAGATCGCCAGCCTCGCGCACCGTGGTGGAAAAGGCGGTGCGGATCAGGGTCTGGGCCTGTTCCTCCACCACCGCCAGCAGGCGGTCCCACAGCAGCTGCAGGCGGATGCGTTGTTGGGCCTGTTGCTGGCTCATGCGGCGCCCCATTCCAGAACGATGGCGCCGGTTGCATCCAGGCGTGCCTGGCAGCGTCCTGGCACCACCGTGGTGGTCTGCGCTTCGGTGATCAGGGCCGGGCCGGCCAGGCTCTGGCCAGGGCGCAGGCTGGCGCGGGCATACACCGGTGCCTGCACGCGCTGCAGGCTGTCCATGTCGAACAGGCTCTGTAGCCGCAAGGCCCGGGCCGGGCCGGCGCCGTCGCCGACGGGAGGCGGCGACGGCCGCTGCGGGCGCGACGCGCTCAGTGACAGGGTCCAGCTCAGCGCTTCGATGTCCATGTCCGGCAGGCAACGCCCGTAAAGCCGGGTATAGGCGCTTTCGAAGCGCTGGCGCAGCGCCTCGCGGTGTGACGCATCGTAAGGGCCGGCAGGCAGTTCCACCGCGATCTCGTGGCCCTGGCCGCGATAACGCATGTAGGCGTGGCGGTTCTCCTGCAGCGGCTCTTGCGGGGCAGCCTGCCGGACCACCTCCAGGGCCTCCTGCTGCATTGACTGCATCAGCTCGTTGAGCGCATCGATGTCCAGCTGCGCCAGATTCTGTTGCAGGCTGCGCACCAGCTCGTAGGCCACCGGCGCAAGCAGAAAGCCGACCGCCGAACCGACGCCGGCATCGGCGGGGATCACCACGCGGCGGACCCCGAGTTTGCGGCCCAGCTGGGCGGCGTGCAGCGGGGCCGCACCCCCGAAGGCGATCATGTCCCTGGCGCCCAGGTCGAGGCCGAACTCGGCGGCATGGGCACGGGCGGCGGCGGCCATGTTCTCGTCCACCACCTCGCTGATGCCGAAGGCCGCGGCATCGCTGTCCATGTCCAGGGCCTGCCCGACGCTGTGCCGCAGCGCATGCTCCGCGGCGGCCGGATCGAGGGCGAAGGCGCCACCGGCGAAATCCTCCGCGCAGATGCGCCCGAGCTGCACGTCGGCATCGGTGACCGCGGCCTCCTGGCCGCCGCGCCCATAGGCGGCCGGACCGGGTTCGGAGCCGGCGCTGCGGGGGCCGACCTGGATGCGGCCCAGCGTATCGACCCGGGCCAGCGAGCCGCCGCCGGCGCCGATCTCGACCATCTCGATGACGGGTATGCGCACCGGCAGGCCGCTGCCTTTCTTGAAGCGATAGACCCGGTCCACCTCGAAACTGCGCGAGGCCAGTGGCTGGTAATCGTCGATCAGGCACAGCTTGGCCGTGGTGCCGCCCATGTCGAAGGAGAGCACCCGGTCGTAGCCGGCCTGCTCGGCCACCTCGCGGGCCAGGATGGCGCCGCCGGCCGGCCCGGATTCGACCAGCCGGATGGGGAATCGGGCTGCCGTCTCCAATGTGGCGAGGCCGCCGCCCGAGGTCATCAGCAGGAAGGGGCAGTCCAGGCCGCGCGCGCTCAGTTCGGCCGCGAGACGGTGCAGGTAGCGCGCCATCAGGGGCTGGACATAGGCGTTGGCGCAGGCGGTGGAGAGGCGCTCGTATTCGCGGATTTCGGGACAGACCTCGCTGGACAGGGTCAGGGACAGCTCGGGCCGCAGCCGGGCGAGATGCTCGGCGGTGCGTTGCTCATGGACGGGGTTGGCATAGGCGTGCAGGTAGCCGATCGCCACGCTGCTGACCTGGGCCGCGTCCAGCACGGGCAGCGCGGCATCCACATCGGCCAGTTCCAGCGGGCGCAGGATGTCGCCCTGCCAGTTCATGCGTTCACGCACCGGCAGGCGCAGCTGGCGCGGCACCAGCGGCTCGGGCCGGTCGATGTTGATGTCGTACTGCTCGAAGCGATCCTCGTGGGCCAGCGCCAGCACATCCCGGTGGCCGGCAGTGGTCAGCAAGGCGGTGACCGCGCCCTGGCGCTCGATCAGGGCATTGGTGGCCAGGGTGGTGCCGTGGATGATCAGGCCGATGTGCGAGGCTGCGCAACCCGCCCGGGCCAGCAGCTCATCGATGCCCGCGAGCACGGCCTGACCTGGATGCGCGTAGGTGGTCAGGCACTTGGTGCTGAGGCGGCGTCCGTCCGGCAGTTCCAGCACCACATCAGTGAAGGTGCCGCCGATATCGACGGCGAGTCGGGCCTGATGCGCGGCGCGGCGCGGTTCACTCATGCGAAGATCGAAGCTGGGGGCGGGCTCCGCATTCTACGACCGATTGCGCCCCTGGACAGGGCGTGCGCCGCCCATCAGGCGCTGCTGAGCCTTGCCCCGCGATAGACCACGGTCCTGGACGCAGTGGTCGAGCTGGGTTCTGCGCGCGGTGCGGCGTCCTCGATGATCTGGCCGCGATAGCGGCGCGGCCGGCCCTGGGCGGCGGCGACCGCCTGGCGGCGGTCCAGCTCGTCCACGGCCTGCTGCAGGGCCTGCATCAGCTGGCTGACCCTTACCGGCCGCACCAGATCGGCGCCCTGGCAGGCAGGCGTGTCCCCGTAACGGATCACCACGGCTTCGACCCGGATCCGCTCTGCCTGCTGCTGCTTGATGATGCAGATCTGCGCCTGCGCGGGCTCGCTCCAGTGGAATTCCACCCCCAGGCGGCTGGAGGTGACCCCGATGGCGGAGACCAGAGGCCGACGATTGATTTCATCGATGCCCAGACAGGCGATATTGAGTTGCCGCTTCCTTGTGGCCATGCACACCCCCGGTGCGTTCTGGTGGTCTTTGCTGCCATGCAGCAAGAACCGCGCCAGTTGTGCACTCCGATCCCGCCGCGGGGCAGGGCGGGGGCCTAAAGGGTCTTGAGGTACTCCATGATCGCGGCCAGTTCCCGCTCGTTCAGCACCTGGCTGAATTCGTGGCCGCTGTTGGACTGGCTGTAGTAATTGGTGTTGTACACCTTGCGCTCCTCGATCTGCTGATCGCTCATGATCGGCGGATTGAGCAGGTTCCAGGCCAGGCCGCCGTTCTCCCACAGCAGATTGAGGCCATCCTGGACGGTGGCGCCATCGTCCGCCGCCGGGTTGCAGTCGAAGACGGGGCTGGAGCCGTTGCCACAGGGCAGTTCCTCATGGCGCCAGCCCATCTGCACCGGGTCGTAGCCGCCGTCCAGGCTGGTGTCGAAGCCCATCACGAACTGACCGGCCTGATCCGGGCGGGGGGGCTGCGACAGGCGGCGCCAGATGCGCGGGCGCTCCTGTGGCAGCAACACCTGGCGAATATTCGGCACCGAGCCGTTATGGAAATAGGGCGCGGTGGCCCAGACGCCGTAGAGCGGAGGGGCGAGGTAGCCGAGCGGGCGTTCACGCAGATTCTCGTCGTTCCAGTTGCCGCACAGCGGGATCCCGTTTGCGTTGCGCTGCGTGTCGTCCGCATCGGCGTAGGCGAACCAGTTCGAGAGGGAGGCGTCGGCGACGGTTTGCGAGTTGCCGATCAGCCGCTTGTCGTCGGTGTTGATCACGTCGATGGGCACGACATGGGCGGCGATCCCCTCCAGTACCGGGTCGTCCAGATAGGCGGGGTCATTCACGAAGCGCGGTGAATAGGCGCCGTGGCAGCTGGCGCAGGAGCCATTGCCGCCGGCCGGGGCGGGGCTGGGATTGTCCAGGTCCGGCGCCCACAGGTCCTTGCTGTGGAACAGGATGGCGCCCTGTTCGGCCAATGCCGTGTCGATGCTGCCCAGGCGATTTTCCGGCCAGGCGGGAGAGCGCAGCGACATCAGCCAGGCATCGCTGTCCTGCTGATGGTCCAGGATCCACTGCTTGTCCGCCTCGATGTCCTGATGAAAGGGTGTATTGGGGAAATGGAAGCTGAGCTCGATGCGTTTGGAGCCCATGACCTGACCGGCGTCGAAGAACTTGGCTACGCGGTGGCCCACGTTCCACCACACGGGCGGATCCTCGGTGCCCGTGGAGGGCTCGCCCTGCAGGGTGAGATAGTCGACCTGGCTGTAGGGGAAGCTGCTCTGGTCGTTCAGGGTCAGGGTGCCGAACAGCTGGAAGTTGGTGATGTTGCCGGTGCCCCGCACCTTGTTCTGCGAAATCATGGCCAGCGCGCCCTGCTGCGGTGCGAGCTGGGACAGATCGGTGAACATCACCGTGATGTCGCTGATGCTGTTGGTCGCATAGGTGGTGCCCAGGCCCGGCCCATCCTCGACTTCGCCCACCTTGCCGCCATGGCAGATGCTGCAGGTGACGTTGAGATTGCCGGTCCAGCTGCCATCGGTATTGCGCAGCTGGGTCAGGCCGATGGGCAGCTGGCCGCTGCCGCCATCGCTGGCATTGGGGTCCTCGCCGGGCAGCGGGTAGGGATTGTGGGTATTGGACAAAGGCATGCCCCAGCGCTGCGACACCAGCTCGTCGAAATTGTCCGGGCGCTCGGACAGGCCCCAGACGCTCTGCCACATCCCGGCGTATTCGCTGGCGGGGAAGGCGTAACCGGCATCGGGTGCATTGCCGCCGAAGAAGTGGCCGGCGCCGACCTCGCCGTCGGCCGCCACCAGGATGCGGCCGCGCTCCGCCCTTGCGCGCAGTTCGCCGCAGGTGCCGGGGTGATCATCGGCCTGGCAGACCTGCCAGTGCGCGTTGAAGTAGACCGCCTTGCCCTCATTGGTGCCGGGCACGACCAGCGCGCGCGGGTCTTCCGGCACTATCGCGCTGTCCGGCTGAGCTGCACAGTAGTCGAACCAGTAATGACCGCCGCGCTTGCTGCCCAGCAGGGGGGCTTCCGCGATGTCCTCGCCGCTGCTGCTGAGATTGCAGCTGGCCGGCGTGTTCCAGCAGCTCAGCAGGGTGCGCAGGTCGGCATGAGCGTCGCTGCCCACCGGCCAGGGCTTGCCGCCGCTGTGCGGCTCGCTGGCCAGGGCCGGTTCGCGCAGCAGCGGGCTGCTCTCCACGCCACCGGCCATGGTCTCCCAGCTGGAGCGAAAGCGCGTGTAGTCCTGGCTGGCGTCGGCCGAGAGCAGGAAACGCTCACCCTCGGGCGTGTCGGCCACCCCGTCAGGCACATGGCAGGTCCGGCAGAAGCCCAGCCGCGGCTGGATGCGCGCGTGGAAAAAGCTCTTCTCGTCGCTGCCGCCGGGGCCCAGGCCGCCGTCCCCGGTCCGTGGCTGCCCGCCGGAATATTCGCCCTGACAGGCTGCCAGCAAGAGGCAGGGAATGATCCAGGTGGCCGCGTGAAGGCGCATGGGGGGATACTCGATGACGGGTGATGGGATAAACCATACATTTGTATGTTTACCCGGTCAATGACTATGATGCATCGCATGAGCACTGACGCCGAATCCCTCAGCCTGGCCCGTGTGCCGCAGCAGAGCCGCGGCCGCGAGCGATTCGAGAAGATCCTCGCCGCGGCGGAGGCGCTCTTGCGCCAGCGCGGTCCGTCGGGTCTGTCCATTCCGGAGCTGGCCGAGCGGCTCGGCTACACGCGCACCAGCATCTATCATTTCTTTCCCACACCCTATGCAGTGCTCAACGAGCTGACCCGGCGCTCCCTGCTGGAACTGGAGCAGGAAATCCAGCGACGGGCTCTGGAAGTGGTGGTGCTGGACTGGCGGGCGGGCGTGGAGCGCATCGTGACCGTGGCGGCGGCCTTCCTGAACGAGCGTCCGGTGGCGCGGATGCTGATCCTCGGTGGCTCGGCGACGGACGAAAGCTACAAGGCCCTGGAGTTCACCGTGCAACGCCTCGGGCGGGTCGCCGAGCGCCTGCTGCAGGGGGTGGACATCCGCCTGCCTGAGGGCGGTCCGGACGTGGCCACCCTGGCGGTGGAACTGGGCACCAGCAGCTTTCGCCTGTCCAACTTCCTGCATGGGGAGATCACCGCCGATTACCAGCGGGAAGCCATCCTGGCAATGAGCAGCTACCTCGCCCATTACGCGGACGGCTGAGCGGTCGAGATCAGCCGGCGGCCAGCTGACGCAGCATGTCCGCGGTGCGGTCGTCGGCGGGAAAGATGCTCTCCACCCGCAGTTCGTCCGTGGTGACATCCTGCGGCGTGCCGAAGGTGGTGATCGTGGAGAACAGCCGCGCGCGCATCTGGCCGAGCCGGAGGTCCATGGTCAGCAGGGGGCTGTTGGGCAGGGAAAAATCCGGCTTGCGCCAGCGCGAGGGCGTGTCCGGATAGGCCAGGATCTCGTCCAGCATGCCCTGCAGGGCAGGATCGCCCACGGCTTCGCGATGACAGCGGTTGATCAGGCAGGCACCGATCTCGGCGAAATTCTCGATCAGCGGGCGCATGCCTTCGGGATGCAGGGTCAGTTTCATGATATTGCGGCCGCCCTCGGGGCAGACCCTTGCCCACAGGGCGTCCACATCGCCCAGCAGCCCGAGCACGCGGCCCATGGCCGCGTTCTGAGTGACGATGTTCCAGTGCCGGTCGACCACGATGGCCGGAAAGGGCTCATGGTGCCTGAGCAGCAGATCCAGGGCCTGACGCACCGGTGCCATGTCGCGGTCGTCCAGGCTCCGGTAGGAATAGACCGGGGCGTAACCCGCGGCGGCGAGGAAGTGATTGCGCTCGCGCAGGGGCAGCTCCAGGGTTTCCGCCAGCTGCAGGGCCATGTTCCGGCTGGGCCGGGCGCGACCGGATTCGAGAAAGCTGACGTGCCGCTGGGACACCTCGGATTCCAGCGCCAGCGCCAGCTGGCTGAGACGACGCTGGCGGCGCCAGTGGCGCAGTTGCAGGCCGAAGGCGCTGACTTCGGCGGCGATCACACTCATGCCGATGCTTCCCCAGTGCAGGTGAGCGGCCCATTCCAGCAGCTTCGCCGGCTGCTGGCCATTACTCCGGAGGTAATTGGCAGCATACGGGGGGCCGCGCAAGCTGCTTGCGACATCCACGCAAGGAGATTTCACGATGACTGCAACGCGCATGCTGCTGGTGGCAGTGTCCCTGGTGTTTGGCGCTTACTCGGCCTGGGCCCTCTGGCACCACGGCTATCTGGGCATCTGGCGGGCCGGCCTGACCGATCTGGCGGCGGGACAGATCCTGTTCGACCTGGTCATCGCCTGCGGCCTGATCGCCCTGTGGATGCTGCGGGACGCCCGGGATGCGGGGCGCAGGGCCTGGCCCTACCTGCTGCTGACCCTGACGGCCGGCAGCGTCGGACCCCTGCTGTACCTGCTGCTGTCACGCCGGCCGGCGCCGGGCTGATGCCGGTGCAACGGCGGCCCGGCAGTCCCTGCCGGGCCGCTGGGATCAATGGTCGTGCCCGCCCGCGTGGACGTGGCCGTGATCCAGTTCCTGCCGGGTGGCTTCGCGCACTTCCTTGATCTGCACCGCGAAGTGCAGGGTGGTGCCGGCCAGCTCATGATTGCCATCGATGGTGATGGTTTCGTCGGCGACCTCAAGCACCTTCACCACCATGGGGCCATTGGGTCCCTGGGCCTGGAAGCGCATGCCCGGTTCGATCGACTCGATGCCCTCGAAGGCGCTGCGCGGCACGGCCTGGACCAGTTCGGCGATGTGCTCGCCGTAGCCGTCCGCCGGCGCTACCGTGACGGCGAACTCGTCGCCGGACTGACGCCCGGTCATGGCCTGTTCCAGCCCGCTGATGATCTGCGAATGACCATGCAGGTAGGCCATCGGCCCCTGGCCGGAGGAGCTGTCGAGCACGTCGCCGGCGTCATTGGTCAGGGTGTAGTCGAAGCTGACCACGGTGTCTGCGGCAATTTCCATCGTCTGTCTCTTGCTTGCGGGCGCACAGGGTAACGCGTCGTGCCGCGGGGTGACAGCGCGCTCAGCTCTGGCGGTGCTGCCGCGGGAACTCGACGATCTTGCCCGGGTCCCCGGCATCGGCCGGTCCGCGGTTGCCGGCCTCCAGGCGCAGCACGATGGTTTCGGCCTGCTCCGCATCGCCGCCCTCCAGGCAGGCCAGGGCCAGTTTGGCGTCGCGGCGCACCGTGGCGTCCGGGTCATCGGCCAGCAGGGCGGTCAGGCGCAGGTGCAGTGACGACAATCGGCTGCCCTGTCTGTCGTCCCGTTCCTGCTCGATCTCCTCCAGCTCAGCGCTCAGCGCGGTCCGCAATTCCTCGTCATCCAGCGGGAAATCGAACTCCAGTTCGCTGGTCTGGGTGACGATGGTGTCCATCATCGGTTCGATCTGGGTCCGGACCGCGCGTTCGGCGAAATCGTCCTCGCCTGGCGTTGCTGGCGCGGCGGTGGTGGACGCGGCCTGCGCGGATGACGCGGTCGCTGCCGGAGTGGGCTGCGGAGGCGTGAAACCGGCAGCGGGATGGGGCATCGCGGGGGGGCGATAGCTCACCCGGCGCCGCGCGACGGCGTCGCGCTCGGCCGACCGCCGCCGCCAGCGCGCCAGCAGGCCGGCAGACAGGAGCAGGGCCAGGGCCGGCCATTGCCAGGCGAGGCGGGCGGCCGGCTCCCGCACGGCCGGAACCGCGGCCGCCGACGGTGCCGCCGGGGGGGCAAGGGGCAAGAGCGCCGGCTCCGGCGCGGCCGCCAGCTCCGGTTCGCGCATCACATCGGCAGCGGTCTGCCAGGCATCGGTGGCGGCCGGCGCCGCCAGGGCCGCTTCGGTCGGCAGTGGTTCATCCGTGAGCGGTGCGGTCATTGGCTCGGCAGCGGATTGCACCGCATCGGCGGCAAGCGGCCTTGGATGTGGCGTCCAATCCCGGCGGAAACGGGCGGGCCAGGCGGCTCCGGGCGCTGTCGCGCTGCCAGAGGACAGCTGCAACTCCAGCCCGAACAGGGGTCCTTCGAGATAGTGCAGCGCGGCGCTGGTGGCTTGGGCCTGGCCGGCGGGAGCCGCGGCGATGTCGCGGTCTGCCGTTTCGGAGGCTGCGGCTGCCGGGACGCCGTCTGCCGCCGTGGGGGTGCCGGCCGCGAGCTCGGGAATCAGCAGGGTGCTGCCCACCCGCAAACGATCCGGGCTGCCGTCAAAGGCGGCCCGATTGGTCGCATACAGCGCGGAGACCAGCGTAGCCAGCGGCAGGCTGGCGTCCCGGCGAACCCGTTGCGCGATACGCGACAGCGACTCGCCGGGGCGCACCGGCCCGTAGTAGCGGCTGGCCGCCGTGGTCCGCAGGCCGGGGGCAGGAGGAGGCGGACGGCTGGGCTGGCGAGACAGCGGGGCTGGGGCCTGCGCTGTCACCATCGCGGCGGCATGCGGTGCCTTCAGTGCGGCGGGCGGCGGATCGAGCAGCAGATCGATACTGCGAATCCAGGAACTGCCCGGACTGCGCAGCTCCACCAGCAGGCTGAGCACGGGCTCGCGCAGGGCGTGGTTCGAACGGATGCTGACCCAGTAGCCGCCATCGGCTGAGCCGACGATCGCGGCCTGCAGATCGGAGAGGGCGTGGCCAGGGAGCGGAAAGCCCAGTGCGGCATAGGCCGAGGCCGGCAGCAACCGGACCTGCAGGCTGGACGGATCCGCATCCCGGCTCTCCAGCCGCAAGGGCAGGCGCAGCAGCAGCGGTTCGGTCAGGAAGGAATGCGTCTGCGGTGCGCCCAGGCTCAGGGCCAGGGCCGATCCGCTCAGGGCGATGCCCAGGCCCGCGCCGACGGCAAGGCTCGGAAGGCGGAGCCTGCGGCTCCTGCGCTGTACTCGTGTCATGTCGACCTCCGCATGTCCGGATGCGAGGCTGGCCGTTGCGGACACCCCATCCGCACGGAACCTTTATGTCGACATCATACCCCAGGCTTCGGAGGACGGGGCTGCCGGCGGCTCAGTCACCCGCCCGATCGGGATCGATGTCCAGCGCGGCGAAGACCGCGGCGGAGTGATAGCCATCGGCGATCATCCGGCGCGAGGCCTGAAAGGCGGCGATCGCCTGACGGGTGCCCGGACCGATGATGCCGTCGGCTTTGCCGGCATCGAAGCCCAGCTCGTTCAGCCGGGTCTGCAGCGCCTTGATGCTGGCGATGCTGACCCGGCGGGTATCCTGCGGTGGCGGCTGCTGCAGGGGGGGCGCACCGATCAGGCGGTCGGCCAGCAGTCCGACGGACAGCGCGTAGAACTCGGAATTGTTCCAGCGCATGATCGTGCGAAAGTTGCGGTAGACCAGAAAGGCCGGCCCCTGGTGGCCGGCGGGCACGATCAGGGCGGCATCGAAGTCCGCGACCGGCAGCGGCCCGCCTTCGGCATGGCGGACGCCCAGACGGGCCCAGTCCCGCAGGGGGCGGGCATTGCCCCGGCCGGCCAGGCCGTAGTCGAAGCCGGACGGCAGGCGGACTTCACGCCCCCAGCGCATTTCGGGCTCCCAGCCCAGCTGCTGCAGGAAATGGGCTGCCGAGGTGAGCGCATCGGGAATGCTGCCCCACAGGTCGATGCGGCCGTCGCCATCACCGTCCACCCCGTAGCGGGCGTAGTTGCTGGGCATGAACTGGGTCTGGCCCATGGCGCCGGCCCAGGAGCCGCGCATGCGGGCCGGATCAAGGTCGTGGCGTTCGATCAGGGCCAGAGCCTGGAGCAGTTCTGCGGTGAAATAATCGCTGCGCCGGGCATCACAGGCCAGGGTGGCGAGGGCGTCCAGGGTCGGCGTGTCGCCCAGATAGCCACCGAAATTGGTTTCCAGCCCCCAGAAGGCGACCAGGAAGCGGCCCGGTACGCCGTACTGCCGGGTCAGTCCCTCCAGCAGCGCAGCATGGCTCTGCAGCAGCTGCTGGCCCTTTTCGATCCTGCTGTCGGTGACCCGCCGGCCAAGATAGTCGGCGAAGCTGCTGGTGAATTCGGGCTGACGTCGATCCAGTTCGATCACCCGTGGCTGCGGGCTCAGCCGCGGGATGATCTGCTCCACCACGCGGGAGCTGAGCCCGGCATCCCGGGCCATGTCCTGCCAGTTGCCCACGCAGGCCCCGAAATCCGCCCCGGCGGGCAGGGTGGCGAGCAGGATGGCGGCGCCGCTCAGGAGTCGGCTGGTCTCAGACATGGTCGTTCTCGTTCAGGGCGTCGATGATCGGGCACTGGTGGGTGGGGCCATGGCCATCACAGCTGTCGCTGAGCGTCTGCAGAGCCCGCTGCATGCGGCGCAGGTCCTTGATCCGGTCCTCGACCAGGCGCAGCTTCTGCTCGGTGAGCTGCTTGACCTCGGCGGAAGGCCCGTCCACGTCCGTGAGGGCGAGCAGATTGCGGATGTCCTCCAGATTGAAGCCCAGCTGCTTGGCCCGGCGGATGAAGCGCAGGCGGCGCAGGCTGTCCTGGTCGTAGACGCGGTAGCCCGAAGCCGTGCGGGCGGCGGCGGGCAGCAGCCTTTCCCGCTCGTAGTAGCGGATGGTGTCGATGCTGACCTCGCTGGCGCGGGACAGCCGACCGATGGTCATGGATGGCATGGGTACAGTGTCTTATGTGTGTGGTCGCGGCTCAAGTGGGTCCGGCCAGCGCATAAATACATTGATGTACAATTCAGTGATTCGCAGCCATCCCGAGGAGATGACCGTGGCCGGCACCGCTTTCCATCGATTCCTGACCGATCAGCTGGCCGCGCTGGAGCGCGACGGCCTGTACAAGCGCGAACGGGTCATGGCCTCGCCGCAGTCCGGCGATATCCGCCTGGCCGATGGCCGGCCGATGGTGAATCTCTGCGCCAACAATTATCTCGGTCTGGCCAATGCGCCGGATCTGATCCGGGCCGCCCATGCGGCGCTGGACAGCCATGGCTTCGGCATGGCCTCGGTGCGTTTCATCTGCGGCACCCAGGACCTGCATCGCCAGCTGGAGGCCGACATCGCGGCCTGGCTGGGCACCGAAGCGGCGATTCTGTTCCCGTCCTGTTTCGACGCCAATGGTGGCGTCTTCGAAGCCCTGCTCGGGCCGGAGGATGTGATCATCTCCGATGCCCTCAATCACGCCAGCCTGATCGATGGCATCCGCCTGTGCAAGGCGCAGCGTCGCCGCTACGGCAACTGCGACATGGCCGAACTGGAGCAGCATCTGCAGGACAGCGCACAGGCCCGCTTCCGGCTGATCGTGACCGACGGCGTGTTCTCCATGGACGGCACCATCGCGCCGCTGGATGCGATCTGCGCGCTGGCCGAGCAATACGATGCGCTGGTCATGATCGACGACGCGCACGGCCATGGCTTTCTCGGCGCCCACGGGCGCGGCACGCCGGAGTTTCGCGAGGTGGAGGGGCGCATCGACATCATCAGCGGCACCCTGGGCAAGGCCCTGGGCGGTGCCTCCGGCGGCTTCATCGCGGCGCGCACGCCGGTGGTCGACATGCTGCGCAACAAGGGTCGGCCCTATCTGTTCTCCAACAGCGT
>JBFJTN010000019.1:0-30258 GCA_041625325.1 Oceanococcus sp. | reverse complement strand
GCCCGATGAATCAGCTGCGTCGTCTCGCCGACGCCCTGCCGCTGCTCGCGGAAAAGTCCTACGCCCGCGCCCGCCAGCTGGTCGGAACGGATTTCCACCGGCGCCGCCTGCCGACGGAAATTGACGTGCTCGAGGGCCTGACGGTGGATCTCGCGGACCGGCTCGAGGAACTGGAGCGCCAGGTCGAGAACCGCAACCTGGCCATTGCGGAAAAGGTCGCCGAGCTGCGCCGCTCGCAGGAACTGAACGAGAAGATCCTGTCCACCGCGCCGATCCTGATCCTGATGCTGACCGGCGCTGGCCGCATCGTGCAGGTCAATGACTTCGCCTGCTCGCTGCTGGGTTACGGCCAGGTGGAGTTCGAGCAGCTGTCCTTTCTTGAACTGCTGGCAGATTCGCGCCAGAGCCGCGAGACCGGCAATGTCCTGGTCGACCTGATCGCCGGCCGGCGCAGCGTGTTCGAGCAATCCGGGCCGGTGCGCTGCGTGGATGACGGCCGCGAGCGCATCACCTGGCTGCACACCCGGGTGGTGGCCCAGGGCGGCGTCTTCGTCCTGTCCCTGGGCCTGCCGGAAAAATCGACCGAAACCGCCGCCGCGGCCTAGTCTGGTGACTCAGAATGCGCCGTAATAGATACGCTCGGCCTCGACCGCTGCGCCGATCAGGTCCGGGCACAAGTCGGTAAGGAAGCTGCGCACAGGCCAGTCCGGATCGGCCGCAGGCAGGTCGTAAATATCCGCGTAGCCGTAATCCCAGTCGCCCCAGACACTCTGGCGGCAGTAGGAATCGGCGGCAAACCAGTCGGCCTGCTCCTGGGTGACGGGCTCCAGCCAGTCACCGGCCACGAAACCGACGATGCCGTCGACTTCGCTCAAGTAGGCCTCGTCGCCGTCCAGTCGCCCCCGATAGCTGCCATGCCCCTCGGCCATGAACTCCAGTTCCGCATCATTGCCGGTGGCCGGCAGGGTCGCCAGACCACCGACATTCCAGACCGTGTCGGAATACCCGGCAGCCCGGAACAGCGCTTCGCGCAGTTCATGCACGCTCAGCGCTCCGTCCGCCAGCGCACAGTCCGGGTTGGCGGCGCCGCAGGGCATCAGGCCCCGCGCAATCGTGCCATCGGCCTGCATCCGGCTGGCCCCGGGCAGCAGGCGACGCAGGCGATAGAGCGCCTCGCCGTAGAGTCCGGCGACCACCGGCGTGGCGTTCGAGGTGCCACTGAAATTGCCCTGGGCGGTGGTCATGTCGCCACCGCCGGTGGCCGAGGGGTAGCGCGAACCGATGCTGGCGATGTCGGCCGGCTTGCCATGACCGGAATAGCTGCTGCTGTCGGTCGGGCTGATGGCACCGACGGTGACGATCCAGTCCGGCCCTTCCTGCGAACTCATCAGGGTGGTGTTGGGGGCGACGAAGGCATTGGCCTGCCCGTTGCCCGCGCTGAAGAAAATCTGCTGGCCACGCTCCACCGCCTGGCGTTGCAGTTCGGTGTCGCTGCCGGCATAGGCGCGCTCACGATAGGCGAAAGAGGCACCCCAGGAGTTGGTCTGCAGATCGATCCAGTCCTGCTGGGCGACCCACTCGTTGGCCTGCTCGGAGGTGCCGTGCACGTAGACGATCAGGCAATTCGGGCAGCTGCCATGGATATTGCCGGCGCTGACGCTGGAGGTGCCGATGCCATGGCTCTCCGCGGCCCAGGTGTCCACCGTACCGCTGGGCGAACCCAGCGCAGCGGAGGTCACCGGATCGCCGATCAGCCCGGGCGGAAAGGCGACATGGCCGATGATCTTGGTCCCGGGGAACCAGTACATCTTGACCTGATCATTGCGGGTGCCCTCGGAATAGCGGATCAGCCCCCACTGCGCGGCGTCCTGGGCATACAGTTCGGTGGTGCTGCGGAACGGGTCCTCGGTGTCCAGGGTCAGGCGAATGGGACGGTAGTCGGCAAAGGCCGCGCGCCCCGGATGGCCGGGCAGCCATTCGGCGGGATCCCGGTCCAGCGGCAGATCATCCGCGGGGTCCACATTCTGGTGCTGCGGCATGTAGGCCCCCACATAATCCCAGTGATAGGGATTGATGCCGGAATCGATCACCGCGATGACCACCACATCATCGATCGCCGAATCGCCGTCGGCCCCCTCTTCGGCACGGGGCGCCACCTGGGTCACCGCATCGGGCCGACCGCCCTGGCAGGCGGACAGCACAAGACAGCTCAGCGCGACGGCCAGACCGGCGCGGGTCGTTTTCGGATTCATTCTGGTTCTTCCGGTCGCCGGGGCGACATTGTCAGCATGGCGCCCGGGGCGGCGATCTGCGTCGCATTCGTCCGGGCTCTGCCCGGAATCACGAGCGAGACGCCAGGATGGTTCCGCCCGCCGGGTCAGCAGGCTTCGACCGAACCAGGGCTGCCTGCCCCGTCTCGCCCAGCTGCCGGATAGTGCCGGCTGAACCAGGTCGGATCCTTGTAGAACACCCGCGGGTCGCGACTCTTGAGGAAGTCGCCGAACATGTCCTTCCACTCGTGCAGCTGCAGCACGAAGGGATTGAGTGAACGCGGCTGCCGCTCGGTGATGCCGTAGCGAATCTCGCCGGCCGCCGTCTCCGGCACGAAGGTGCCGAACAGGCGATCCCAGATGATGAAGACCCCGCCAAAGTTGCTGTCAATCTGGCCGGGGTTGCTGCCGTGATGCACCCGGTGATGCGAGGGCGTATTCAGCACCGCGCCCAGGCGGTCCAGCGGGCTGTACTGCTCGGTGTGCAGGAAGAACTGGTAGGCCAGATTCAGCTCGATGGCCACGGTGGCCCAGTTCTTGTCGAAGCCGACCAGCGCCATCGGCACCCACCAGATCACCCAGACGCCGTTGAACAGCATGGTGAAGTTCTGGCGCAGCGCGGTGGAGTAGTTCATCCGGCTGGACGAGTGGTGGGTCACATGCGAGGTCCAGAACCAGCGCACCTTGTGCATGGCCAGGTGGGTGAACCAGAAGGCCAGATCGCAGATCAGCACGATCAGCAGCACGCTCCACAGGCCATGCACCGGCTCGTACTGCAGGCCGAAGCCATACACCCAGTCGTAGAACAGACGGATGAAAATCGCCACGGCAATGCCGTCGACAATCTTGTAGTTGAAGCCCATGGCCATGTTGCTGAGGGTCTCCCTGAGCACATAGACCCCCGACTTGCCGCGTCGCTGGCAGTACCAGGCCTCGGCCAGGATGATCACGGCGAACAGGCTGCCGAAAGCCAGGATGAAGCCGATGGCGTGCATGACGTCCTGCATGGGATGTCCTCGTCGCGAATGCAGTTTCGATGCAGGCATTGTGGGCCCGCTCCGCCCGGAAAGATTGACAATCTTCGCCACCCTCCTTGACTATTCCCGCCAAATCCATCCGAAACCGTGCCATGCAGGGAATCTATGTCGTCGGCGATCTCGCCGGCCTGTTGCAGCGCTATCTGGATGCCGAACAGCTTGCCGCGCCGCGGGTCCGCCGCAGCCTCGCGGCCATCGCCCCGCACAGCCGCATGTCCATGCAGCTGTGGTGGTCGCTGCTGGAGCAGATGCAGGCCTTGCAGCCGATCCCCGCCCTGGGCCTGCGCATCGGCCGTCATGTGCGCGCCGCCGACTCCGGCGTGCTGGGCTACATGATCATGTACTGCGACAGCCTCGGTGCGGCGCTACAGCGTTTCCAGCGCTATCAGGGCTTGTTGCACAATCTGTCGCGCCTGGAACTAGAGGCCGCCCCGGGGCGCCTGCGCCTGAGCTGGGACACCGAGCAAGGTCTGTCCACGCAGCTCTCGGACGAGGTCTTCATGTCCGGCCTGATCACCTTCGTGCGCCAGATCACCGGGCGCCCGGAACTGACACCGCTGGGCCTGCACTTCAATCACGAAGTGCCTTACCCGGCAGCGCAATATGAAAGCCTCGCGGGCTGCCCGGTACGCTTTGGCTGTGACCGGGTCGCGCTGGAGATCCCCCGGGACGCCCTGGCCTGGCCGATCAACAGCCGGGATCCGGATCTGCTGGCATTGCTGGAGCGCCAGGCCTTCGCCCTGCTCGGGCCCGACACCAGCCGGGACGCCTTTCTCAACGAACTGCAGCAGGTGCTGGCCGAACTCCTGAGCGATGGCGACGCCACACTGGACACCGCCGCCCGGCGCATGCTGGTCTCGACCCGCACCCTGCACCGCCGCCTGGCCGAGCGCCGGACCAGCTTCTCCGGCGTGCTGCGCCAGACCCGTGAGCGCCTGACCACGCTGTATCTCAAGGACCCGGCGCTCAGCCTGCAGGAGATCGCCTTCCTGCTCGGCTACACGGAACAGAGCGCTTTCAGCCGGGCCTGCCGGCAGTGGTTTGGCCAGTCACCGAAGCAACTGCGGGCCAGTCTGGGCGAAACCCCGGTCTGAACCGCCGTGCCACGGGATTCGAGAAAAGAATTTTCGCCCGATTCGTCGAGCTCAGCGCCCCAGCGCATTGATGCCGACCACGCCCGTTAATGACATGGTCGCTTCTCACGGATTATGCGTCGGCCGAACGCCCGCAAAGTGCCTGAAGCGGACCTACGCTGCTTCTCGCGGAATGACTTCCCGCTCGATTTGAGCTTCGCTCTCGATCTCGGCTTTGCGTAACTCGTAGGTCATCTGCAAATTCATCCAGTGCTGTGCTGTCCCACCGAAGTAACGTGCCAATCGTAGCGCCGTGTCGCTGGTGATGCCCCGCCGCTCGCGAACGATGTCATTTATGCGCGGCGCATTGACCCGCAAAGCCTTGGCCAGCGCGTTAGCGGACATGTCTAGCGGCTCCAGGTAGTCCTCGCGCAATACCTCTCCAGGATGTACGGGTCGCATGTTGTTCTTGAATGCCATTCTCAATACTCCTAGTGGTAATCCACTATCTCTACATCGGCCGGCCCTTCTTCGGTCCAGACGAAGCACAACCGGAACTGATCGTTGATCCGGATGCTGTGCTGCCCAGACCGATCTCCGGCCAGTGCCTCCAGCCGGTTGCCAGGCGGCGCTTTCAAGTCATCCAGAATCACCGCGGCATCTAGCTGCGTGAGCTTGCGCTCAGCCACCTTCTTGAAGTTGGCGAACCTAGCGCACCGCCCCGTCGTAAAGAGTGTTTCGGTGTCCTTGCAACGGAACGACTTGATCATGAAGCAACGATATAACGCGGTCCGTTAAACGTCAATCGTTAGGTTCTTGTGCCGTCCGCCTTGCGCCCATCTCCGCCGCTGTTCTATAGCCCGGTCTCGGCCCGCCGGTGCCCCTCCTGCAGAGAGGCTTCATCGTTGGCGTGTCCCGACTGCGAGTGATTGGCGCCTGCCGGATTGGGGATTTGTCGCGCATACCGACGCCGGGCCGGCAGCTGCCTTAACCGATGTCGGCTGCGTTCTGCTGATCAATGAAGGCCAGGAAGTGCCGCAGTACATCATCCGGCGCTTCGGTCTGCGGGTAATGCCCAATGCCCTCCAGACCGATCACATCGGCGGATTCGATCAATTGCCGGTAGCGCTGGAGCATGTGGGCGCCGGACACCGGATCATCCAGCCCGTCGATGACACGCATGGGAATCGGACTGTTCTGCAGGGCGCCAACCCAGCGTTCGCGATGCTGGCGACGCTCCGCCATGTAGCGAATCAGCTTGTGAAAGATCAGATTGCCCTGGTTGTGGCGCACCAGTGCCCAGAAGCTGTCCAGCTCGGCCTGACTGGGCCGGGTCTGTGCTCCGAACACCGCACAGAAGCTGCGGCGGAACTGGGCCTCTCCCATCAGGCGGCTGATGAAGGGGCCCAGCGGGCTGTGCAGCAGCTTCTGCACGTGTCGTGCCCTGTGCGTTTCGGGAAACAGACCACCATTGAGCCAGCAGACGGATTGCAGCTGACAGGAACTGCCGCCTTCCAGATGGCGTGCCAGCAATTCCTGACCGACGGTATCGCCGTAGTCATGGCACAGCAGATGGGTGGCCTGGATGTTCTGGTGTGTCCAGAAGTGCTCGAACAGGTCCGCCTGATCCAGTATCGAATAGGCATGGTCGCGAGGCTTGGCGGAGAAACCGAAACCGATCATGTCCAGCGTGTAGACCTGAAAGCGCTCGCACAGGACATCCCAGATGCGATGGAAATCCCAGGACGCGGTCGGAAAGCCGTGGATCAGTGTGAGAACCGGCGCACCGGCAGATGACGCCGCCCCCCCGCGGCGCCAGAAAATCTCGTGTCCGCGGTAGCGGAATGTATCGCCGGCCGCTTTCCAGGTGTTCAGATCTGTCATCGTTGACAAGGTGACTCAGGGGCAAGGCGGGACGCATGTTGCGCCGGTTCCAGACGCTTCCTGTGCACGGGCCTCAATCCGGCGCCGAGGCCCCGCGCCAGCTGACCCCGTACAGGTCGTGGCGGCGATCCTTGAGATTCTGCACCGAACCGTAGCGACGGGCCGAGCGCAGGGCTTCCAGGTTCAGATCGGCAAAGGCCAGCATCTCGGAATTCTCGGTGCACTGAGCGGCAATCCCATCGCGGGCGAAAGGGAAATCGCAGGGCGTCAGAATGGCGCTCTGCGCATAGTGGATGTCCATGTTCTGCACCCGCGGCAGATTGCCGACATTACCCGCAGTGGCCACGTAGACCTGATTCTCGATCGACCGCGCATGGCAGCTGTAGCGCACCCGCAGATGGCCCTGGCGTTCCTCGGTGGAGTACGGCACGAAGATGATGTCGGCGCCCTGATCCACCAGATGGCGACCCAGTTCCGGGAATTCCGAGTCATAGCAGATCAGCACGCCAATCACGCCGCTGTCGGTCTCGATCGCGCGCAGGTAGTCGCCACCTTCGATCTGCCACCAGTAGCGCTCATCCGGGGTCGGGTGGATCTTCGGCTGCTCGTAAACCGAACCATCGCGCAGGAACACATGGGCGACATTGTGCAGTCGCCCGTCGGGCGCCCGGGCCGGATGTGACCCACCGATGATGTTCACGTTGAAGCGGATGGCCAGCCCCTGCAGCATCTCCTCCAGCTGATCGTTGTAGGAGGCCAGGCGCAGCATGGATTCGCGCGGGGTCAGGGCCTCGTTCTCGATCGACAGCAGCTGCTGGGCGAAGTATTCCGGGAACACCACGAAATCGGCCTTGTGATCCGCCACGGTATCGACGAAATAGGTGCAGATGCGGGCGAAGTCGTCGAAGGACTCGATCCGCCGCTGCTGGTACTGCACCACCGCCACCCGCACCACATCGGCCGGCCGGTCCGGGGCGGTGATCCCCTCGGTCAGCAGTTCCTCCTCGGCGGGATTGCGCCACAGCATGTGGGTGGCATAACCCAGCGACTCGCTGTCTCCCGGCAGATAGTCGGGCAGGATGCCGATCAGCTCGAAACCCTGCCGCATCTGGAAGGTGATCACCGGATCGCGCAGTTGGCGGTCCGCCACCGCCTGGACATAGGCCTGGGCGTCGCCAAACTGCTTGAGCTTGCGTTGCAGGCCGGGCATGCGCCCGCCGAACACGATGCCACGCAGATTCAGCTGTACGCACAGGGCGCGACGCGCCGAATACAGGCGTTCGCCCAGCTTGCGACCACGCAGATCGGGATCCACGCAGACCTCGAAGCCGTAGAGATAATCGCCATCGGGGTCATGGGTGCTGCCGAAGCCGCCGCCGGTAATGCTCTTCCAGGTGTGCGGCTTGAGCGCCCGGGCACCGCCAATCCGCAGGCTGGCGCAATAACCCACCACCCGGCCGTCGAACTCGGCCACCAGCTGGCCTTCCGGAAAATGGCTGAGCTGGCCGCGCAACTGCTCGCGCGAATAGCCCTCGCGATAGACCTTGTTGACCAGACGGAAAATCTGCGGCAGGTCCTTCTTGCGGGCCTGCCGCACCAGCAGTTTCTGATTTTTCATGGCGCCAGACTGCGTCAGCGTGCCGCCGCAGGCAAGTGCTTTCGTCTGCCCCTAGGCGGCGCGCGCCGCCAGCGCGCCTGCGCCGAGCAGCCGGCTCCTGGCCGCCTCGTACTCGCGCGCAAGCTGGGCGATGTACTCTCCGGCTGCCGGCACCTGCTTGATCGCACCAATGCCCTGGCCGCAGCCCCAGATGTCCTTCCAGGCCTTGGCGTCACCGCCGGCATCGGTACCGAAATCCATGGTGCTGACGTCACCCTGCGGCAGGCGCGCCGGATCCATGCCGGCCCGTTCGATGGAAGGCCGCAGGTAGTTGCCATGCACCCCGGTGAACAGGTTGGTGTAGACGATGTCCTCGCCACTGCAGTCCACGATCATCTGCTTGTAGTCGTCGACCGCATTGGCCTCGCGGGTGGCGATGAAGGGGCTGCCGATGTAGGCCAGATCCGCGCCCATGGCCTGGGCCGCCAGCACCGCGTCGCCAGTGGCAATGCAACCGGACAGCAGCAGCGGCCCGTCAAACCACTGCCGGATCTCCTGGATCAGGGCGAAGGGTGACAGCTGGCCCGCATGCCCGCCTGCCCCGCTGGCCACCGCGATCAGCCCGTCCGCACCCTTTTCGATCGCCTTGCGGGCGAACTTCTGATTGATGATGTCGTGCAGCACGATCCCGCCATAGGAATGCACCGCATCGTTCACGTCGACCCGGGCGCCCAGCGAGGTGATCACGATGGGCACCTTGTACTTCACGCACATCTCCAGGTCATGCTCCAGCCGGTTGTTCGACTTGTGCACGATCTGGTTGACGGCATAGGGGGCCGCCGGACTGTCCGGATGGGCCTGGTTGTGCGCGTCCAGTTCATCATTGATGCGTTGCAGCCAGGTTTCCAGCATCTCGGCCGGACGCGCATTGAGGGCCGGAAACGACCCCACCACGCCGGCCTTGCACTGGGCGATGACCAGATCCGGTCCGGAAACGATGAACATCGGCGAGCCGACGACCGGCAGTCGCAGCCGGTCCTTGAGAATCGCGGGCAGGGCCATTGAGGCAGACTCCATTGGGAATGTAACTGGCGGGTAACATAGCACGGCCGGGCGACGCTTTGAACCCGCTCCGGCCCGCTCGCCCCCTGGCCGTCGCGCCTGGCAGGAGCCCTCTCAGGACGGCCGTTGCGTCACCCGTCAACCATCGCGAGTGCGCCGCGTTATAGGGGTCAGAGCCGGAGGTGGCCCCATGAAACCGCTGAACTGTCTGATCGCCGTCATCCTGCTGCTGTGCAGTGCCGGCGCCCGTGCCGATCACCAGGAGTCGATCAGCCCTGCCGAACTGGATGCGCTGCTGGCGCCTGTCGCGCTCTACCCCGACACCGTGCTGTCCCAGCTGCTGATCGCTGCGAGCTACCCGCTGGATATCGTTCAGGCCGCGCGCTGGTCGCGCGCCCACCCCGGATTGCGCGGGCAGGCCGCCGTGTCCGCCGTCGAACAGCGGGACTGGGACCCCAGCGTCAAGGCCCTGGTCGCCTTTCCGGATCTGCTGTCGCGCATGGACGAGGACCTGGAGTGGACCGAGCGCGTGGGCGAGGTTTTCCTGCTGGCCGAAGAGGAGGTGACGGACAGCATCCAGCGACTGCGTCGCCGGGCCCACGCTGCCGGGCACCTGCGCAGTGGCGAGCACCTGCAGGTCCTGCATGAACGAACCTACATCCTGATCGAGCCGCCCCTGCACAGTCACGTGGTCTACCTGCCCTTCTATGACACCCGGGTGGTCTATGGGCACTGGTGGTGGCCAGCGCGGGCGCCGCACTGGTGGGCCTGCCCCGGCGGGCATTACCCCCGATCCGGATTCTTCTGGAGCAGCGCCATCCGCCTGTCATCGACCCATCATTTCAGCAGCTTCCACTGGTCCCGCCGTCAGGTCGTGGTGCTGGACCACCAGTACCGGCCCAGCCATCGTCCCCGCTACTGGGGCCATTACCTGTCCGGTCACGCACAGGCGCGGCACTGGCAGCACCGGCCCCACCGGCGCGATGGCGCGGCTTTCCGCGAGCCCCGGCTGGATCGCCCACAGCGGCAGCATCCGGACCACCCGCATACCGGCCGCCAGCGCCAGGACGCACAATCCTGGCGCGGTGTGGACCGCCCGGGGCACCCCGAGCATCATCCGCCGCGGAACGATCATGCCCGCCCGGCCTGGCGCACGCCCGCGCATCAGGACGACCATGATGCGCAGGGCCGGCCGCGTCATGACCCGTCGCATGCCCGGCCGCAGCCCAAGCCGGCGCTGCGCGCGGACCACAGCCGGCACAACGACAGGCCCGGGGAGAACCGGGCTGGCTGGCATGGCTCAGATCGTCCGGAACGGCGCGACACCGAGCCAGCGCCGCGGCGCAGCCCTCGCGACTATCGCTGAGCGCTCAGCCTCTTCACTGCGCCAGCTGGCGGCGGAATCCCCACAGGATCAGGCGCTGATAGCCGGCGGGGAACAGGCGCACGACGAGGTCCAGCAGGCGCGCATCGGGCCCGACCACCACACGCCGGCGGTTCTTGCGCACCGCGTCGATCATGATCTGCGCCGCCTTCTCCGGGCTGGTGATGAACAGCTTCTCGAACTCGGCCACGCCCTCTTCATGCGACTTGCCGGTCAGTTCCTCGATGCTCGCGTTATGTCGGGCGGCACGGGCGATATTGGTCTTGATTCCGCCCGGATGCACGCAGGTCGCGCTGACCCCGCAATCCGCCAGATCCAGCTCCTGACGCAGCGATTCGGTGAAGCCACGCACCCCGAACTTGCTGATGTTGTAGGCGCTCTGGGTCGGCTGGGCGCACAGCCCGAACAGGCTGGAGATGTTGATGATGTGCCCCTCGCCGGCTGCCTTCAGATGCGGCAGGAAGGCCTTGGTGCCATAGATCACGCCCCACAGGTTGATGCCCAGCAGCCAGTCCAGCTCCTCGTAGCTCATCGCCTCGATGGTGCTGCCCAGCGCCACGCCGGCATTGTTGAACAGCAGATTGACCCGGCCATGGTCGGCGACCACCTTGTCGGCCCAGCGGTAGACCGCGTCGCGGTCCGCCACGTCGACGATGTCGGTCACCACCTTCACCCCGTGGGCGGCGGCCTGCTGCGCGGTCTGCTGCAAACCCTCTTCATTCACGTCCGACAGGGCCAGATGGCAGCCCTGGGCGGCCAGGTTCAGGGCCAGGGTGCGACCCATGCCGGAACCCGCACCGGTGATCGCCGCCACTTTGTCCCGGAAATTCTTCATGCCGCGTTCTCCTGCAGTTCTAGGGCAGCACCCGCCTCGGCCCCCGCGTCTATCCGGGCGTAGTTCTCCAGATCGAAGCGACGGGTGGCCAGACGGAACTGCCAGGTGTAGTAAGGCCACAGGGTGACATTGCGTCCCGCGGCATCGAGGTACCAGCTGTTGCAGCCGCCCTTCATCCAGACGGTGCCCGCCATCTTGCGTTGCAGCTTCTCGTTGAAGCGCCGCTGCACCTGCGGCTGCAGGTCCACCGCCTGCACGCCCTCGCGGTCCATGCGCGCCAGCGCATCCATCACGTAGGCGATCTGCGATTCGATCATGAACACCATGGAACTGTGGCCCAGCCCGGTATTGGGCCCGGCCAGCAGGAACAGATTGGGAAAGCCGGACACGGTCGTGCCCTTGTAGGCCTGCGGACCGGTCTCGGCCCAGGCATCCACGATGTCCAGGCCGTCGCGACCGAGCAGGGCGCCGCGCGGCAGCGGCTCGGTCGCCGCGAAGCCGGTGCCCAGGATGACCGCATCCACCTTGCGCTCCACCCCGTTCTGATCCACCACGCCATCGGCAGTGAAGTGACCGATGCCGCTCGTGACCACCTCCACATTGTCTCGGGCCAGCGCCGGATAGTAGTTGTTCGACAGCAGCACCCGCTTGCAGCCCAGCGTGTAGCGCGGGGTGACCTTGTCACGCAGCACCGGGTCCTTGATCTGCTTGCGGATGTAGCGCGCGGCCAGCGGCTGCAGCAGCTTCATCAGGCCGACCCCGCCGGTGAAGCCGGCTGCACGCGCTTCCAGCGACCAGTAGATCCAGCGCCGGAACAGGTTCTGCAGCATCGGCAGGCGGCCGAACAGGCGCTGGATCACGCCGGGCACGGCGAAATCCGGCTTCGGCATGATCCAGGGCGGGGTGCGCTGATACAGATCCAGGCGGGCGACCTGCCGCGCGATCTCCGGCACGAACTGGATCGCGCTGGCGCCGGTGCCGACCACCGCCACCCGCTTGCCATCCAGGGCATAGTCGTGATCCCACTGCTGGGAGTGGAAACGCCTGCCCTGGAAGTCCGACAGGCCCGGCAGATCGGGAATCGAGGGCCGGCTCAGCCCGCCCATGCCGGAGACCAGCACCCTGGCGGTGCAGCGGTTCCCCTGCGCGTCCTCGATCTCCCACAGGCCCCGGGCGTCGTCATAGCGCGCCCGGGTCATCTCGCGCTGGAACTGGATATGCCGGCGCACATCGTATTTGTCCACGCAGCGGTTCAGGTAATCCCAGATTTCCCGCTGCGGCGAGAAGGTGCGACTCCACTGCGCATTCGGCTCGAAGGAGAAGGAGTACAGGTGAGACTGCACGTCGCAGGCGCAGCCCGGGTAATGATTGACATACCAGGTGCCGCCAACTTCCGCCTCACGCTCCCACAGCACGAAGCTGCGGCGGCCCTCCTGCTTCAGCCGGATCGCCATGCCGATGCCGGCGAAACCGCTGCCGATGATGGCGACATCGTAGTCCGCCCTGCTGTTTCCCATACCGGGCCACCCATGTGACAATTGATGTTGTCAGTTTTACATCTGACAATTCTTCATGTCAACATAACCCTCATGAACGCCCCAAAGCGCAGTTATCGTGGCAAGAGTTCGGAAGCGCGCCGAGCCGAGCGTCGCCGCCAGTTCATTCAGGCCGGCTGTGGCGTCTTCGGCGAAGTGGGCTTCCATGCCGCCACGGTCAAGCAATTGTGTCAGGCCGCCGGCCTGACCGAGCGCTACTTCTACGAATCCTTCAAGAAACGCGAAGCCCTGTTCGGGGCCTGCTACGACGAAACCCTGGATGGCCTGCTGCGCGACATCACCGCCGCGGTGCTGGCCGCCCGCCCCCGCGAGCTCAGCACGATAGCCCGCGCCGGGCTGTCCGCCTTCTTCAACGCGATCCAGCAGGACCGCCAGATGGCCCGGATCATCCTGATCGAGATCTACGGCGTCCCCTATGACCAGGAACGGCTGTTCCGCCGCTCCATAGGCCGCTTCGCCGACCTGGTTCAGCAGATCGCGCTGAAGCCGGACCTTGACCCCGAGGCCGCACATTTCGATGTGGAACTGCTCGCCGCCGGGCTGGTTGGCGTTTGCGTGCAGATGGCCCAACGCTGGATCATCGACGGCTACCGCCAGCCGCCCGAACGGCTGGTGGACAACTGCATGCTCATATTCGAAGGACTGAACGACCGACTGGCGTCCACCGGCGGCTGAACACCGGACCGGGCGCTGGCGGCAAACAGGGGGACGCCGTGTTCGATTTCTACCTGCAGCATGAGTACTGGTTCGCTGCCACCCAGCTGATTCTGGCCATGCTCGGCATGGGCGCCACCCTGCGACCGGCGGATTTCGTCCGCGTGTTCAGCACGCCGCGCAGCTTTGGCATCGGCATCGTGATGCAGATCCTGCTGGTGCCACTGCTGGCCTGGCTGTTCGTGCGCCAGCTGGGCGGCGGCCCGGGCCTGGCCATCGGCCTGGCCGTTTGCGCCGCGGTGCCCGGCGGCACGGTCTCGAACATCTTCACCTATCTGTCACGGGGTCACATCGCCCTGTCCATCGCGCTGACCGCGGTGGCCACCCTGGCCTGCCTGGTGACCACCCCGCTGATCCTGCAGGCGCTGATCGCGGAGCACCTGCCAGCGGACTTTCGCATGCCGGCCGGGCGCATCGCGCTGGAGATCGCGCTGACCTTGCTCCTGCCGCTGCTGCTGGGGATGGCCGGGCTGCGCCTGTTCCCCCGCCAGGCGCCGCTGCTGTCACGCCTGTGCATCCGTGGCTCCCTGCTTTGCATCGCCCTGATCGTGATCGGCGCCCTGGGCGCAGGCCGGCTGGATCTGGAGAGCTTCGGCACCGCCAATGTCGGCCGGGTCGCCGCCTTCATCGGCTGTCTCGCCCTGCTGTCCCTGTGGCTTCCGCGCTGGCTGGGCAGCCCGGCGCAGGACGTGTCGGCGATCAATATCGAGATCACGGTGCGCAACACCAATCTGGGCGTCCTGCTCAAGGCGTCCCTGTTTCCGGCCGCGGTCGGCGTTGCCGACCCGCTCGGTGATCAGGTGCTGTTCACCGTGCTGCTCTATGGCGGCCTGATGCTGCTGCTCAGCGCCCTGCTCATCCCCTGGCACCGGCGCCGCACACCCCGAGGCGGCTTGCCCACCTAGTCCGGCGTCACGATGGCGAAACGGCCATCCGGCTGGTCGAACAGACGGAAGAACTTGATCAGGTCCAGGCGATTGCCGGAGACCTCCAGATCATCCGACAGTATCGTCTCGCGCAGGCTGATGTCGCCGATGACCATATCCAGGAACAGCTCATGGGTCAGGCTGATGCTGGCATCCGCCGGCGCGTCCGGCGCCACCTTGCGGTGGTGCATCACCGCGTTCTCGATATCCAGCAGATGGGTTTCCTGAAGATCGCTGAAGTGGAACTTGACCCGGATCTGCGCATCCTCGGCCCGCGGCCCATTGAGCCGGGCGGCCATCGAGTCGAAGAACCTGTCCCGCGGAATTTCGCGCAGCAGGTCCCGCGCATCCCCCATGTACAGGGCCCGGCGGGTGGTGCCATGGCGCAGCTCGTAGGCCGCCGAGAGATAGACATCACGCCAGGGGCCGGATTCGGCCTGATAGCCCAGCTGGTCGTAGGTCTCCGCCAGCAGCGCCCGCGCGCTGTCATTGCCCGGCTCGGCAAACACCAGATGGTTGAGCAGTTCCGCGACCCAGCGGTAATCGCCATCGTCGAAGGCCTCCTGCGCCTTGAGAAGCACGCTGGAGGCGCCACCGAGCAACTCCACGTAGCGCCGTCCCGCCTCGCTCGGCGGCAGCGGATCAAGGTTCGCCGGATTGCCGTCATACCAGCCGAAGTAGCGCTGATACACCGCCTTGGCATTATGCCGGACGGTGCCGTAGTAACCCCGATTGGCGAAGCTCTTCTCCAGGCTGGCCGGCATCTTCAGCTTCTCCGCGATCTCGCGCGGGGTATAGCCGAGATTGGCCATGCGCAGGGTCTGGTCATGGATGTACTTGTAGACGTCGCGCTGCTGCTTCATGAAGTTCTGCAGGCGGGCGTTGCCCCAGACCGGCCACTGATGCGATCCGAAATACACCTCGGCCTCGCCACCGAACAGATCCAGCGCTTCCTGGATGTACTGGCTCCAGGCCAGCGCGTCGCGCACCTTGGCCCCGCGCAGGGTGTAGACGTTGTGAATGTTGCGGGAGACGACTTCCGCGCCACAGAAGGCCTTGTGCTGCGGCAGGTAGAAGGTCAGCTCGGCCGGGGCCTCGGATCCGGGTGCGTTCTGGAACACGAACTCGACCCCGTCCACGGTCATTCGCTCCCCCGTCTGCGAGATGACCCGGTCCGGCCGGGCGATGCTGAAGGCGCCGGCGCGCGGCGGCTCCTTGCCCAGGCCGGTATCGATGTGCCCGCGCGGGGAGCGGGCCAGCTCGCGTCCGTACATGTAGCCGGCGCGGCGCTGCATGGCCACCCCGGCCATCACATTCTCGCTGACCGCCTCTTCCAGGAAACCTTCGGGCGCGATGACCTGGAAATCCGGGGTCCGGGTGGTGACCCGGTAAAGACCCTCGATGCCGCCAAAATGGTCGATATGACTGTGCGTGAAGATCACCGCGCTGACCGGGCGTTCCGGCAGATGCTGCATGGCGAAGCGCATCGCGACCTCGGCCGTCTCGCCCACGGTCAGCGGGTCGACCACGATCCAGCCAGTCTCGCCCTGGATCAGGCTCATGTTGGCGAGATCATAGCCGCGCACCTGATACACGCCCGGCACGACCTCGAACAGGCCATGCAGATTGTTCAGGCGGGTCTGTCGCCACAGGCTGGGATTGGCGGTGGCCGGCGCCGCGCCGTCCACGAAGGCATAGGCGTCCTGATCCCACACGATGGTGCCGTCAGGCCGCTTGACCACCAGACTGTCCGCTCGGGCCAGCAGGCCGCGCTGTGCGTCCTCGAAATCCTGCGGATCATCCAGCGGCAGGCGGGCCGCCACCTGGGCATTGGCCCGCGCGGTGACCGCGGTCGCATCGGTATGGCCCTGCGCGTCCGCGCCCTCCCGCGGCGGCAGCGACTGCTGTCCGCAGGCCCCAAACAGAATCGCGGCAACGGCAATGCATCCCCTGGCTGACATGAGTCTCCCCTGTTGGTATTAGACTGGCGCGGCCGTCCGCCTTGACCACGCGGTCCACCATTTTGCACGATCAGCGCCCCATCAGTGACCCTGGATACCCTTGCACTCATCCCACTGGCTTGTCGCCGGCATGCTGGCCGGGCTGCTGCTGGCCCTGTCCGGCCTGCTGGCCTCCCCCACGCCCGCCCTGCCGGACCATGTGATCGCCCGGGTCGATGGCCAGGACATCCTGCGCCGGGATTTCGAGCGGGCGGTCAGCGGCGTTCGCCAGGCCCGCCGCCAGCCGCTGAGCCCGGAAGAAGAACGCGCCATCCTGCAACGCCTGATCGACGAGCAGTTGCTGCTCAGCTACGGACTGGACCTGGACCTGGTGCGCAACAGTCCGCAGCTGCGCAAGCAGACCGTCGATACGGTGCTGGAGTTGCTGCGCGCCGAAGCCCGCCAGGACAGCCCCGCGACGGATGAGCTGCAGGACTTCTTCGAACGCAACCGGGCCTATTTCAGCCAGCCTCCGGAGCTGAAGCTGCGTCTCTACCGCTCCGACCGGCGCGCCCCGCTGCTGGCCCTGCGCGAGGCGCTGCTGCGGGGCGATCCGCCCGGCCTGTCCCCGGACCCCTCCCTGCCCGAAGCCCGCCTGCCCCTGCACAAGCTGCACGCCCTGCTTGGCCCGCGCCTGAGCGAGGCCGCGGCGACCCTGGACGCACCCGGGCCCGGAGAGGTGCTTGCGCTGGATGAAGGTCATGCGCTGCTGCAACTGCTGGAGATGCGCCCGGCCCACAGCCCCGAGCTCGCAGACATCCGCTTGCGGGTAGAAGCCGAATGGCGCAGACGGCAGGGTGAGACCCGCTTCGAGGCGCTGCTGGAGGATTTGCGCAAGCGCTACCCGGTCCAGCTGGCGCCGCTGTGATGCGGCGACGCCTCGCCTGGCTGCTGGCCCTGTGCTGTGCCCCGGTCTGCGCCCATCAGCAAAGCCTGTCCTACAGTCACTGGCAGGAAGTCGACGGTGGCCTGGAACTGACGCTGCGCCACGGCGCACTGGACCTGACCCGCGCCGTCCTGCACCCGGCCGAGGCCGGCTACCTCACGGCGGTGAGCCGGCATCTCAGCGACCAGGTCGAGGCGCGCCGCGGTGGTGAATCCTGCGCATTGCAGGCCGCCAGCAGCCAGCACTGGACCGAGGGCTGGGTCGCCACCCACATGAGCTGGCGTTGCGCCGCCCAGGGTGACTGGCAGCTGCGCCTGGACGCGCTTTTCGACCTGGCCCCGAACCACAGCAATCTGGCCCGCTGGCGGGGCCAGGATGGACGGGAGGCCAGCTATGTTTTCAGCGAAAACCGGCGCGACTGGTCGCTGACCAGCCCGCGCGGGCTGAGCGGATTCCAGCGCTACTTCCGACTCGGGGTCGAACACATCCTGCTGGGCTGGGACCATCTGGCCTTCTTGCTGGCTCTGCTCCTGCTGGTACGCCGCGCCACGGACATCGCCTGGCTGGTCACCGGCTTCACGGTCGCCCACAGTCTGAGCCTGGCCGCCGCCAGCCTGCGCTGGCTGGCGGTGGATGCCGCGGCGGTCGAAGCCATCATTGCACTGTCCATCCTGCTGCTGTGCCTGGAGAACGCCTGGCGCACCCAGCCCCGCGTCCTGTACCCGGCCCTCGCCGCACTGCTGCTGGCGGGACTCTTCCTGAGCCCGGTGGTGGCCCTGACAACGGCCGCCGGGCTGAGCCTGTTCGGACTGTGCTACGCCCTGCTGCTGCGCAGCCGTGGCCGGGATGATTTCCGTCTGCGACTGCTGCTGTGCTTCGGCTTTGGTCTGGTGCATGGTTTCGGCTTTGCCGGCATCTTGCTGGACCTGCAGATCGAGGCGCCGGCCCGCCTGGTCAGCCTGCTCGGCTTCAACCTGGGCGTGGAGGCCGGCCAGCTGCTCTGCGTGTTGCCGCTGTGGTGCTTGCTGCAAGGCCTGGGTGACGCGCGACGTGCCCGCTTCACCGCGGCATCGAATGCGGCGGCCGCGACCCTGGCGAGCTACTGGTTGGTGCTGAGGCTGACCGGCCTGTAGCGCTGCGACAGCTCGGCTAAGATGGCCGCCAACAACACCCTGGGAGTGGATATGATCACCATGCTGTATGCCGGCCTGCTTGGCCTGTGGTTCCTGGCCCTGAGCCTGCGTGTCATCAAGGGTCGCAGCAAGATCGGCCTCGGCGATGGCGGCGATCCGACCATGCTGCGCCTGATGCGCGGCCATGCGAACTTCGCGGAGTACACGCCGCTGATCCTGCTGCTGATGGCCCTGCTCGAGCATCAGAATCTGGGCGCCCTGTGGCTGCATCTGCTGGGCGGCGCGCTGTTGCTGGGCCGCCTGCTGCACGGCTATGCGCTGGTCTTCTCCGAGCATTTTCCGCCGGGCCGATACTGGGGCACGGTGCTGACCCTGCTCTGCCTGCTCGCGGCCTCCGGCGCCAGCGTGGCCCTGGCCCTGCTCGGCTGATGGGACCGGTCGCGGTATTCGGCGCGGGCAGTATCGGTTGCTACGTGGGCGGCTGCCTGGCCGCCGCAGGCACGCCGGTGCAGTTCATCGGCCGCCCGCGGATTCGCGACAGCCTGCGCAGCCATGGTCTGCGCCTGACCGATTACCGGGGTCGGGACCAGCAGGTCGCCGCCGGTCAGCTGCGCTTTGCCACCGATGCCCAGGCCTGTGCCGATGCGCGCCTGGTGCTGGTCACCGTGAAAAGCGCCGCCACGGTCGAGGCGGGGCAAAGTCTGGCCGCCGTCCTGCGGCCGGACGCGCTGGTGATCAGCCTGCAGAACGGGCTGGGCAATGCGGCGCGCCTGGCCGAGACCCTGCCCGGCCGTCGGGTGATTGCGGGCATGGTGCCTTTCAATGTGGTCAATCAGGGGCAGGGACATTTTCACCAGGGTTCCGAAGGCGAGCTGGAGGTGGCCGCGGACCCGGCGCTGGACGACTGGCTGCCCGCCTTCATCGCGGCCGGGCTGCCGCTGACCCAGCATGCCGACATGCCGGCCGTGCTCTGGGCCAAGCTGCTGCTCAACCTCAACAACGCCATCAACGCCCTGTGCGGACTGCCGCTCAAGCAGGAATTGTCGCAGCGCGATTTCCGCCGCTGCATCGCGCTGGCCCAGGCCGAGGCGCTCAGGCTCATGCAGAACGAAGGCATCCACCCTGCCCGGCTGACGCCTTTGCCCGCGCACTGGATTCCGCGCCTGCTGGGCGCCCCGGATGCCCTGTTCCGGCTGCTCGCCAACAAGATGCTGGAAATTGACCCGCAGGCCCGCTCCTCCATGTGGGAGGACCTCGAAGCCGGCCGGCCGACCGAGATCGACTGGATCAATGGCGAGGTGCTTCGTCTGGCCCAGAAGCTCGGCCGCCAGGCCCCGGTGAATGCCCGCCTGATCGAACTGATTCGCGCCGCCGAATCCGGCGGCCGGCGCGACTGGAGCGGCGCCGAACTGCTGGCCGAGCTCCGCCGCGCCGCCGACGCTTGAGCCCTGCCGCCTAGCGCTGCAGCCGGAACGGCGCCGGATCGATACCCGGCGTCTCGCCGCCGAGCAACTGGGCCAGCAGCGCGCCGGAACCCAGCGACTGGGTCCAGCCCAGATGGCCATGACCGGCATTGACCGCCAGGCCCGCCACGGCAGTGGGGCCGATGTAGGGCACCCCGTCCGAGGCCATCGGCCGGAAGCCGCACCAGGCCTGCGCCGCGTCCCGGTCCTGCTCATCGCGCTGCGCCGGCAGCAGCCGGTCCAGCATGTCCCACAACATGGCGACGCGCCCGGGGTGCAGGCGCTCGTCCCAGCCGGCGAACTCCGCGGTGCCGGCCAGACGCAGGCAGTCATCAAAGGGGGTGATGGCAGCATGGTGATGCTGATCGATGACCGACAAGGAGGGCATGGCGGCCGGCGCTTTCACCGGCACGGTCAGCGAGTAGCCCTTGACCGGACGAATCGACAGACGCAGGCCGGCCTGCGCGGCCAGGGCAGGCGTCCAGGCGCCGGCGGCCAGCACGAGCTGCTCGATCTCCCGCTCGCCATCCGTACAGCGCAGCGCGCGCAGGCGACCCCGCTCGCAGCGCAGACCCCGCACCTCGACGCCGTACTCGATGCGCGCGCCCCGCTGCTCCAGCAGTGCGGCAAGCCCACGGCAGAAGCGATGGGCGTCACCGGTCTCATCGTCGGGGAAGTACACGGCACCGGCCAGCCCGTCAGCCACCGGCTGCAGCAGGGGCTCGACCTCGACCAGCCCCGCGCCATCCAGCACCCGGGCCCGCAGGCCGAACTCATGCAGCTGATCGGCCAGGCGCCGGGCCTGGTTCAGCTCGCGCGGATCGCGGAACACCTGCATGGTGCCCTTGGTCCGCAGGGCATGCTCGATGCGGGCCTGTTTCCGCAAGGCCCTGAACTCCGCCATGCTGAAGCGGGCCAGGGCGAAATTCGCGCGGGTGGAGCGGGCATGCGGGCCGGAACGGGAGTGGGCCAGGAACCTGAGCCCCCAGCCCAGGTAATGCGGCAGGGCCGACGGGCGCAACAGCATCGGCGCATCCTCACGGCCCAGCCAGGCAAGCAACTTCTGCCATACCCCCGGGGAGTTCCAGGGGTCCGCCATGGACGGCGTGAGCATGCCGGCATTGGCGTAGCTGGTGCCCAGGGCCGGTCCCTCGCGACTGTCCAGCACGGTCACCTGCCAGCCCCGCTGCTGCAGAGCCCAGGCCGTGCCCAGCCCCGCCAGCCCGGCGCCCACGATGGTGATGCTGCTCGACTGCGTCAAAACGGTCCCTCGTCAGCTTCCGGTCCGGCTCGCCGAGGCGGCGGAATTTGCGCCGGAAGCTCGATATGTATAATACAAATCTGCATTTCCCTGCGACCCAGAATCGATGACGGACAAGCTCACCACCCGCCAGCGCCAGCAACGCGAACTGACCATCCCGGAGCCCGGTCGCAAGGGGAATATCAAGGTCACCCGCGAAGGCTGGATCGCCTGCGCCAAGGTGGTCCTGATCGAAGAGGGCATCGGCGCCGTCAAGGTGGACCGGCTGGCCAAACGCCTCGGCGTGACCCGCGGCGGATTCTACTACCATTTCGGCAATCATCACGACCTGCTGGAAACGCTGCTGGAAACCTGGCGCAAGGAAAATCGCTTCACGCCGGTCGAACTGGAACTCAGCAGCCCGGGGCATGCGCTGGCGACCATCGAACGTATCTGCGACAACGTCATCCACGAACGCGGCTTCGACCCCCAGTTCGACATGGCCATCCGCGAGTGGGCGCGCGTGTCCGAGCCGGTCGCCGCGGTCGTGCACAAGGTGGACGATGCCCGCACCGAGGACCTGCGCAAGGTCTTCGCCGGCCTGGGCTATGACGACGAGGAAGCCTATATTCGCGCCCGCGTCTTCTACACCCACCAGATCGGCCATTACACCATTGGCGTGGACGAGAACCTGGAGACCCGCAAGCGCAACCTGCGCATGTACCTGCATGTCCTGGGAGGTCCCGCCTACCGGCAGCTGGCCAGTGCGATCTGAGCCCATCCAGAGGCCACTGTCAGACGGGCTGCGCGCCGGTCCGTCAGCGGGCCCTGCGCGGTCGCGCCGGCCTGCCGACGAATGACGCCGGCCGAAGGGACCCCGATGCACGAAAGCATCAGCGTTTTCGACATGCTCAAGATCGGCATCGGCCCCTCCAGCTCGCACACGCTCGGGCCCTGGCGCGCCATCCAGCGCTGGCTGGACGAGCATCTGCGCGACGCGCGACCCGACCGCATCGAGATCCTGCTGTACGGGTCGCTGGCCCTGACCGGCCGCGGCCACGGCACCGACCTGGCGATCTGCCTGGCCCTGCTCGGACACCAGCCGGAGACCGTCGACATCGACCAGCTGCAGGCCTTTCTGGCCGCCTTGCGGGAGCAGGGCCGCATCGCCCTGCCCAATGGCCATGCCGTGGCTTTCGATCCTGCCGGCGACATCCTGTTCCGACCCGCCGAGAGCCTGCCCGGCCACCCCAATGGCCTGTGCTGCCGGGCCCGCATCGACGGCCAGTGGCGCGAGGCCGTCTACTACTCGGTTGGCGGCGGCTTCGTCGTGGCGGAACAGGAAGCCCCTTCGACCGGCGAGTCCGTGAGCCTGCCCTACCCGTGCCAGAAGGCCAGCGAGTTGCTGGCGCACTGCCGCGCGCAGGGCTTTTCCATCGCCGAGATGGTGCGGGCCAACGAACGTTGCTGGCGCAGCGACGCCGAGATCGACGCCCAGCTCGACCGCATCTGGTCGGTGATGAGCCAGACCATGTTCCGGGGCTGCCAGCGGGACGGACATCTGCCGGGGGGGCTGCGAGTGGTCCGTCGTGCCGCCCAGATGCACCGGCAACTGCTGGGCGAAGAGCAGGCCCGCGCGATCGCGAACCCGCAGCAGTGGATTGCCGCGATTCGCGCCCGGCACCCCGGCTTCGCCGACAGCATGCGCTGGATCAGCTGTTTCGCCCTCGCCGTCAACGAGGAGAACGCCAGCCTCGGACGGGTGGTGACCGCGCCCACCAACGGCGCGGCGGGGGTGATTCCCGCGGTGCTGATGTTCCACCTCTGTTCCGCGCCCGACCCGGTTGGCGCCGGGGACATCCGCAACTTCCTGATGGTGGCCGGCGAGATCGGCACCCATTTCAAGAAGGGCGCGACCATCTCCGCCGCGGCTGGCGGCTGCCAGGCCGAGATCGGCGTCTCCTCGGCGATGGCGGCTGCCGCCCTTACCGAGGCGCTGGGCGGCAGCGTGCCTCAGGCCGTGATGGCCGCGGAAATTGCCATGGAGCATCATCTGGGCATGACCTGCGACCCGGTCAATGGCCTGGTGCAGATTCCCTGCATAGAGCGCAACGCCATGGGCGCCGTGAAGGCGATCAACGCCGCCCAGCTGGCCCTGGCCCGTGACCCGGCCGATGCCCGCGTGTCGCTGGACGAGGTGATCCACGCCATGGCCGAAACCGCCCGGGACATGAACAGCAAGTACAAGGAGACCTCGCTGGGCGGGCTGGCGGTCAACATTGCCGTGAATCACCCCGAATGCTGATCGCGCGGCGTGATCTGCGATAATCTGCGACCGTGGCCCGGTTCACTGGCCGCCGCGTGCACGCTCAAGATCCCTAGGCATGATTGAATCCGGCTTCGTTCTCGGCCATTACCGCATCATTCGCTCGCTCGGTTCCGGCGGGATGGCTGATGTCTATGAAGCCGAGGACACCCGCCTGGGCCGCCGGCTGGCGCTCAAGGTCCTGCCGCCGGAACTGACCCGCAGCGGCGACCTGATCGAGCGCTTCGAAAAGGAGGTGCGCGCCGCCGCCGCGCTGAGCCACCCGAACATCGTCACCCTGTTCGAGTTCGGCCACGAACCACCCTACCACTACTACACCATGCAGCTGCTGCCGGGCGGCGACCTGCGCGAGAGAATGCGCCAGTCCATGCCGCTGACCGAGGCGATGAAGGCCATCCGCGGCGTGGCGGAGGCCTTCAACCACGCGCACAAGCGCGGCTTCGTGCACCGCGACGTCAAGCCGGAGAACATCCTGTTCGACGAGGAAGGCACCCCGGTGCTGACCGACTTCGGCATCGCCAAGGCGATCGACTCGCAAACCCGCATGACCAAGACCGGCATGTCCGTGGGCACGCCACGCTACATCAGCCCGGAACAGATCCGCGGCAAGGATGTGGATGGCCGCGCGGACCTCTACGCCCTGGGCTGCATCCTGTACGAGATGCTCAGTGGCGAGCCGCCCTATGACGCGCCGGACACCATGGCGATCGTGTTCAAGCACGTGTCCGAGCCGATCCCGCAGCTGCCGGCCGATTACGCCCAGCTGCAGCCCCTGCTGGACAGTCTCATGGCCAAGGATCCGGCCGAGCGTTGTCCGGATGCCAGGACCCTGATCCAGCAACTCGATGCCCTGTTTCCCCGGGACTGGACCGGCCAGATCAGCCATATGGACACCAAGGTGCTGGCCGGCGCGCATACGGTGCCCGGCAATCCGGCCCTGTCCGCGACGGCGGAGGAACGCCTGGCCGCCTCCGCACCGACCCAGGAAGTCGAGAACCTGCCGCCTGCCGCTCCGGTGGATGACTCGCATCTGCGCCTCACCGCCGAACTGATGACCCCGGCTTCCGGCGTCGTCTCCGCCACCCCGGACATGACCCCGACCCCGCCTGCTGCGGCCAGCCCGCCGCCCGCCGCGCCGGCAGGCCCGCCGCCGGCGGCGCCTGCGGATCAGGGCACGACCGCAGGCGCCCCGGCCGCTCCGGAGCCCTCCTCCCTGAGCGTTCCGCCCCGACCCCAGGCCGCGGTCAGGCGCAAGGCGGTCGGGCCGGGCAGCACCAGACCCAGGGGTCGCGGCGGGCTGTGGCTGGGCCTGGCTGGCATCTGTGCGCTGGGCGCCGCCGGCACAGGCTGGTATCTGCTGCAGCAAGCGCCCTCGCAGCTGCCCGTCGCCGCCGGCCCGGCAACGGACGGCCCGCTGCAGCAGCAGGCCGAGCGGAAGCCTCAGGCCACCCCGGCGCCCGCCACCCCGGCACCCGTGATCGCCGCCACCCCGCGGCCCACCGCCGTGGTCGCCGCCCGCAGCGACCCTGCGCCGACCGCCGCCCCGAAGCCGTCGCCCATCGTGCGGACCACCCCCAGACCCACCGCCGCGCCACGCCCCACGCCCGAGCCGGTGCAGCAGGCGGCGCTGGCCCCGCCACGGCAGAGTGAGCCGGCGCGGGAAGACCCGGCCCAGCGCGCCCGTCAGCGCGAGGCGGCGGCCCAGGAACTGCTGACCGCGGCGCAGAAACACCAGCGCGAAGGCGCGCTGCGCGACGCCGAGCTGGCCTACCAGCGCATCGTCTCCGACTACGCGGACACCGGCCTGCTGCGCGCCGCCCGCGATGGCCTGCGCCGGCTGGAAGAACAGCGCGAACAGGCCCGGCAGGCCGCCATCGCGGCCGAGCGGGCGCGCCAGCGGCAGCGCGCCGCCAGCGGGCTGCTTGAGCAGGGCCAGGCGCAGCAGCGGCGTGATGATCTGCGCGCGGCGCGCAGCACCTATGTCAGCCTGCTGAACGATTACTCCGACCTGCCCGAAGCCCGCACCGCGCGCGATCGCATCGAGGACATCGACCGGGAACTGGCCCGCCGTGAGGCGGCCCAGGCCACCCCGCCCCCGGCGCCCCAGAAGGCGCGTGACGCGGACAAGCCGCCACCCATGATCGGTTTCTGAGCGAGCGCGCCATCCAGGTGTTCGACAAATCGCCCCGGCGACGTACAATCGCCGAAGTCCGATCACAGGGGGAATTGCGGTATGAAAACAACAAAGCTGTCCGGGATTCACTGGGGTGTCGCCGCGGGTCTGGTCATGGCACTGCCGCAGGTCGCGCAGGCCGAGGGGTTCTGGCAGGCAAGGGGTTCCCTTTCCCTGGGTCTCTATAACTACGAAGAGCCAATGAGCTCTTTCGAGTCCGATGGCGACCTACTGGCGGGTGATCTCGGCGGGACTGTGGGTCTTCCGATAGGGCAGGACTCCACCCTAATCGTAGATGTCGAATTGGAGCTTATTCAGGCCAAGCCGGATGATTTTCCGGACTTCGACCGTACCGATTTGAAGGTAATTTTCGGTCTACCTCTGGATGTGGGCCTTACGCTATCGCCCTTCGCAGGCATCCGAATCGCTCAGCAGGGCGATGGTTTTTTCAACGACGATCTGTACTCGGAAACCGGATTCGTATTGGGCGCAGGGCTGAGTGGAATCAAGCTGGGCGAATCTCAACTCGCCTTTTCCATTGCCTATAATGATTCGACTTATGACTGGTCGCCAGAAGGCCGCGGCGACCAAGATGCATCAGGTTACTCATTGAAAGCCAGCTATCGCCTGGCCAATTCGCCGCTGGCATTTAGCATCAAGTACCAATACTTCGATGCTCCTTCACAAGGAGTCAATGCCGAGTTCAATGAGGACTATTTGCTTGGGTCAGCCACCTGGTATTTCGCCCAGGGCGCGCTCTGAAGTGATGCGTAAGGGCGGAGCCAGTTCAGGTGGCTGAATCCGGCGACGCGCTGGCGGCCATCGTCTTCGCCGACATCGCGGGCAGCACCAAGCTGTACGAAAGCCTGGGCGACACTGTCGCCCAGGACCTCATCCGGACCTGCCTGGACGCGATGCACCGTATCGTGGTTCGTCAGGGTGGCCGGGTGGTCAAGAGCATCGGCGACGAACTGATGTGCGAGCTGCCCACGGCCGATGCCGCGACCCAGACCGCGGTGGAAATCCAGCAGCATTTCCAGTCCTCCCCGCCCTCCGCCCAGGTCCGGGTGATGGTGCGTATCGGCCTGCACTACGGTCCGGTCATCCATCGCGAGAACGACCTGTTCGGCGACGCGGTCAACGTCGCCGCCCGCATGGCGTCGATGGCCAAGGCCGGCCAGATCATCACCAGCGCCGATACCGTCGCGCGCATGTGCCACGCGAATCGCACGATGACGCGTCACTTCGACGTGACCCCGGTCAAGGGCAAGAGCGAAGCCATGGCCATCCACGAGGTCCTGTGGGAGGCCGACAATGTCACCGCCATGGTCACCTCCCTGCCCGGCCTGGACACCGCCGAACTGTCCGCCGAACTGCAGCTGGATCTGGGCAGCCGGCAGGCGATACTGGGCCCCTCGTCCCAGCCCTTTCTGCTCGGCCGGGAACAGGATTGCGACCTGCAGGTGCTGGCGCCCACGGCCTCGCGTCACCACGCCCGCATCGAGTACCGACGCGGCAAGTTCGTGCTGGTCGACCAGAGCACCAACGGCACCTTCGTCTGCGTGGACCACAATGGCCACCCCGGCGAGGAAATCTTCCTGCGTCGCGAGGAGTACCCGCTGATCCGCTCCGGCACGCTGAGTCTCGGCGTGCGCCGGGAGCAGGCCGGCGAACATCTGATTCGCTTCGCGATTTCCTGAGCTGTGCGCCCACGGCCGCCCGGCCCGCGGGACGGACTGTGACCCAGTCGCTACTTTTGCTGCCGTGAATGGATTAGTCTGAAGCCATTCACCCGGGGGTGGGGGCGTCAGCCGGCGCCAGCCCGGGGCTATGCGGCCGCTCGAGCCGCGAGGAGGCAGCGATGGGTGTCTTGAGCAGTCTGGTGGGGCTGGCCCCTGCCATCCACGGTTCCTTCCACTGTGCAGCCTCCCCCGCCGGCCGATGGCGCAGCGCCGCCGCGCTGCTCGGCCTGAGCCTGTCAACCACCGTCCTCGCGCAGGCCGGCGGCGACCTCGGATCGCTCTGCGCCAAGGCGAGCTGTCAGGCACGCCAGGCGGGGATCAGTGCGGAGGATGTCAGCACCGGTGTCGTGGCCCGCTTCGCCCGTCCGGCCGAGTCGCCGTCCGCCCCGCTGCTGCTGGCCAGCGACGGCTTCTTCTACGGCACTACGGAATCCGGCGGGGATTTCGATCTCGGCACCCTGTTCCGCATCAGCGCCAGTGGCCAGTACAGCCTGCTGCACTCCTTCAATTTCAGCAGCGGGGCCTTTCCCCGCGGCGGCCTGATCCAGGGGGCCGACGGCCAGCTCTACGGCACCGCGGAGGCCGGTGGCTTCAGCGGATTCGGCACCGTCTTCCGGCTTGCGCCCGAAGGCACGGTCAGCGTGCTGCATGATTTTGATCTGGACAACGGCAACGGCCCCTTCGCCGAACTGCTGCTGGCCAATGACGGGCGTCTGTATGGCACCACGCGCGGTGGAGGCGCCAACGACCTCGGCACCATCTTCTCGCTGGCGGTGAACGGCCAGCAGTTCAGCGTGCTGCACAGCTTCGGCGGCGCGGACGGCGCGCATCCCGCGGCGCGGCTGCTGCAGGCTGCGGATGGCAACCTCTACGGCACTACCGAAGAGGGCGGGGCCAGCGATCAGGGCACCGTGTTCCGCATCACGCCCGCCGGCGCATTCACCTCCCTGCACGCCTTTTCCGGGACGGACGGCGCGTTCCCCTCCGGCGGACTGATCGTCGGCTCCGACGGCGCCCTGTACGGCCTGACCTATGATGGCGGACCCAATTCCGCGGAATTCATCGGTGGCGCGCTGTACCGGATCACCACGGCCGGCGCCCTGACCGTGCTCTACGGCTTCCCGGCCAAGGCCAGCGATGGCACCTTCCCGATCGGCGAACTGCTGCTGGCCGATGATGGCCAGTTCTATGGCGTGACCCAGCATGGCGGCAACGACTTCAGCGGCACGGTGTTCCGCGTGCCGCAGGCCAGCACGGCGCTTGACCCGGCCCAGCTCAGCACCGTGCTGCACATGAGCTCGGGGGTCAACGCCGTGCCCTATGCCGGGCTGGTCGAGGATGCCGCGGGGGTGCTCTACGGCACCACGGAGGAAGGCGGCCCCCTCAATGTCGGCAGCATCTATGCCCTGACCAAGAGCGGCAGCGTCACCGCGCTGCACAGCTTTGGCTCCTCCTCCGGTCATGAAGTCACCGGCCTGTCCCTGGGGGGCGGCACGGTGTACGGCAGCACCCGCCGCGGCGGCCAGGGACGCCAGGGCACGCTGTTCTCGCTGAGCGGCAGCGGGCCCGCCCAGACCCTGAACAGTTTCGTCGAACTCGGCGCCAACCCCGATTCGCCCCCGATCCTGGCCAGCGACGGACGCCTCTATGGCACCACCACCGAAGGTGGCACCGACAACTTCGTCGGCATCGCCTACCGGCGTGAGAGCGATGGCAGGCTGAGCCTGCTGCACGACTTCAGCGGACCCGACGGCGCCTTCGTCGCCAGCGGCCTGTATCAGGCCGGCGACGGCAGCTTCTATGGCAGCACCCTGGAAGGGGGCGCCAATGACCTGGGCAGCCTGTTCCGCCTGACCGATAGCGGCGGCTTCACCCTGCTGCACTCCTTCAGCGGCAGCGACGGGCGCAATCCGCTGTCACCGCCGATCCAGGCGGGCGACGGCAATTTCTATGGCACCACCGAAAGTGGCGGCAGCGAGGACGCCGGCGTGCTGTACCGGCTCAGTCCGGCCGGTCAGTACAGCGTGCTGCACCATTTCGCCTTCAGTACCGGCTATTACCCGGCCGCCGGCCTGGTCGAGGGCGATGATGCGCAGCTGTACGGCACGACCACGCTGGGCGGCGGTCAGGGCGAAGGTGCCCTGTTCCGGATCAGCCGTAGCGGCCAGTACGAACTGCTTCATTCCTTCATCGGCCCCACCGATGGCAGCAACCCGGCCGCGCCCCTGCTGCCGGGTCCCGGCGGGAGCTTCTTCGGCTCGACCCAGACTGGCGGCAGCTTTGGCCTGGGCACCGTGTTCCAGCTGCAGGCCGATGGCAGCCTGGACACCCTGCATGAGTTTGGCGGCGCTGACGGCGCATTCCCCAAGGGCGCCCTGGCCCTGCTGGGTGAGGCGCTCTATGTGCCCACGGCTCATTTCGGGCCTGACGGTGGCGGCACCGTACTGCGTCTGTCCCTGCAGGATCCGCCACCCGCACCGACACCGGCGCCCACCCCCGGCAGCGGTGGTGGCGGAGCCGGCGGCAGCGCGCTCAACCCCGGATTGCTGATGGTTCTGGCCGGCCTGCTGGCGCTGCGTCGGCGCAGCGCACGAGCAGGACGCGGCTAGGCCCGGGTCCGCAACGCCCTGGCGCGGCGCTCAATCCGGCAGATTGGCGCCGCCGTCCTCCATCTGCGCGGGACGCTTCCAGTATCCGAATTGCGGGGTCCAGCTCTGGTGATCCTCACCGGCCAGGCTGAGCATGCTCCAGAGCGAGCAGAAATCGTCTCCCGGGCCGAATGGCGTCGCATTGAGACGAAAGATCCGCTCGCCATCGCGCCGATAGCAGACCAGCCCGGGATAGTTGGCCTCCCCGGCCACCACGCTCTGCTCGCGGATGTAATCCCCGCCGCGGTGTGAGGCCATGCGAAAACGCCAGCCCCGGTCATTCGCCATGCGCCGCTGCGCCGCCGGCTC
>JBFJTN010000018.1:0-30345 GCA_041625325.1 Oceanococcus sp. | reverse complement strand
TCCAGCCATTGTGATAGATCGCCTCCCAGGTGGAGGTGGCATTGGCGTACTGGCTGACGATGGACGGCAGGGTCGGATTGCTGAAATCCAACAGCAGGGTGCCGGCCCCGTAGGAGCCGATGGCCATCAGGTCACGGCCTTCGTCGTTGGGCACCAGACGGCCGAAATGCACCGTGCAGGACAGCGAGTTGCGGTTGTCGATCAGGTGCTCGCGCGGGGCGATCCAGCCCTGCAGCAAGGGTTCGGTCTCCTCGCTGACGTCGTAGAAGAACATGGCCCCGCTGGGGAAGGAGGCGCCGGCGGCCGGCGGCGCGCCCACATGGGCCACGCAGCCCGGCGCCGAGCCGCCGCCGGTTTCATCCCCGACATACAGCACGTCGCCCGCCGCATTGAGGCCGGCGAAGTGGCTGAAGATGACCGGTGACGCGGCGGTGGACACCATACCGGGGATGCCGTGGTGCACCGGCAGGCTGACGATCAGCTGCGGCGCGCGCGGATCGGCGATGTCCCAGAGCTGGGTGTACTCCACCCCGGCGCAGATGGCGCGGTACTTGTCCTGGGCCGGGCTGATCCAGAAGCTGATGTCATGGCAGCCCCAGCCATTGGCGAAGGACGGCAGTTTCAGCGGTCGCTCGGGGTCGCTCAGATCCCAGATCTCGGTCTCGTTGGAACCACCCCAGGGCGTGTTGCCGCCGCCCAGCGAGCCGGCGTTGTAGAGAATCGGCGTGCCCGGCACGACCCCGACATTGTGCTGATCGCCATCCGGCCGCAGGGTATACAGCTCGCGCGGTCGCCGCGGGTCGCTGATGTCATAGACCGGCAGGCCGTCGCTCTCGGTGGCGAAAACCGCGATCAGGCGCCCGTCCGGATAGGCGATGATCTCCGCCCCACGCAGCCTGTTGTTCATCACCGCGCCGAGAAAGCGCGGATTCGCGGGATCGGAGATGTCGATCACGCTGCCAAAGTCACCGAAGCCCGGCAGCACGGCGAGGCTGCCGAAGACCTCCAGGCCGGCGGACTTCTGTGCGCCATGCGGCGTCAGCGCCAGCAGTTCCAGGGCGAAGCTCTCGGCGGCCTTTTCCGGCGCCGGTGGCGGCGCCCACCAGGCCGGCAGCTCCGCGCCTTCCGGCAGGTGCGAGGCGGTGGCGAAACCAAAGGCCGGGTGCGGGGTCAGGCGCGGGTCCTGCCACAGGGCGCTGGCCCCGGCCTTGTAAGGACCCGCGACAACGGGCTCGGCGCGCGGGCCTGCCAGCGCATCGGAGGCGATGTCGCCGGCGCGACCACCCTGGCCGCAGGCGCTCAGCAGGACAAGGGCAACCAGCGCCAGAGGGCTGGCGGAAAAGTGCAGTGACACGATGGGACTCCTGATCCGGCGGGCTCCCGTCGGGAACCGCCAGGCAAACGATATACACGGCAGTATAGTGCCTGTGCGCAGCTCCCGGCACCCCGACCTCATCTGGCATCATGGTCGCCCCTGCTGACAAGGACTGCCCCATGGCCGGCGCCACTTTGCTGACCCTGCTGGACGACATCGCCACCGTGCTGGACGATGTCGCGGTGATGACCAAGAAGGCCGCGACCAAGACGGCCGGGGTCCTGGGCGATGATCTGGCGCTGAATGCCCAGCAGGTCACCGGGGTGCGCGCCAACCGCGAGTTGCCGGTGGTCTGGGCCGTGGCCCGCGGCTCGGCCCTGAACAAGCTGATCCTGGTGCCCGCCGCGATGCTGATCAGCCTGCTGCTGCCCTGGGCCATCACGCCCCTGCTGATGCTGGGCGGCGCCTTCCTGTGTTACGAGGGCGCGGAAAAGGTCTGGCACATGATCGCGCACCGCCAGGACAGGCCCGAGGATCACGCGGAGCACATCGCCGCGCTGGCCGATCCGGCCAAGGACATCGTGGCCCTGGAAAAGCAAAAGATCCGCGGCGCCATCCGCACGGATTTCATCCTCTCGGCCGAAATCATCGTGATCGCGCTGGGCACGGTGGCGGCCGCTCCGATCATGCAGCGGGCGATGGTCCTGATCGCCATTGCCACGCTGATGACGGTCGGGGTCTACGGCCTGGTTGCCGCCATCGTGCGGCTGGATGACTGGGGCCTGCAGCTGCAGGAAAGACGCGGCGCGGCCGCGCAGGCGCTGGGCCGCGCCCTGCTCGCCTTCGCCCCGCGCCTGATGAAGTTCCTGTCCATCGCCGGCACCACGGCGATGTTCCTGGTTGGCGGTGGCATCCTGATCCACGGCATTGCGCCGCTGCATCACGCGCTGGGCCGGCTTGCCGAGATCGAAGCCGGAGGCGCGGTGAGCGCCGCGCTGATCCTGGCGGCGCCCGTGGCCAATCTGCTCACCGGGCTCGTCGCCGGCGCCATCGCGGTGCTGCTGATGAAGCTGGGGACACGCCTGCGCGGCGCAGGCCCGCACTAGCGCCGTCAGCTGTGCGGCGCTGCCGCGACCTCATCCGGATCGATGACCCAGGCCCGGCTGGCGCGCTGCTGCGGCAGACCCTGACGCAGGGCCAGCGGGACTCGCCCCGGGTCGGCGCGCCAGGCCACCACATCGGCGGTACCGCCCGGCTGCCCCAGGTAGGCGGGCCGCAGTACGGCCAGCAGCAGATCCGGCTCCAGCGCAAGATGGGCGGCGAGTTGCTGAAAGCTGCTGTAGTCACCGGTCGACTTCAACTGCAGGCGCTCGCTGGACTGTTGCAGCAGCACATCCATCAGCTTGCGCACTTCGGACTGGGTGGCGGCCGAAGGTTCCTCGCCCAGCTCGCGCGCACGCCGCAGCCACTGCGCGATCATCTCACCGGGTTCGGCAACCAGCAGGGCGCGCAGCTGCCAGGCCAGCGCCAGCCTGCGGGCGATCTTGATCAGGGCATGGGTCAACACCAGATCGGCGCCCGGGGCCAGACCCGACAGGATGCGCAGCTCCCGCGGACGCTCGCGCCCGAGCAGCGCAGGCAGCTCCGCCTGCACCCTGTGCGCCACCCGCGCCCGCGCCCGGGCATCCAGCTTGAGATGGCCGGTGACGCCGATGCTCAGTACGACCTGACCCCTCTTCTCGTCCACGGCCTGACCCCCATCATGGCGTGTCCATTGCCAGCGAACTCCCGCCCGGCGGCGGGATGGCGGCATCCGCACAGGCCTTCATGCTCTCACAGAACTGGCGCAAAAAGGGATGCTGCCATTCCCGCTGGCTGAGCTCGGTCTGCCAGCGCCGCACCGCCTCGACGTCCCCGCGCAGGGCGGCATGGCGCAGCATCAGCGCCGGCGATGGCGTCAGCCCGCGCTGCTCCAGCAGGCTCAGCCAGCGTGCCACCGGTTCCTGCTCCTGGCCGCCATCCAGCCACCAGGCGAGCAGCTCCAGCTCCAGGGCCGCAGCCGGATCGGGCCGGCTCTCGGCAGCCGGCCGCCGGACCAGCGCCAGCCCCTCCGCCACCAGCGCCCGCGCCCTGTCCGGCGCCTGCTGCAGCAAGGCCAGCTGGGCCGACCGCAGCAGGGCCTTGATCAGATCATCAAGGGTCCACTGGACTTCCGGGCTGCGTGCGAACAGCTCCCGACCGCTGCGCAGCGCCAGATCCGCTTCCCGCTGTGCCTGTCGATAGTCCCCCGCCTGCAGCCAGGCATCGTTCAGGTAGTTGGCGATCAGGGCCCGGGTCCGGACGAAGTCGATGTTCTGCGGATCCAGCGCGGCCAGCTCGCTGCACAGGGCCAGGGCCTCGACCATCTCCGGATCATCCGGTCGCAGGCTGCGCATTCGTCCCATGCTGAACAGGACCTTGAGCAGGGCCAGCGCGCGCCGGTAGCGCATATTGGCATCATCCGGTCTCAGCTCCACCAGCCGGTCGAGCAGGGCCTTCTCCTCCAGGGCATGACGCTGCCCGGATGACCAGTCGCGCTGGCGGATCGCGATGCTGGACAGCCAGCCCCGGGCCTGCACCAGCGGCAGGATGAACGCCGGGTCCTGCGGGTGCTCGGCGTACAGCGCCCCCTGCACCGCCACGGCCTGGGCGTAGTGCTCGCGCGCCCGCTCCAGATCGCCGTCGAAATAGGCGATCGCGCCCAGGTTGCCGATGGCGTCACCGCGCTCGGCCTGCCACTTCGGCTCATGCGGTTCCCGCGCGGCCAGGCGCTCGACCAGGTCCAGCTGGCGACGGACCCAGTGCCCGGCCTCGGTCCACTGGCCCTTGTCCAGATAGGCGCCCCCCAGCGTGAAGGCGGCCAGACTCATCTGATACAGCGTATCGACATGACCCGGGTGGCGGGCCAGCAGCATCTCGTACAGGTGCAGGGCTTCATTGATGGCCGACACCGCGGCCTCAATCCGCCCCTGTTTCAGGCGCACCTCAGCGATCTGGCGCAGGGCCCGCGCCCGCGAGCCCAGCACCGCGTCGGTGAGGTCCTTGTCGTCGAGAGTGGCGAAATAGGCCATGGCCTTGTCCCCGACCGGTTCCAGCACATCCAGGCGGCCGATGGGTTCCAGTCGCTCACGCAGATCACCCAGCATGAACTCGATCAGGTCCTCCGCCTGGGCCTGACGCCGCTGCGCATCATTCCGGGCCTGCATGGCCAGCACCGCCAGGACCGCGGTGACGGCCGCGATCACGCTGGCCAGTGCCGTGACAAAGGCCATGCGCCGGTGGCGCGCCTGCATCTCACGCTGACGCAGATCATCAAAGCCGATGCCCAGCACCCCGGCCAGCAGCTTGAGCAGGGCCTTGGACTTGCCGTCCTTGTCCGGCCGCGCATCAGCCGCGATCGGCTCGGTGGGCTGCCCGGTCAGCTGCCCCTGCGCGTCGACCTCGAAGCGCAGCGCCTCGGGAAAGCACTCCCGCTCGTCACCTGAGTTGGGCTCGCCGGACACGATCAGGGCCAGCACCCGGTCCGCCTTGCCCAGCGCCTTGAAGTACTTGATCTCCTCGTTGACCCAGTGCGAACGCGCCGAAGCGGGCGAGCAGATGACGATCAGGTGGCGGGCATCGCGCAGCGCCGCCTGCAGCTCCGGGCCCAGGGCGGAGGAGCCCGCCAGTTCGTCACGGTCGAGAAAGACCGGAAACAAACGCCGCGGGATGGACCCGCGAGCGCCCTGCTGTCCGACAAGGCGCCGCGGGATCCGGTAGCGCTCCAGGCCCCGGTGCAGCCAGCTGGCCCAGCGACTGTCGCTGTGGCTGTAGCTGATGAAGGCCCAGTAGTGGTCTCGACTCAAGGCCACTTAATTGAACAGGGGCAGGACTTCATTCGGTGGCGGCGGGTCGTAGGCGGCCTTCACCCCGTACTCGCCCGCGGCCGGCTCCCGCACCGCGTCCAGCTGGCTGCGCCACCAGCGATGGAAGACCTCCAGCGCCTGCAGACCGTTGCGCGCCGCACCCGCCTTGTTGGACAGCAACCCACCCGCCGAAGGCAGCTGCGCATCCGGCATCTCGTAATGGGTGGTGAAGCTGGCAAACCAGTCATTGCTGGACAGGCGCTGCACCGCGCTGATGCAGGGCGGCGCCGCCGTGGAGCAGGCGCTGCCGATGGCGCGGGTCGGCCGATCGCTGTACTCGTCGGGGTTGTACAGAATCGCGAAGGACGGGGTCCCGGTGGGAGACAGGGCGCCGGGCGGCTGCTGCAGCGGCGACACCAGGCTGGCGTCCCAGATCATGTCCAGGCTGATCTCGCCGTTGCTGTAGTTGCCGGACAGGCCCACCGCCACCCAGCGGTCCGCATTGCCCAGATCGCGGCAGAGATAGGGACCGCCGTCCACCGCGCTGACGAAGACGCCTTCGACACAGGCATCGCCGCGGCTGACACTGCTGCCGTTGAGCACCTCGATGCTGGCAAAGACGGCCTCGTTCTGCGGCGGCAGATAAAGCTTGGCCCACAGGGGCTGGTCGGCATCGGTCTGCAGCGCCGGATCCGGGTTCTCCGGTGCGGTGACCAGGGTCATAGCGGTGTTCGGCGGCACGTAGGACTGCCCGCCGCTATTGCGCACCTGCAGGGAGTGGCTGAGGCTGCTGGTCAGCTTGTTCCAGCCGAAACTCAGCTGGCTGCTCAGCACGCCCTCGCCGGACGGCGCCTGGACCTGAACGCCGAAGGATTCCGCGCCGGCCTGGCTGTCCAGCTTGTCGAATGCGCATGTGACGCTGGTCGCGTTGTAGCTGCAGTCGGCGATGTCGATACCGCTGCCCGCATCCGCCAGCAGGCCGACCACCGGTGCGCCGGCAGGCAGGCGGAAGTTCAGCGATACATTGCGCGCTGATTGCGGGGTACCCAGATTGTTCAGCTCCACCCGATACACCACGTAGGTGGGGCCGAGGGTGTTGCCGGGGATGGCCGGGTCCGGCAGAAAGGATGGCTGGACCACATCCCCCGGTGTGCTGGTGAGGCTGACACAGACCTTCTTGGTGTCATCCAGCAGGCAGGTGGACGAGAAGGCGGCCGGCGCCATGACGAGGCCGCCGACCAGCCCGAGCAGGGCACGCCCTGCGGTGGCAAGTTGACTGTTGTTCATTGGCTCCCTCCCAGGATCCTCGGGGAGCCAGTGCGCGGGTCCGCGGCTGGTCTCCCAAGCGGTAAGGGACATTACGCGCAGACATCGTGCTTGTCTGTGACAACTGTCACACCGGCAAGGGGGAGACATTCGCGTAAGCTGAAGCCTCCGGAAACAGCCGGGAGAGAGCGTTTTGGCCGGCAGCATCCAAGATTCGGTCCGCCAGATCCGGCGGCACCTGGCCCGTGGCAATGCGCTGACCGCGAACGCCATGGCCATCGCCGCGCTGGAGTCCGGCCAGGACAGCCGCGACATCCGCTATCTCTACCTGCGCAGCCTGGCGGATACCGGCAGCACCCGTCTGGCCTTGCGGCGCTACGAATCCCTGGCCCCGCCGGCGGAGGAGCGCAGCGAAGACTGGCTGGCCCTGCCCGCCCGCCTGCACAAGGATCTGGCCTTCGCCGGCGAGGACACGGCCTCCAACATCGATCTGGCGGCGGCCGGTTACGAATGCGTGTTCGCCCTCACCCACGGCAGCTTTCCCGCGGTCAATGCCGCCACCCTGAACCTGCTTGCCGGGCGCGATGCCTCGGCCCGCGAACTGGCCACCGAAGCCCTGCGATTGACCGGCAGCGAGCCACCCGCGGACGAAATCGCCTGCTATTACTGGTACGCGACCCGCGCCGAGGCGCAACTGGTGCTGGGCGATGTGGACGCCTGTGCGGCCTCCCTGCGCGCGGCGGACCCCCTGTGTCGCAATGATCTGCTGACCCGCAGCCGCACCCGCCAGCAGATCTCCCGCATCCTGGCCCATCACGGCATGGACGGCGGCCTGATCGACTCCCTGCAGCTGCCCTGGGCCTATGTGATCGCCTTCGATGAAGACGGCCCGGACAGCTGCCCCGACATCCCCGCCGGGATGTGGCAGCACCTGGACGGCTCGCCGGTGTTCTGCCGCCTCAGCCCCCGGGCACGCGCCTTCAGCGTGGCCGAGGCCCTGCTCAAGACCGGGGCCCGCCTGCACCTGGTGGCGCCACAGGAGCAGACCCGCTTCCAGACGGAACTGAGCGAGAGCGGCGATGCCGGTCTCGCACGGCGCGCCAGAAGCCTGCTCGAACGCTGCGAACTGATCACCCCGTTGCGGGGCTTTCTCGATGACGAACCGGCCTGGCGCCTGCGCCAGCAGCAGCGCCAGGCCCATGGCATGGCGCGGATCACCGCCGGCCGCTTCGCCTCCGGCGTGCGGGCGCTGGAGCTGGGACCGCAAGGCTGGCGGATGGGCGACGGCAGCGAACCTCCCGAGCTGCTGCAGCCCTCTCCCTCGCGGCGCATGCTGGGCCTGGTGTTCAGCGACATGGTGGGCTTCGCCAAGCTGAATGATGTCGAGATCCGCCAGTACTGGACCCAGGTGCTGCCCGAAATCGTGCAGGCCATCGAGCCCTTTGCCCGGGGCATCCTGTTGCGCCGGACCTGGGGCGACGCCATCCATATCGCCACCACCGATGCGCTCACCGCCGCGCAGATCTGCCTGGCCATGCTGGACCGGGTCCAGCAGCTGCGCCCCCGCCTGGAAGGCCGCCTGGCCCAGCTGGAGCTGCGCATCGGCGCCCATTTCGCCCCGGCCTTTGCCGATGTGGACGCGCTGGAGGACCGTGACACCTTCTTCGGCAGCCAGCTCTCCTTCGCCGCCCGGGTCGAGCCCGTCACCCCGCCGGGCACCACCTTCATCAGCGAGGCGCTGTGCGCGGAACTGGAGCTGGAGGCGCCCGGCCGCTTCCGTACCGAATACGTCGGCGAGATGGCCCTGGCCAAGCGCTACGGCAGCTTCCGGCTGTACAACCTGGTGCCACGGGCGACTCGCTGAAGGCAGAATAGGGCGCAGGGCGGTAACCCGCGTTCCGGCCCGGCTGGCATCACACAAGAACAAGACAAGCAGGATACGAGGGGGAGACAGCATGAGTCGCAGTCAGAGCTGGCGGACGATCCGTCGTGGGGCACGGGTTCTGACCCTGTCAGTGATCCTCGGCGCGCCCCAGGCCCGGCTTTCTGCGTGGCGTTCTCTCAAGGGAACGCAAATTCGACACTGGCAAGACAATCTGGCGGGGGGCGCCATATGCGTAAATCCATCCTTCTGATCGTGCTCGTCCTTTCGGCGGGCCTGTGCATCACTCTGTACTCGCTTCCCGGGCCCAGCCCGGCCACCAGGGCGCAAGCCGCCAGCACCGCCACCCTGCCGCTGAAGGCGGCCGTGGACACACCGGCCCAGGCGCAATCTCCGGCCCTGAGGCGACATGCGGAGATTCTGGATCTTCTCGCCCGCGGGGACTTCGAGGCGCTGGAAAGGCAGCTGACGCTGCTGCGCGAGTCCGCCCAGTCCGCGCCCGGCGATGAACTGCTGCTCATCGAGGTCTTCAACGCCATCGGGCGCACAGACGCCACTTCGCGCGAGCGCCTGAAGGCCTGGCAGGATGCTCGGCCCGGGTCGTCCGGCCCCTTGATCGCCATGGCCGTGCAGTCGGTCACTCGTGCCTGGGAGGCTCGCGGCCATGGCCGTTCTTCCGAGGTGCCCGAGGCGGATATGCAGGAGTTCAAGCACTGGATGCAGCAGGGCTCGGATCAGGCGCTGCAGGCACTGGATTCGGACCCGCAACACCCCGCCGCCCATCTGATTCTGATGCGCGCCGCGCGCGGTATCGGGGCCGCCAAGGGCTGTCGTGATGCATCCACCCGTTTCGTCGCGCAACTGCCCGTCAGCTATGTGGTCTGGAAATCCCTGCTGACCTGCCAGATGCCCCGCTGGGGCGGCAGCTACGAAGCGATGGCCGAAGGCGCCATCTCGGCGCAGACTCATGCCGAGAACAATCCCCGGCTGACCGCCCTGCTGGGCTTCCCCTACTGGGCGGCGGCCCGCAACCTGCAGTCCGCTGGCGAGTACGGTCAGGCGCTCGAACTGGTCAACAAGGCCCTGGAGTATGGCGAGGACGCCGATTTTCTTGAGTTGCGCATCGGCATCTACCTGAAACTGATGGATTTTTCCGCCGCCTACCAGGACTCCTTGCGGCATCGGCACTGGAATCCCTTTTCCAGCAAGGACTATGTCGAGATCAGCCTGAAGCGCTTCCGCGAACATGCCTTGGACCTGCACAGGGAGCAAAATCGACCAGCGGCCATCGCCGCCTATTCCGCCTACCTCGCACTCAGGCCTGAGGATCACGACATCTACTTTTGGCGCGGCAATGCGCACGCCGCGGAGGGCGCCTTCGAGCCAGCGCTGGCCGATTTCCGCCAGAGCTATGCGCTCAATCCCGACAGCTACGACGCGGTGAAGAAGATCGACTGGATCCTGGCCAAAGATGCTCGCTGGGACGAGATCATCGCAACCTGGACGCATTTCATCGCCGCGCATCCAAAGAACGCGGATGCCTACATGGAGCGCGGTGGCGCCCAATACCAGAAGCGTGACATGCCTGCGGCGCATCGCGACGCCACCATGTCCTGCCAGCTCGGTAGAAAAGACGCTTGCGAGTGGGCGGATCGAACGAAACCCGGCTGAGAAACAGCCGGGATCAGACTCTCTTCATTCCCCGGCGATCAATGGGGCAGCGGAACAATCACAGCGGCGAGCGGATCTCCTCCCGCGTCATTCCCATCACATCGCTGATGAAATCGCGGTGGGCGGTCACCGCCCGGGACAGCTGCTCGGGCGGGATGCGCTCGGCGGTGTCTTCTCGCGTGTGATAGTGCGGCGTGGCCATGGTCAGGTTGACGGTGGGCACGCCCAGTTCGCCCATGATGCCTTCCAGGTCACCGTTGGCATTGACCTCGGGCACGGTGGGAAAGACCCCGGCGTAAAGCCCCTGCTCCAGCAGATAGGGCAGCAACAGACGCGACAGCGCCGGATGCCGGGTGGTGAACAGGGCCCGCTCCTCGTCGCCCGGGCGGTCCAGGCTCAGACCCAGCATGTCGATGATGCCCGCCCCGGACACATGCTCCTCGCCATGCGCCGCGAGATGATCCAGGTTGACGAAGAGTTCGGTGTCCTCGATCAGCCCGGCATTGGCCGTGATCCAGTGATTCATGCCCAGATGCGGATACCCGGCATCGTGACCGGTGACCCCCACGAAGAGGATGTCGCGGGGACGCTGCTCCTGCGGCAGGGCGGCAAAATGCTCGGCCAGGCCAATCAGGCCGGACACGCCGGTGGCGTTGTCCAGCGCCCCGGCAAACCAGGCATCGTAATGGGCGCAGATCAGGATATGCCCGGGAAGTGCGCCTGAGCCCGGCAGCCGCCCGACCACGTCACGGGTGATGCCATCGCGATGCTCGGCCTCCAGCATCCAGCGCACCCGACCGCCCTCGCCCGCCGCCTGTCGCAGCCGCGCCAGGTCCCGGGCGCCCATCTGAAAGGCGGGAATCGGATTGTCGTCCAGCCGGTTCTGGCTGGAACTGGTCGGCCGGATCAGGTTGTCCGGCGCATCCGAGGTGACGAACATGGCCACGGCGCCCAGTTCGGCAGCGCGGTGATACGTGTCCGGATAGGTGGCGAAAACGTTCAGCAAGGCCTTGCCGGTGACCACCACCGCCTTGCCGCTGATGTCCTGGGCGAGCAGTTCGGGCTCGCTGCCCAGCCCCACATCCACCAGTTCGGCACTGCCCTGGCCACCCCGGCTGGACCACAGCGGAAAGCTCTTCAGGGGCAGTACGACATCGTCGGCAGAATGCAGCTCCACCGACCAGCCGTCCAGCTGCCACTGACGAAAGCTGTAGGTGTCGATACGGGTGTCGACGCCGGCGTTGGCCAGGCGCTGGGCCAGCCATTCCCCGGCCTCGCGCTCCGCCGGGTAACCCGGCCAGCGCGGCTGGAAGGAACTGAGTTCACGCACCCAGCCATGCAGCCGGTCCGGGCTCATCGGCGCCGTAGCAGGCAGCTGGGTCGGGGGCTGCGCCGCCGACCGGCCGCCGTCCTGACAGGCGCCCATCACGGCGAGGGACAGCAGCATGCCCAGCACCCGAACCGTTGCCTGTGTGGTGCGCATCAGATGCCGGCAATTCATGGTGCGAACCTCTGCATGATCCAGGCCGCAATGGCCGGCGCGGACATGTCGGCCGTGGGGCTGTGATCCGCCGGCCAGCGCGCGTAGCTCACATCGTAGCCACGCTCCCGATACTCGAGGACCAGCTGCTCGGTGTAAGGCAGGTGGGCGACCAGATCGTAGATACCCGCGTCAATGCGGATGGGCAAGCCCGGGCGCATCGCGAGCAAGCGCACATCATCCTGCTGCAGGGCCCTCTTGAACTCGGCGGCAGCGGCATCGCCGTTGGGGCCTTTCAGTTCGCTGGGCGCGAGTCCCCCAAAGGAATCGGGGTGCGCCAGATCCTCCAGGCACAGCCGCTCCAGGTCCGGCCACAGTGCTCGCGCCTTGTCGGACAGGCCGCCCTCTTCCAGCAGCAGCCATTCGAAAGCCGGATCCTCCACCGCAATGCCATGCAGGGCCAGCGCGGCCAGCGCCACGGCCACGTCGATACCGCTGGTGGTCACGGGCAAGGGCTCGGCAATGCTGACCAGCTTGTCCAGCTGGGTGACCGGCGTGATCGCGGCCACGCCCACCAGATCCAGGCCGTGGGCCGGCGGATGCACCCGATTGCCGCTGTTCAGCGCTGCCACGCCGCCCTCGGAATGGCCGGCGGCGACCCAGCGGCTGCCGATCTGCGGCCAGTAACGGGCCACGGCGGAGGCCATGTCCCGCATCGCCCGCGCCAGCGAATCCCCCCGCAGATAGGGATGCGGCCCGGCCTCGCCCAGGCCTTCGTAATCCGGCCGGGCGATGAACACGCCCTGGGCGAGCAGTTCCCGGGCCAGGCTGTCTCCCTGCTGCATGCGGCGCAACTCGCTGGACCCTTCCGTGCCATGGGTCGGTGCACAGGCATCGGCCCCACCGGTGGTCATGTGACCGTAGACCACCAGCGGCCACTGCCCTTCGGCGAAAGGCGAAGCCGGCGGAATCAGCACCAGCCCGGAGGCGAGCGCGATTCGACCGCGCACATCCGCAGTGGTATAGCGCACAAACAGGGCCTCCTGCGCCCCCTCGACCTGACTGCTCGGCGGCGCCGGCAGCACTTCCACGACCGTGCCGGGCGGCTGCGCCTGCCAGTTCGTCGCCCGGGTGGGCGGGATCACCGCCTGAGGCGTATCCGGCACCGCGCGGGCGGCGGCTTCCGTCGGGGCTGCGGTCACGCCCTGCGGTGAGCCTTCACAGGCTGCCGTCAGGATCAGCAAGCCCAGCAGGCCACAGCGGCCGATTCTGGTTGTTGTCATCGTCCCCTCACGAGTTCTTGATGCGAAGGCGGCGAATGGTATGTTTCCGTGACCGGCCCCGGCTTGTACCAGATGCCTGACCTTTCCCCCGACGATGGCGACAGCCTGGAACACCCCGCTCCGCGGGGCGTGACCATTTACTACTGGCCCTGCAGCCTGCTGCTGCTGGCTCCGTCACTGATGCTCGATCGTCCGACCGGGCCGCTGTCCGCCACCCTGCGCATCGCCTGCGGCGAGCCCTACCTGATCGAAGCGGGCGGCAAGCAGTTGCGCACCCGGGCCTCGCTGGTGGCCCCCAAGGCGCCGCGCAAGCGCATCGCCGCCCTGAACAGCGACATCGCCCTGTTCTATCTGCCGGTCGACCTGCAGGAATACGCCAATGTGCGCGGCCTGCTGGGCGACGAGGACATCATCGACCTGCCCATTGCACTGTTTGAACCCGTGCTGCCGCGGCTGCGCCAGGCCATGCGCGAGGTGGTGCCCGGCGACAGCATCAAGCGCCTGGTTCGCGAGGTGATCGAACTGCTGACCGGCCGACCCATCGATCCGCCGGCGCAGGATCCCCGGGTGGAAAAGGCCTGTGCCATCCTTGACGAGATGCCCCTGAACGATGTGACCCTGGCCCGGGTGGCCGAGCAGGTTCACCTGTCCCCGTCCCGCCTGCGCGACCTGTTTCGCCGGCAGACCGGCTTCACCATTGGCGACTACGCCCGCTGGCGCGCCGTCTGGCGGGCCTCAATGTACTGGCAGCGCGGCCTGAACTTCACAGAAGTGGCGCATCGGGCCGGCTTTCATGATCTGGCGCATGCGGATCGGGCCTTCAACCAGGTGTTCGGCATGAACCCCTCGAAGGTGATCGATCCAAAATACGTCACTCTGGTCAACTGCGAATGACATCGCTGCACGGTCGCGACAGACCGGCGCGCCCGGCGGCACAAGCCGGAATCGCACCCTTCCAGGTGCCAGCGCGGTCAGCCCGTCGGGGTGACCGCCCGGCCTGACGGCCGCGCTGGCGCTGCCCGCGCAGGTGCCCGGCCCGGTACCGGCCCCGCTCAGCGCAGTTCGCGCGCGCGCCGCTCCGCCCTTTCCCACATGCGAATGTAGGCTTCGGCTGCGCGCGCCATCAACTCCAGGGCGTCCTGGCCGCCGGCTTGCTGCTGCATGTCGGCCAGCAGGTCGGCGTACAGACCGTAATGGGCAACCCCATCACGATTCAGGTCATAGATTCGCTCGCCGCTTTGCTGCCGCTCGAAGCGCACCTGTCCATCCAAGGAGGTGAACGGATAGACCAGGGGTCGCTCCGCCGCATCCTCACGCGGGGGTGGCTGAGAGGCCAGCCCCCCCGAATCCGAGGCGAAACCGACACCGAAGTAATGCTCGGGAGCGGCGAAGCGGCGTTGCTCGAGCACCTTCTCGATCAGACGATCCGATCGGTCGTTGAAGGGTGAAGCCAATCCACCGATCGCATAGAGCCTGCCGAGCTGCTGTTCCGTGGTGACGCCGCCGGTGCCCAGATGGCCGGCAATCAGCGGGTAGCGGTGACGTTCGGCCAGGCTCAGCAGGCGCTCCTTGGTGTTGTAGCTCAGGTGGTCGAACTCGATCAGCATGCCGCGCCGCATGATTTCCTCGACGAGAAACTCGCCCAGCGCGGTCAGCCCGAGCTGATTGCAATGCGGCCCCTCCCCGTAGGTCGGCACGGCCGCCATCTGGGCTTCGTTCAGCCAGGCGCTGAACATGTCGTCCCCATCCTGGTAGAGGCCCACGGACTGCTGATTGGCGCCGATACCGTCGACGGGACATTTCTCCACGCGGTAGTAGTGCCCGGTTTCCAGCTTGTTGAAGGCATTCAGCGCCAGCTCGGTGGGGCCGAACAGGCCCGGACCGCCCAGGGCGTTGTCAAACCAGTGGGCCAGAAACAGGCTGCGGATGCCCAGGGCTTCGAACTCGTCCAGCCTGCGCATGATGTCGTCCCGGCTGCACTCGGGGGCGTCGAGGAATTCGCCGCAGCCGAAGGGCTTGGACGACTCCACCCCCATGACCACGGCGAGCTTGCCTGCCGCGACGACCTCACGGGCCTGCGCCGGGCTGGTCACGATGCGCAGCCAGCCCTGGCCCGGACCGCCGTGCAGCGCGTCGACGTAATCCTGCAGCCGCTGAAGCTTGACCCTCTGTCGCAGGGCGGTCTGGAACTCGTCGCAACCGTGCGAGCGGCGCGGGGCCACATGGCACAGCGCCTCATCCGCATTGAAGTGATTGACGATCAGGCGCAGTCCGGCCATCCAGGCCCGCTCCAGCCAGGCATGATAGGTCTGCTGATGCGACAGGGTATTGCGCACCGGCCAGCCGCCAAATGTCGGCCAGCCATCCGTCGCATGCGTACCCAGAGGCTGGCCTTCGCGCTGAAAGTTGCCGATGCCGTCCAGCGAACCCTCCGGGCCGTGATCGATGGCGCAGTCGTCCAGCGCCGCCGTGACGCCGAGGGGGTGAAAGGCTTCACCATGGATGACCCGGCCTCCCAGGCGGTCCGAGGCCATCAGGTGGACATGGGTGTCGGCCAGACCGAACAGCTCTCCCTCCGCCCGTTCTCCGCCGTAGGGACGACCGCTGGCGCCGGAAGCGATCTCGGGGAAGTCGGCGCAGGCCGCGGCGGACTCCTCCAATCGAAGGTCGAGGGCCGCGTCCGCCGCAGCAACGGGCTCCAGCACGCCGGATTCATCGAGGCCCAACCACTGTCCGCTGGCTGCGGACTGCAGGCGGAACACCCCGTCCTCCGCCGCATACAGATACCAGACACTGCGCCGATGCGGCTGTTGCCGGGGGGCGATCGCATTGCCCTGGTCACGCTCCGACACCGTCACGCCGAGATCGGCGATCTGTAAACCCAGCGCGCCCAGGGCATCGCCGGCGGCCACCAGCGGGTGAACGATGTTGAGGAGATCACTGCTGCCGCTGACGGTCTGGCCCAGGTCTTCGACCACAGCGGCGCCTGGATCCAGCAGAGGATCGGCGGGACTGTCCAGAGAGAGCAATCCACCCTCGGGGTCCAGCAAAAGGTAGGCGCCCAGGCTGGCGGGCTGGAAACGAAATGCGGTGGCCGATGCCGGGTCTTCGCGATACGAGGCGCCGTCCCGGGCAATCGTCCTGCCCGCGCCGGTGACCAGAGTCAGACACTGCCCGGCCGGCGCAAAGATCGGCGCCAGCGCCGCATCCCTTGCGCCCGCATCGCCGATGGCCTGCTGGGTCCTCCCGCCCTCGCAGGCGAACAGCAAGACGGAGACCAGCAGGAAGGCGGGCGAGACAGCATGCGCATGTGACATTGAGGGCGTCTGGGTCCTTGGGGGTTGCCCATGATGACGGATGCACCGCGCAACATGTTCCATTCGCCGTCATGGGAAGAAGGCCGCCCGCAGCGGATTCGGCCGCCACTTCGCCATCTGGCACGCGCCCGCACAGGGCGATGCCGGCGGACCGGGCAAACGCAGCATCAGCGGACAGGATCGGCCCGCTAGAGCAGCTTCAGGAAGGCCACGATGTCGGCGATATCCTGCTCGGTCAGGAGCATCGCGTCCTCTTCGGATTCGCTGCCGTTTGCGAAATGGAAGTTGTAGAACGCCACCGCCTCTTCCAGAGTCCGGGCGGAGTGATCATGGAAATAGGGCGCTGTTTTCGATATTCCGCGCAGGCTGGGAATCTTGAAGAAGCCGGCGAAAACCGCGGGATGCGCCAGGCACAGTTCCCTGGGCGGCAACTCCAGTTCCGGAATGGTCCAGGGGTCGGACAGCATCAGCCCTGGATCCGGGGTGATCACGGTCCGCTCCTGCCCGCAGCTGTCGCTGACAATGAATTCATAGCTCGGCAACCCCGTCAGGTTCGCCCGGCTGACCGATGAGGGGGCTGCGGGCGCGCCCGCCGGAGCCCTCGGATTGCCGGTTCGGGCCATGGCATTGGTCCGGTTCAGCAGGGGCCCGCTATGGCAGTGCCCGCAGATGCCCTTCTTGCTGCCCGGCAGAACGGGGGCCTCCACGAAGAATTCCCGTCCGCGCTTTTCCGCCTCGCTGCGTCCCTCCGGCAGTCCCGGCGCCGGCCCTTCCCCGTTGGCCCAGGCGTGCAGTTCGTCGCTGCTGAAGAACCGCCGGGCGCTGGACTGCACCTCGGCCAGCAGTGCGAGCTCGGTTTCGGTGGGGAGCCTCAGCGCCTGCGCATGACCCACGATGGCGGCGCCGGCCTGCTGCTCCAGGCTGCCGAAGCGCAGATCCCACTGGAAATGCTCATCAAAGAACGGAATGTTGAAGTTGGACGGCACCGCTCGCCTCACCACCACGGTCCGGGCCTCAGGATCATCGGCCAGCCTGACCCAGTCAGGCAGATCCAGTTCCACAAGGATGGTGGCGTGTTCGCGGATCCGGTCGGTCCCGCCGCCCTGCGCGTCCAGACCATCGTGCTGAAACAGCGGATCGCCGGGGTCCAGAGCATGGCGCTGACGGACCTGCTCCGGGCTGATGGTGCCGGTCTGCAAGGAATGGCAGGTCACGCAGGTTCGCCCGTTGCCATCGAAGGCTTCCTCATCGAACAGGCGCAGCCCCTCGGCATCCTTGCTGGCGAGACAGGCGGAAGCATCACCGCCAGAGCCACAGGCGGCGGCCATGCCGGAAGGCGCGTCGGCCCCACCGCAGGCGGATATCAGAGCCATGGGCAGAAGCGCCCGGAAGAATGTCTTCATGCTGCACCTCCACGGGGTTCTGCGACCCCATCAATCGGGTGCACGCAGGCTATCGCCCGGGATCAGGGACCGTCCTGATGTTCTTCCGACAGATTTCCGACACGGCCCGGCGCGTCCGGTGCCTCCGGCCAGGCCAGCCGCCAGGCATCCATGCGCTGGCGGTAGGCGCTACCTGGCGGCAGGCCGCCCAGCATGGCGGGTGTCAGCTCGTCCAGGACCTCTCGCGCGGCGGCCAGCTGACCATCCGCATGCAGCGCGGCGATGAGGCCGGCACGGGACAGGACGGTCCAGGCACTGGCCTCGCCCTGATGCGCTTCGCGCCATTGCAGGACCCTGCGATAAGCGGCGATCGCGGCCGGCCTGTCGCCGGATTGCAGCAGCGCATCGGCCAGCACTTCGTAGGTATACATCACCTCGATGGCATCGCAATTCAGAAAGCTGGCGCAGCCCTGCGCCGCATCCTGCAACAGCGGCAGTGCCCGATCCAGCTCACCATTGGCCAGATGCCAGATCCCGATATTGCGGCGGTGAAAGACACGCCAGAAGCTTTGCGGGCTCATGGGCCGGACGGCCTCGCCGTAGAGCTCCAGCAAGGCCCAGGCTTCCTGCAAGCGGCCCAGCTCGATCAGGACGGCCGTGTGCAGGGCCCGGGGTATCAGGGCATGCAGGGACCGCTTGCCATAGAGATCTTCCAGGCCGCGGGTGGACTCGCGACAGATGGCCTCGGTCGCCGCATCGATCATGCGCAGGCGTAGCAGCGCCCAGCAGCCATGCATGCGGGCGTCCGCGACCAGGTGCGCCCGGGCCTTGTCCGGCTCGGCGGAGAAATGCCGGTTTCGCAGATACCAGGCCACCTCATCACCGGGATCGCCGGCGCGCAGCAGCGCATCCGGCGCCGCCAGCACGGCCTCGAGATGCGGCGCAATGGGACCGATCTGCATCGCGACGAAATGCCACCGGGCGCGTTCGGCAATGACCAGCGGGTGGGTCTCGCCATAGCGCCGCACCAGGGCCTGCAGCGCCACCTGATAGCTATCGAGGGACTTTTCGAACAGCCCGGTGTGCATCTGCAACTCGGCCAGGGTCAGGCGCGCGATCAGGCTGCCCTCGCCCAGCTCGCCCTGAGCCTGCCCGTAGAGGGCAACGGCACGCTCGAGATGACCGAGGGAGCGATCCCGGCGGGTCACGAAGCGCCGCGCGAAGATCATGTGGACGCGTGCGGCCGCGGCGGGATGCTCGCCGAGCACCTCGTCAATCCGCGCGCCGGCCTGCTCCAGGATGGTTTCGAAGTTGACCGCCTGCGGCTGCGGCGCCCGACGCATGCCACCGAGCAACTGCTCGTTCATGAAGCCACTGACCGCCTCGGTGATCGCGCGGGCTTCATCGGACTCCCGGCGCGCCTGCTGCGCCTCATCGCGCAGGCTGAGGGCCTGTCGTTTGGCCGCCACGGCCTCGTTGCGTTCCCGATAGGCGATGGTCCCGGCGATGCTGGCAGCCAGGGCCAGCAGCAGGGTCAGCATCACCGCCCAGCGCAGGCGCACCAGATCGCGACGCAGGCGTCGATTGCGCAGTTCGCGTCGCCGCGCCTGTTCCATCTGCTGTCTCTGCCGGCGCCGGCTGTCCAGCTTGCGCAGGCGTCGCGCGAGTTCGGACGCATCCTTGAGCCGGCGTTGCGGCTCTCCATCGACCGCTGCCGCGATGTCCTCGCGCAGCAAGGGGTCCGCGACATCATTTTCCCATCCGGGCGCCAGGGGCTTGCCGAAGTCTCCGGCGACCGCCTGATACAGCATGACGCCCAGCGCGTAGATATCGCCCTGAATCGTCGCAGGCTGGCCGGTCATCAGCTCCGGCGCCAGATACATCGGCGTGCCCGAATTGCTGCTGTCCGCCGAGCGGGTCCGGGTGAAGCCCAGGCGGGTGATGCCCCAGTGCTCCAGACTGCTCTGCGTCATCACCGCGCCGCTGCCGAAGTCGCCAAGCCGAACCCGTACGGGCTCATGCGTGGCATCCACCAGCACATTGGTGGGCTTGAGGTCCTTGTGCAGCACCCCGATCGCGTGGGCCGCGGCGAGCCGGTCGGCGATCTGCGCGATCAGGCCCAGGCGCTCATCCAGGCTGATGCCCGCCAGTCCTCCGGCGGCGGCGCTCCAGTCCTGCAGGTTGCCGGCCGGCAGATATTCGCATTCCAGGTAGCAGGGCGCCTGCTGCAGATTCCAGTCCAGGATCTCCACGCAACCCGCATCCTCACCGAGGCTCTCGTGCAGCAGCCGGTACAGGGTGATTTCCCGCTTCAGGGAGCTCAGGGCCACTGCGTTGCGGGCAAACTTGTAAACCCGCTTCTCGCCGGTCCTGGGCTGCTCCCCCAGCCAGACCTCCCCATGCCCCCCGCTGCCCAGACGCCTGAGCAGGCACCAGTTCGGGCGCAGCGGTGGATGGTCCCCGGGCTCCAGAGACAAGTCACTGGCGTCCTGCCCGCCGGCCTGTTCCAGCTGCAGTTCGGCGGAAAAGCGGTAGCCATATCCGTGCACGGTCTTGATGATCGACTGATCACGGTCCCCGAGCGCGGCGCGGATTCGGCTCATGCAGCGGGTGAGTACGGATTCTGTGACAACGCGACCGGTCCAGACCGCGTCGAACAGCTCTTCCTTGGTCACCACCTCACCCGCGTGATGCAGCAGGTGCAGCAGGACCATCATGGACTTGCGTTCCAGCGCGGCCGGCTGGCCGTTGACCGTCAGCTCAAGGGCAGCCTCGTCTAACACCGCCGTGCCGAATGTCCAGCGCCGCGCAATCGACGCCTTCTCGGGCCATCCGTCCTGCTGATCTGTGCTCAAGCCATCCCTCCCCGGCATGCGCACGGATGAACTCGAAGCCCGATTCAAGGCCACGACCACAGCACCGTGCGTGTCCGCCCCCAGCCTGACTGGCAGTCACGAACATAGCCGATCCGGCCGGGCCGAGCCAAGCACGGAGGACCGGGCTGAAGGCTTGGGCACAGGGAACGATTGAGCCCGATCCTTCGTCTAGCAACTGCATAACAAAGACGAGGAGTCGGGATCCATGAAGTTATCTCTCGCGCTGCGCCTGCCGGCCGCCGTGCTTGCCGCCACGCTGTTTGCCGCCTGCCAGGGCGGTGTCTCCGAAAGCACCGCCGCCCGTGACGCGGACGGCGCCACGGCCGATCCGCCGAACGAGGAGCAGATCCTGATCGAGGAACTGGCCCACATCGCCGAGCGCAGCGTGCTCTACTCCCTGCCCAATGATCCGGACCAGCTGCTCACCGCGCTTCAGACCCTGCCGGACGGCCTGGGCGATATCGTCGCCATGCATGTGGGTCGCTATTACCCGACCCCGGATGAATTCACCCCGGGGGTCGGCCCGCTGGTCGACCTGCTGGAGGCCCGCGCCAACCTGCTGATCAGCGGCCAGCCGCAGCGCATGTTCGAAGACGGCATGGATGGCGAATTCGCCATCCTGCTGCTGCCGCTGGATGCGACCATCGTGATCGTGATCCTGCCGACCCAGGTAGTGCGCGCCAATTCCGAAGCCGCCGACCTGCCCCAGGCGCGGGTGGATCTGAGCCAGCTGACCTACCAGATCAACGGCCGTACCCGCACCCTGGAGCAGTACATGAAGAGCGGCTCGACCAATGCCATCGCCTTCATGCACAAGGGTCGCTTCATCTACGAGGATTACGAGAACGGCTTCAATCCGAAAACCCGCCACCAGATGTGGTCGGTGACCAAGTCCGTGACCACCTCGCTGGTCGGCATTGCCGTCGCCGAGGGTCTGGTGGAATCCATCCATGACCCGATCACCCGCTACATTCCCGAGGCCGAAGGCACCGTGTGGGACGGGGTCAGTGTCGAGGACATCCTGCAGATGGAATCCGGCACCTACTGGGTGGACGTGCCGGTGCATCAGCCGGAGCAGCTGATCCTGATGGGCGCGGACTTCCACAGCAATGGCGTTTACGGCATGACCCGCGACGACTACCTGCTGCGCCTGACCCGGGTCTCGCCCACCGGCGAGTACTACCGCTACAACAGCGGCGATGCGCAGATGCTCGCCTGGCTGCTGGAGAAGGTCTACCAGCGGCCCTACTGGGAAATCCTGTCGGAAAAGATCTGGCGTCCCGCCGGCATGCAGGATGATGCGCTGGTCATGACCGACCGTCTGGGCAACACCTTCGCCTCCATGGGCCTGTTCGCCACCACCCGCGACATGGCCCGCTTCGGCGAGCTGTTCCGCAATGGCGGCCGCAGCGTGGACGGCAAGCAGATCGTGCCCGCCGCCTGGGTGGCCGCTTCCCACAACTACGACAAGGAAACCGGCGGCGGCCCGCGCGGCTACATGTGGCCGCACTGGGGCGGCGAGGATTCCGGCAACTACACCGCCGCCGGCTACGGTCATCAGCGGGTCAGCGTGGCACCGGGCCTGAACATGGTCGGCGTGCGCTTCGGCAACGATCCGGTGGACAGCATCGCACCCAAGGAATGGGAAGCCGTGCTGACCGCCGTGGGCCAGTATCTGGAAACTGGGGTCAGCCAGTAGGGGGAGCAAAGGCGGCGGGCCGCCGAGGCCCGCCGTTTTTCATATTCGCGGTGACACCGCCCATCGGGCTGGCCTGCCCGTTCCCTGCCAACAAGCTCGACCCGTTCACGGCATGCGTGACCTACTCGCCATAGCAATCATGATGCCGCCACCAGCCGTAACGTGGCCCCTGCGGCCAGCCGGCCGGTGACGCCTCCCAATCCTCCTGCCGGCCATAGGGGCACAGGTCCATGTAGCTGAAGCTGCTGCCCAGGTACTCGACGCCGCGGCGATGGGTGAAGTAGCTGCGGTATATGGCCCCCTGCGCATCACGCAGCAGCACGCTGACGCCGAAGCTCTCGCCATCCTGCGCCTGATCGGTTTGCGGCTGCGCCGGGCCGACACCGAAATCGGCATTGAAGTCCGAGCCGGCGGAGGAGTACCAGGGCAGCTGCCAGCCCATGCGCTGGCGGAACGCTTCGATTTTCTCCAGCGGCGCGCGTGATACCAGCACCCGATGAATGTCCCGGGCCCGCAGATGCGCCGGGTGCCCCATGTTGTCCACGATCATCGAGCAGCCGTCGCAACCCTGGCTGGCGCTGGGCCCGAACATGAAGTGATAGATCACGAGCTGCCGGCAGCCGTCGAACAGATCGCCGAGGCTGGCCGCACCGTCAGGCCCCTGAAACAGGTAGGGCTTGTCGATGCGGTACATGGGCAGCCGGCGGCGCTGTGCGTTCAGCGCATCACGGGCCCGGGTGTGGGCCTTTTCACGCGCGATCTGCTCGGCGTTGGCGGCTTGCCATTCTTCGTGTGAAACAAGCGGCGGCAGCGCGATTTTCGATGACTTCATATCCGGCTCCTCGGACACTGGTGTGCATGCTCACTTTCCGCATCTGCCGGGCGCAGCGCAATGTCGACCGCTGCCCCGCGCCGATGAACCACCAAACGGTGGTCCGTGATGAAGGCGCTCATCCCGGCGGTCGACGCCAGGAGCTCGAGTTGCTATAACTCGACGCACGTCCAAATGAGGCGCGGGAGACGACGATGGGATCCGTTCCCAGACAATAAAATGGTGACGCAGGAGCGACCAGCCACACACAAGACAACACACAGCAGCGAACCTGCCCGTCTTGCCGCGCTGCAACGCTACGGCATTCTCGATTCCCCGCCGGAGGTCGAGTACGACGAGCTGGCGACGCTGGCAGCGCGGATCTGCCAGACCCCCATCGCGCTGGTTTCCCTGCTGGACGAAACGCGTCAGTGGTTCAAGAGTCGCATCGGGCTGGATGTGGAACAGACGCCTCGCGAGCAGGCGTTCTGCAATTTCGCGATCCGTGACCAGGATTTGCTGGAAGTCACCGACGCCTGCGCCGACCCCCGGTTTCGTGACAATCCTCTGGTTACCGGGGAACCGGGCATACGCTTCTATGCGGGCGTGCCGCTGATCACCACCGACGGGCATGCGCTGGGCACCCTCTGCGTGATCGACCGTCGACGCCGCGAGCTCGAACCCCAGCAGCGCATCGCGCTGGAAATTCTGGCACGTCAGGTCATGCAGCAGCTGGAGTTGCGTCGGGCGCTGCAGCTGGCGGCCGGCGAGGCCGCCCTGCGCCGCGATGCGCAGGATCGCCTGACCGAATCGAATCGCGCACTGGAGGATCAGGTGCGCGACCGCTCCCGCGTCCTTCAGGCCACCCTGGATCGGCTTCGGGATGCGGAAATCCAGCTTCACACGCTGTTCGAGAATGCGGCAGTGGGGCTTGCGGCAGTCGACAGCGCCACCCAGCTGCAGCGCTGCAATCGCGCCTTTCTTGAGATCGTCGGCGCCGACCTGGCGTCCTGCCGCAACCGCCGAGTCGCGGATCTGGTCAGCCAGGATGACGCGGCCGAACTGAGTGCGGGACTCATGGACGCCCTGGATTCGACGACCAGCGGATGGTTGAGGGAGTTCCGTCTGCGAAGCGCCGATCAGAAAACCCGCTGGGTTCGCTTCGGTCTTGTCCCGGTGCTGGGTGGCAAAGACCCGAATATGCGCGGCATCGTCGTCGCGCAGAACGCCAGTCCCGCCAAGCTGGCCGAACAGGAGCGCGACCGCTTCTTCGAGTTGTCGGCCGACATGTTCGTGATTGCGGGCCACGATGGGCTGATCCACCGGATCAATCCCGCCTGCCAGCAGGTGCTGGGTCTCGAGCCCGGCCAGCTGCTGGGCGCGCGCCTGACCGATCTGGTCGATTCGGCCGATCAGCGCAAGGCCGAGGGGGCGCTGGACGCGATGGCCCGTGGCGCCGTGCGCGACGCACTTTACATCGACCTGCGCATGCGCGACGCCCGGGAACGCTGGCGCATCATCCGATGGAGCGCGGTCAGCTGGCGCGAAGGTGACAGGGTGATCGCGGTGGGCCGTGATGTGACCGAAGTGGTCGAGGCGGAAAGCGCGCTGCATGCGCTGGCCAGCCGGCTGCAATCGATCCGCGAGCAGGAGCGCACCCGCATCTCGCGGGAAATCCATGACGATCTGGGTCAGCGGCTGACCGCCCTGAAGATGGACCTGGACATGCTGGGCCAGGACCTGACCAGGGACCGTCCGGCGGACCAGGCCGAGGCTTTGACGCGGGAAATGCAGTCGATCAAGAACCTGGTTGACACCACCATGGACGCGGTGCGCAGGATCGCCCAGGAGCTGCGCCCGGACGTGCTCGATGCCCTGGGACTGGCCCCCGCCATAGACTGGCTGATGAAGGATCTGGAATCGCGCACCGGCCTGCAGGGCCGGTTGCAGGCGCCCGAGCACATGCCGCGACTGACGGATGACCAGACCACGGCGGTATTTCGCATCGTCCAGGAATCGCTGACCAATGTGGTACGCCACGCACAGGCGAGTCAGGTCAGCGTTTTGATCGAGGCCCCCGGGGACCATCTGCGCATCTGCATTGAGGACAACGGCCAGGGCTTCGAGCGCGACCCTGCCGACAATGCGAGCCTGTCCCTGGGCGTTCTTGGCATGCGCGAAAGAGCGGCCAGTATCGGGGCGAAGCTGCGGTTTTTCAGCGAAGCCGGCCACGGCGTGAGGGTGGAACTGGAGCTGCGGACAGCCCGGCGCCGGAGGCCAGCGCCGTGATCAGGATTCTCGTTGCCGATGATCACGAGTTGATCCGGGAAGGTCTGCGCAAGGTGTTTCATCGCGAGCCCGATCTCCAGCTTGTCGATGCCGTGTGCGACGGAGCGGAAGCGGTGGCCGCGGTGCGCAGGCATGACATCGATGTGGCGATTCTCGATTTCAACATGCCGGGCCGCAGCGGGGTGGACGTCATCGGTCAGCTGCTGGCCGTGCAGCCGGGTCTTCCGGTGCTGATTCTCAGCTTCATGCCTGAGCGCGACATTGCATTGCGGGTATTCCGCGCCGGCGGCGCCGGTTTCGTCTCCAAGCGCGCGGCATCGGAAGAGATCGTGACGGCTGTGCGACAGGTGGCTGCCGGGCGTCGCTATGTCAGTCCGGTCGTGGCCGAGCAGCTGGCATCCGCAGCAGCCTCGCCGGGCCAGCAAGGTCTGCTGCACGACCAGCTGTCCGAGCGTGAACTGCAGGTCCTCAAGCTGATCGCGGCTGGAGCCAATACCCGATCCATGGCGCAGGAGCTGTGCCTGAGTGTCAATACGATCGCGACCTACCGGCGCAGAATTCGCGAAAAACTGGGCCTGAAAACCGACGCGGAAGCCGTCCGCTACGTCCTGGAGCATGGTCTGAGCAACTGATTGTCACGATTTTCGTGACAGGGCTCTCACGTCATCGGTGAGGCGCCCATGGTGAGCTCCGCGATACTCTCCTCAGCTTGTGCTGCGTATCGTTTTGCAGCATGAATTCCTCCACCGACCTTGCCCCGCTCCGCGTTCTTGTCGCGGATGGCTCTCAGATGATCGCCGAGAGGCTGAATCGCATGCTGCAGTCCATTCCGGGGGTGGCGATCTGCCCCCCGGTGCAGGACGCGGCGACGCTGCGTGCCCGCCTGCAGGAGTCGCCTTTCGACGCCCTGCTCCTGGACATGTTCCTGCCAGGCGGGGCCGCGCCCACGCTGATAGGTGAGCTGCACTTGTGCAGCGAGTGCATGGTGATCGTGCTGGGCCCCGCAGACTGCGCACAGCTGGTCCGGCACGAGCGCCCGGGCAACACGATCCATTTCTTCCCCAAGTGCCGCGAACTGCCTCAGGCACTTGAGCTGCTGCGCCAACTGTCGGCCAGCAATCAGGCCAACAGCGGAGTGAGCCAGTGATCCCTCAGACCCAACCGACGATGGACATGTCCTGCGACCCCCTGATGCCGGCGCCAGGCCCTCTGCGCGTGCTGCTCATCGATGACGACGCATTCCAGCGACACGTGATCGGCCGTACGCTGAGAAAGACCTTGAAGATGGATGTGCTCGAAGCTGCTGACGGCCGCCAGGCGCTGGATCTGATTGCCGCCGAGCCGGGGGGATTCGATCTGATTGTCTGCGACCTGGACATGCCGGTGATGGACGGTCTGGCCTTCATCCGCCATCTGGGCCCGATCGCCGGGCGCGCCCGACTGCTGCTGCTCAGCGGCTGCGAGACCAGTCTGCTCGGTTCCGCCTTGGCCATGTGCCAGGCCTATGGCGTCGAGCCACTGGGCGCGCTGCAGAAACCGGTCTCGGCTGCGGCGCTGGCCCCGCTCCTGGAACAGCTCGGAACCGAGCGCAGCGGCGCACCCGCCTCGCACCCCCGAGGCCCCGAGCCGGGCCTGGATGAGATCCTGGCCGCCGCGCGCAATGACGAGTTCGAAGCACATTTTCAGCCCAAGGCCTGCGCCAGCAGCGGGCGTATCGTCTCGGCCGAAGCGCTGGCGCGATGGCGCCATCCGCGTTTCGGCGTGCTGCCACCCTATCCGTATTTCATCGGCCAGCTGGAACGCAGCGGCAATATCGGAGAGATCACCGACGCCATCCTGCGGCAGGCGGCCGGCGCCTGCCGCGAGTGGCGGGAACACGGGCATGAGCTGAGCGTTTCGGTCAACCTGTCCCAGCGCCTGCTGCAGGAAGATATCCATCTGGCGGATCGCGTCAGCGAGATCGCCGACAGCGCCGATCTTCACCCTTCCAAGCTGGTGCTTGAAGTCACCGAGACCGCAGCCGCGACCGACATCGGTCCGATTCTGGAGAATCTGGCGCGCCTGCGGATGCGCGGCTTCGAGCTGTCGATCGACGACTTCGGCACGGGATATTCCAGCCTGGAGCAACTCTCACGGATTGCCTTCACCGAGCTGAAGATCGACCGCAGCTTTGTCAGCCAGATGCTGGCGCGTTCCGATTCCCGCACGATCATCGCCTCCAGCATCGACATGGCCCGCAATCTGGGCATTCGCACGGTGGCCGAAGGCGTGGAGTCAGAGGCGGAGTGGGCGCTGCTGAAGCAGCTGGGCTGCGACGAGATCCAGGGTCATCTCATGGGCAGGCCGATGCCGCCCGGCGAGTTCCTGCACTTTGTCAGGGAGGCCAATCGATGAGCTGGGACCCACGTCATCCGGAATTGATGCCCCGCGGTCTGCGGGCGCACCTGCAGGCAGGCCTGCTGGTGACCCTGGCCTACGCCGCCGCGGCCTATCTCACCGTTCGCTACCTGCCATCCACCCATCATGCCACCGCGATCTGGCCCGCCGCCGGTGTCGCCGTCGCCGGGCTGATGGCTTACGGCCCGCGACTCTGGCCTGCGGTCTACCTCGGTCACTTCCTGTTCCTGGTCAGCCTGGACGCCCGCTCCGGCCTTCAACCGCCCGCGCTGTACTGGAATCTCGTCTCAGCGACCGGCCCGGCCCTGCAGGCGCTGGCGATAGCCCATATCATCAACCCGCTGCGGCCCGACACCCTCGACGGCCGGGTGTCCCGGATGCTGCGCATGGCCCTTTACGGGGTGCTGGGCACCACCATTGCGGCGACGCTCGCGATCATCTGGATCCAGGTCCGGCAGCAAGCCCCGACCAGCCACCTCTTTTCCATCTGGCTCACGCACTGGGTCGGCGATGCGATTGGCGTGCTGCTTTTCGCGCCAAGCTGTTTCCTGGTCACCGCACCGGGACGGGTTCGCTGGAAGGGCTTGCGCGCCCAGATCGCGACACCCTTGCTTGGCGCCGCGACCCTGATCGCCGCCGGCATCATCTGGTTTCAGCAGATCGAGCGCGCACGCGTTCTGGAACAGGCGGCGCACCAGGCCGAGCTGAAGATTGATCTGGCCTTGCAGGAGATTCGCACACGCCTGGATACCGCCCGCCAGGTCGCCCATTTCATCGAAGCCAGCAAGAACGTGACAACGGAGGAGTTTGCACTCTTCGCCAATGGCGCTAGGGAAACGGGCCGACAGGCCAATCTGGTGCTCTGGCTGGATGTCTCCCGCCCGGGCAGCCCGGGCACTTCCGCTGCCGCAGGAGTGAGGGAGCTCTTCCCCGCGACACGCCGCGATCTGCTCGCCAGCATCGAATCGGGTGCGCTGAGCGGCACCCTGCAGGCAGTCCGGGAGAGCGGACTCAGCCTGCTGTCTCCGCGTCTGGACATTGCCGGTCAGTCGTCCTGGGTGGCCCTGGTCCAGCCCGTGTTCTCGCGGCTCGCGCCCGCCGGACCGGACGTTGCCCGCCAGCAGGGTGGCGCCCTGTCCGGTTTCGTGGTGGCGATGATCGATCTGGACGAGACGATGGCCAGCCTGCGTCGCACTGCAGCCAGCCAGGGCTTTGCCGCCATCGCACGGGATGGCGACACCGCGCTGTTCCGGACCGGCTCGCGGGATGCTCAATTCGCTGAGCCGGCCTGGCAGGAGAGCTTCGAAATGTACGGCCGGCAATGGACCTGGACGGCCTTCCCCGCCGCTGGTCAATGGCATGCCGGCGCCAGCTCGACCACACGGATCTACTTGATCGGCGCCCTGGTCGGCAGTGTCCTGATCGTGCTGTTCGTGATGGCCAGCGCCAGCCAGAAGCTGGCCGTGGAAACCGAGGTGGTCGCGAAAACGGCGCAGCTCGTGGAGCAGAGGCGCAAGCTGGACACCGCCATGGACCTCGCCCAGTTGATCCACTGGGAACTGGAACCGGCCCGGGACCGGCTGCATGTGGACGACGGCCTGTTCCGCATGCTGGGCACCACGGCCGAGGCGGGCGGCGGCTACTGTCAATCGGCCCGCGCCTGGATCCGTCGCTATGTGCACCCTTCCGACATGCTGCGCGTCATGCATGGATTCCGTCGCATCGAACAGGACCTGGGCAAGGGCTCCCAGCAAAGCATGGAGTTCCGGCTGCAGCGCCCGGACGGCTCGACCTGCCATGTCATCGCCCGCTATGACCTGGTTCGTGACGACGATGGCCAGGTGGGACGTATTCTGGGCACGACACAGGACATCACGGCACTCAAGACGGCGCAGAACAAGCTGACCGAGAGCCTGCATTACAACCAGAGCATCGTCGACAGCAGCCAGGACTGTCTCAAGATCATCAGCCTGGACGGCAGGATTCTCGACATGCACGCAAACGGCCGGCGGCTGATGCATATCGAATCGCTCTCCGACATCGCCGGTCAGGCCTGGAAGTCGTTCTGGCATCGGCCCGAGGACCAGCAGGCCCTGAGCACCGCGGTCTCCGCAGCCGCTGCCGGTGGCACGGGGCATTTTTCCGGCTGCGCCAAGACCATGCTCGGCATCGAGAAATGGTGGGATGTCATGGTCACCCCCATCGCTGACGCCGACGGCCGGATCGCTCGTCTGCTCGCGGTCTCGCGCGACATCACCGCCGAACGCGAGGCGCGCCTGGCCATCGAACGGCTCAATGCCGAACTGGAAAACAAGGTGCGTCAGCGCACGGCGGCGCTGCAGATCAGCGAGGAACGCTACCGCGAGCTGTTCGAAAGCAGCCCCATGGCCATGTGGACATTCGACGAGGACACGCTGGCCTTCAAGTCCGTGAATGAAGCCGCCCTGCGGCAATACGGTTACAGCCGGGAGGAATTCCTGAGCATGAACCTGGCGGATATCCGGCCCCCGAAGGACATGCCCCGCGTGACCGAAAGCCTTTCCGTGAACAATCGTGGCCTGGTCAAACTGAGCAACATCCGTCATCGGCGCAAGGACGGCCGCCTGATCTTCGTCGATATCACTTCCAACTCTCTGCGACAGGACGGGAGCCGCCTGCGCGTGGTCGTCGCCATGGATGTATCGGAACGCCATGCGGCCGAACGCAATCTGAAGCGCTACGCCCAGCAGCTGAGCCAGGCCAATGCCACCGTGGAGCGTGAGCGTTCCAGCCTGGCCGCCCGCGTCGAACAGC
>JBFJTN010000017.1:0-30560 GCA_041625325.1 Oceanococcus sp. | reverse complement strand
GAAGCCCTGCCGGCCGGCATTCCGGGCCTGACGGACGCGCTGCCGCTGCCATCCCTGCTGCGCGGGCCCGACACCATTGTCGCGAATCATTTCCGCACCGATGCGCAGGGCCGTTTTTCCGGCCGTCTGCCGCCGGGCAGCTACGAGCTGCGCCTGAATGCGCCCGGGCGGGGCGCGGGCGAGCCGTCCACCGTGTCGGTGACGATCAGCGCGGACGCCGACACCGTGCAGGACTTCAGCGTGCCGGCGCCGGCCCGCCTGCGGGTGCGAGTGGTCGATGGCAGCGGCCAGCCGGTGGCGGCCAAGGTGCAGCTGATCGGCACGGACAGCAGCCCGGATGCCGGTGAGCCGCAGAACAGCGAATCGGTGCTGGGCGGCGTGCTGACGGTGAATTCCGGCATCTTCGGCGACATGGCTGCGGACAAATTGCCGCCCGGCGTGGTGCTCTCCGAGTTCGCGGTCCGCGATGGCGGTGCTGGCGGCGTCAGCGTCGGTGATACCGGTGAACTGGTGATCGAGCCGGGCAGCTACCAGCTGTCCGTCTCGCGCGGCCCGCGCTACAGCGAGTTCGTGCAGGACGTGGAGATCACCGCCGGTGCGCTGACCAACGTGAATGCCCGGGTGGTGCAGGTGCTGGATACGACCGGCTACGTGTTCGGTGACTTCCACGTGCACTCGCAGAACAGCCCGGACTCCGAGGTGACCAACCGCGAGAGGGTGGCCACCTATCTGGCCGAGGACATGGATTTCTTCACCCCGTCTGATCACGGCATGCGGGTCGACTTCGAGCCGGTCATCGCCGAGATGGGGGTGGGTCATCTGCTGGCCAGCGCGCCCAGCGCCGAGATCACCACCTTCGACTACGGGCATTTCAATGCCTGGCCGGTCGCGATCGACACCACGGCGGCGCAGCTGGATGAGCCCTCGCAGAGCGGCGACCCCAAGATTTCCCGTGGTTCGGTGGACTGGGGCCGGCCCGAGGCGCCGGGCACCGATTTCCCGTCGCAGCAGAACTATTCGATGACACCGGCGGAAATCTTCGCCGATGCCAAGAACGAGCCGCGGCAGGCCGGGCGCGACGTGGTGGTGCAGATCAATCATGTGGAATCGCATTTCGGCGCGGTCGGCCTGGAGATCGACACCGGTCAGACCCCGCCGGCCTCGGCCAAGGACCCGAGCGCCAAGCGGCTGGATCCGAACGCGGGCAATCTGTTCAGCGACGGCTTCGACAGCCTGGAGCTGTGGATCGGCGTGGACGGCCGGGTGCATCAGTTCGAGCACTTCCTGGGCGAGAACATGGGCGACTGGTTCAACATGCTGAACCAGGGCATTCTCAAGACCTTCGTGTCCAATTCGGACACCCATGACCGGCGCCTGACCTCGCTGTCCACCCGCAACCAGATGTCGGTGCCCAGCGTGATGGCTGCCAGCGGTCGACCCGACCCCGCCCTGCTGCGCGCCGACCCGCATGCGGTCGCGGATGCGATCATCGGCGGCTACAGCGTCGGCAGCAACGCGCTGTTCGTCGAGATCAAGGCGCAGACCGGGGCCGGCCTGGTCGGTGGCCTGGAACAGACCGATGCCTACGGCAGCAAGGCAGCGCCCCTGCCGCTGGGTGCGGTGGACGAGGCGCTGGATCTGTCGGTCGAGATCCAGTCCGCGCCCTGGGCGGAGTACGACCAGGTGGCGGTGTTCATCAATGGCGCGACCCAGCGCCACACCGATGATTTCGGCCAGCCCAGTTCGCCGCCGCGTTACGGGCTGTGCGACCCGGCCCTGAGCGTGGAGCTGGATGAGGGCGATTTCAGCCGGGATGCGGTGGTCGCCGCGACGGTCAACGGGGTGGATTACAGCCGGCTGCAGTCCGATGTGGCCCTGAGCCTGCCCAGCCCCGGCAACGATTACTGGTTCGTCGTGCTGGTGCAGGGCCGCGATGGCATCTCCCGTCCGCTGTGGCCGGTGGTGCCGAATGATTTCGAGGACGGCGACGGCGACCTGCGCAGCCGCAGCACCGATGACATCGGCACCGTGGCTCTGGCGGTCAGCAATCCGATCTTCGTTGATGCCGATGGCGACGGCAGCTGGACCCCGCCCGGGGTTCAGAGCTGTGACAGCGGCGGCCTGTTCGGCCTGCCCCTGCTCAAGCGTGCCAAAGCCTCGCTGCCCGGCCTGCACAAGCACTGAAAACGTCGCGGGCCTGCCCGAAGGCAGGCCCGCGGATGTCGCGACCAGCCCGGCTTCAGGCCCGGAACGCTTCCGGGATCAGCAGTTCGTAGGTGGCGCCCAGCCCGGTGCCGGGCAGGCCTTCCAGCAGTTCCGGCGTCGGCATCGGGGTGGCCGGTCCGCGCTGTGAGCTGAAGTACAGGCGACTGCCATCCGGGGAAAAGGCCGGGCCGCAGATTTCCGAGCCCGGGTGATAGCAGTCCACCAGCACCACGGCGGGCTGATTCGGCACCACCACCATGATGCGGATGCCGCGGCCGGATTCGGTGAGGTCCTCGGACACCAGGATGTCGCCGGCCGGGCTGACGGTGAGGTTGTCCACATCCGAGAAGCCGGGCGTGATCTGCTCGTTGTCGAAGATCAGTTCCACCAGCTGATTCTCGATATCCAGGGCCCAGACCCGGTTGTCGCCCTTGGTGGTCCAGAACACGAGCCCGCGGCTGGGGCGGCTGCCGCCGGGAGGAATCGAGCGCAGGGCCGGTGGCAGTTCGTGGAACCACAGACCTTCGCCGCCGGCGAAGCGGGTGCCCGGCACCGGCGCTGCGGCCGCCGCAAGCTCCGCCCTCACCGTGCCCTGGGGCTCGTCGGGGCGGATGGCATCCAACCAGCGGGCCGCGCGCAACTGACGCACTTCGGCGGCGTCTTGTGCATAGCCGCCGTTCTCCAGGCCAGCCAGGTTCAGGACCTGCAGGCGGCCATTTTCCAGGGCCAGTCGCTGTTCGGAATCCGAATAGTCGCCGGCATCGGCGACCCAGCGGTAGAAGCGGCCGTCGCCGCTGTCTTCGGTGAGATAGACCGTGCGATGGGCCAGGTCCACGGCGGCCGCCTCGTGCGAGAACAGGCCCAGCGCAGGCTTGGCCACCGCACCGACAGCGCCGTAAGGGTCGGTCTCCCAGACCTGCCCGTTGCCGGTTTCCTCGCAGGACAGCCAGCTGTTCCAGGGGGTCGCGCCGCCGGCGCAGTTGCTGCTGGTATTGCTCAGGATGGGGTAGGCGTCGACCACGCTGCCGTCGGGGTCGAAGGCCAGGGCGCCGCAGCCGCCGGCGCCGCCGGGCACCTCGCTGTTGGAGGTGTAGATCCAGCCCCCATTGTCCCGGGCAAAGCAGGCCCCGCCGTCGGGAAACACATGCCAGGGATACAGGCTGCCCAGGGCCGGCGGCGTGCCGCTGCGCGCCACCGCGCGCAGCCCGAAGCCCTCCGGGATCGCGATGCCGTCCAGGCCCGAATCCACCAGCGGACCGATCTGACTGAGCGGACCCGGCGCCAGGTTCAACTCGCCCCCATCGGGGGTCGGCGTCGGGCCGTCAGGCTGCAGCGAGAGGCGCGCGTGATTGTTGCAGGCGCTGAGCAGGGGCAGCGAGGCGGCGGCGCTGCCGCTCATGAACAGCATGCGCAGCACGGCACGGCGGGAGTGGGCGGATGAGGCAGGAAGGGACATGGTGGGCGCTTGTGTGAAACGGGACATTTCATCAAACGCTTGTGACAGCTGTATGAAAGTCTCCGTTCGGCGGGATGCCGCATCGGCGGAGGTCACGCGGCGCCCGGCCGGACTCCCGTCGCGAGGCACCGCAGCGGCCCGGCTCAGGCCGGTGGCTGGGGGGGCGCCGATGGGGCGGCAGACGGGGTCGGCCTGGGGCTGGGCTTGAACAGATTGAAGGCCACGATCAGGGGCGCGGTGACAGCATCGCGCAGGCCGTCCACGCTGGTGGCGCTGCGCAGGGCCTGGCCGGTGTCGGTCATCAGTTCGCGCAGCATTTCGTCCTGTGGCCGGTGCCCCGGTTCTTCCACCAGGCTCAGGCGATTGAGGGCGAACAGGCCGACGAAGAAGGAGATCAGGAAGAAGAAGTCCCAGTGCCCGATGTGCAGGGTGTTCACGTCCAGGGTGCCGCTGCTGGACTGCCAGCGGATGACCAGGCTGAGCTGGCGTTCGGCGAAAAAGTCGGCGAACAGGCCGCCGATCAGCGGCGCGGTGCCCGCCGCCAGGGAGTTGACCATGGTGTTGACCGCCAGGAAGGAGGTGGCCTCGCGCTGGGGTGACAGCTTGAAGGCCAGGCTGCTGGTGGTCAGGTTGATGCCGGCGGTGGCCAGACCCATCAGCGCATGCAGCAGGAACAGCAGCGGCGTGGTGTAGGCGTGGCGCTCCGGAAAGCTGGTGAAGGTCCAGCCCAGCAGGCAGGCGACGAACAGGCCGCCGCAGGTGCCCATCACCGCCTTGTGGCTGAAGCGGTCGGCGTAGCGCCCCCACAGGCGCAATGACGCGGCGGTGACGGCCTGGCTGAACAGGGTCAGCATGATCACGAAGGTGAGCTCGTAGCCCAGCTTGGTCAGCATGTAGGCGACGAAGAAGGGGGTCGCCATGTTGGCGGCGAAGTTCCATGAGCACATGAAGCTCATCAGGCGCCGGAAATTGCGGTGATGGAAGGGACTGAGCAGACGGTCCAGGCGCAGGCTGCGGTTCATCGCCCGGGTCTCCCGGCTCTCGATCGGCGCATTCGGCACCTTGCTGGCGTAGTAGGCGCCGGCCAGGCCGCTGATGCTGCCCAGCACGTACAGGGCGGTGTAGACATACAGATGCGCCGGCCGCCCTTTCCAGAAGTCGATCAGCGCCGCGGCGCCCAGGCCGACACCGACCGCGGCCAGGCTCATCAGGTACAGACGGAAGCCAAGAAAGCGCCCCAGCATGGGTGCAGGAATGATGTCACGCAGCCAGGAGTTCCAGGCGCAGGCGGTGATGGCGCCGAAGCAGTAGCGCAGGGTCACCGCGCTGAGCACCACGGCCAGCGCCGCCGAAGAGGGGTGCAGGATGGGCACCAGCGCCACCAGCAGCAGCATGCTGCGCCCGATCACCGAGCTGATCAGCACGATGCGCTTGCGATCCTGGAAGTGATCCACCAGGTAGATGGCCGGCAGCTGGAACAGATTGCTCAGGAAGGGGATCGCGCCGATCAGGCCGATGATCAGATTGGAGGCACCCAGTTCCAGCGCCAGGCCGACCAGGATCGCGCCGGTGGTGAGCGAATCCATGGCCTGGCTGAAGATCCCGTTGTGGTACAGCGGGCGCAGGTGGGCCGGGAAGGGCTCGGCGACGGACTTGGTGCTTGGTGTTTCGGCAGCGGACATGGGGCGGGCAGGGCGAATCTCTTCGCTATTGTCCGGGTCGGTGGTGCTCCGAAGCAATGCGGCCCTGGCCATGCGCTATGCTGGCGGTGCATCGATTTGCCAATCTGGGACTGGAATTACCCATGCCGTACCGCCATGCGCTCCTGCTGCTCCTGGCCTGTTCGTTCCCTGCCCACAGCGCGCCCGCCCCCGGCAATGCCCGGGACCCGCAGGGCTCGCGGCAAGTGGAGCAGATGAAGCAGCAGCACCTGGGGCCCTTCGAATCGGTCCGCTGGTTCTGTCAGGATGGCAGCGTGCTGCCCCCCAAGCCCTACGCCTGTCGACCGCATGGTGGCGGTCGCCAGCATGGTCTGCGGGGTGCGCAGGCCGAGGCCTTGCGCACGGCCGGTATCCCCATGGCCAATGTGCTGGCCGAGATCAGTCCGCAGGACGCCCTGGCCGAGGGGGGGCGGCGACTCAAGGCCCTGCTGGTGGAACAGCATCTGGTGGCGCTGGACGATGGCTGGATTTTCCGCAAGGCCCGTTTCGCTCGCGGGGCCTTCCAGATCGAGGCGGATACCGCGGCGGCCAGTCGCATCCTGCAGGCGCTGCTGCGCGAGCCGGCCAGCCTCGACCAGGATTTCCTGCTGGCCCGGGAAGCAGTCAGGCGCCTGGATCTCGGGCGTGGTGGCAATCTGCTGGACGGCATCCGCGCGCTGGCCTCCCAGCTGGCGGAGCGCGAGGCCGGCTTCGCCCGTCTGCGCAACAAGATCCATTCCCATCCGGATGCGGCGGATGCCCGGGCGGTGCGCGATTACGCCGCCGCGACCAGCCCGGCGCCGGCCATCGCCGCCGAGATGGAGAAGCTGGCGCAGGACCTGGATGCGCTGTATCGGATCCGTCCGCTGGGGGCGGAACTGGCCGCTTTCGGGCGGCTCAGCGGGGACCCGGCCATGGCCAGCTTCGTTTCCCGTTGGGAGCAGGCCGGAACCGCAGGCCAGCGCCTGGACGTCGCCGCGGCGGCCATGTCGCTGATTCGCCAGCGCCTGCCGGGCTACGCGCCGGCGCGGCGCCTGGAGGCCATGCGCCTGTCGCTGGCGGCAGAGGATGCCGCCTTCGCCAGCGGGCGCGAGATCGTTGCCGCGGCCGCGCAGATGAGTGCAGCGCAGCGGCTGGACGCCCTGCGCCCGCTGTTGCGCGCGCTCTACGGCAGCGGCCTGCTGACCGGGCGCGAGCTGGAACAGGCGCGCGAGGCCATCGATCAGCTGCGCGGCTCGTCCGATCTGCGTCTGGGCGAGTACCGTGAGGCCCTGGCCGTGCTGGCCCGGCCGCCGGTGTGGGCCGGCAATCGCCTGCAGTTTCATCTGGGCGAGACGATCCGGTCCTTTGCCCGGGTCGAGCCCAAGGCCCAGTGGCTGATCCCGGACCGCCTGCGTGGCAGTCCGGCCTTGAGCTACGGCGAACTGCTGGAAAGCCTGGTGGCCGAGGCCGACCGGCTCAGCGGCATCCGCCATGAGCTGTTCGGCAGGCCGGTCAGCAGCGGCCTGCGCGCGCTGAATCCCGGTCTGGCGCGCGGGCCATTGCAACCGCTGGACGCCCTGGGTGAGCGCAGCTCCCCGGCCATCGTGCTGGCACCGGAGTCGGCGGCGGACCTGCCTGCGGTGGCCGGTATCCTGACCGCGGCGGAGGGCAACGCCCTGTCCCATGTGCAGCTGCTGGCGCGCAATCTGGGGGTGCCCAATGTGGTGGTCGGCAGCGAGTGGCTGGAGCAGCTGGCCAGCCGCCATGGCCGGCAGATGGTGCTGGCCGCCAGCCCTGCCGGGGTGGTCCGCCTGGCCGAGGACGGCCCGCAATGGGACGCGCTGTTCCCGCGCCAGGCGGAGCGGGCGGTGAGCATCCGGGTGGACATGGCCCGGCTGGACCTGTCGCGGCGCCAGCCCCTGCCCATGGCGGATCTGCGGGCGGAGGATTCCGGCCGCAGTGTCGGGCCCAAGGCGGCCAAGCTCGGGGAACTGGCCTCGCGTTACCCTGGTCAGGTGTCCCCGGGCCTGGCGATTCCCTTCGGTGCCTTTCGCGCGGCGGTGCTGGACGCAGCGGCCCCGGGCGGGCAGGGCAGCGTGCTGGACTGGATGCAGCAGCGCTACCGCAGCCTGCACGCGATGGCGGACGGGCCGGCCCGCCAGCAGGCGACCAGCGCCTTTCTGGCCGAGTTGCGCGGCCTGATCGAAGCGCGGCCCTTCAGTGCCGAATTCCGCAGCAGTCTGGTCGCGGCCCTGGCCAGGGTTTTCGGTCCGGACGGCCGCTACGGGGTGTTCGTGCGCTCCGACACCAACGTGGAGGACCTGCCCGGCTTCACCGGCGCCGGTCTCAATCTGACCGTGCCGCATGTGGTCGGGGTGGACAACATCCTGGATGCGATCCGGCGGGTCTGGGCCTCGCCCTTCACCGAGCGGGCCTATGGCTGGCGTCAGGCCCTGATGGACCAGCCGGAGCAGCTGTATGTCGCCGTGCTGCTGCACCGGACCGTGCCGGCGGACAAGTCCGGGGTGATGATCACGGCAGACCTGACCAGCAATGACAGCGGCTGGGTCACCGTGGCCACCAATGAAGGCGTTGGTGGCGGGGTCGAGGGACAGGCGGCGGAATCCCTGCGTATCCGCCTGGATGGCAGTGAGGTGGAGCTGCTGGCCTCGGCCACCGAGCCGCGGGCCCGTCAGGTCCTGCCTGGCGGCGGCAGCGCCCTGCTGCCGGCCCAGGGACCGGAGGTGCTGTTGCAGCCGGCCGACATCGAAGCCCTGCTGGCCGTGGCCCGCAGCCTGCCGCAGCGCTATCCGCAACTGACCGACGCGCAGGGGCGGCCGGCGCCGGCCGATGTGGAATTCGCCTTCGCCGACGGCCAGCTCTACCTGAATCAGATCCGGCCCTTCCTGCAGAGCGATCGGGCGCGCAGCAACGCCTTCCTGCTGTCGCTGGATGAAGGCCTGCGCGCCGCTGCCGGGCGCCAGATCAAGCTGGAGGCGCTGCGATGAAGAGCCCGCTGCTGTGCGGCCTCCTGCTGCTGGGATTCGGCAGCGTACAGGCCTATCCGCTGGACCAGACCGAGCGCACCGGCATTCGCCGCCTGGAGCTGGCCCGCGAAGCCCAGGCCGCCCGTCCGACCCTGCCGGCGGGCGCGCGGCTGGCGGGTGGCGCCGTGCGTTCCGCGCGCCTGGGCATGAGCGACCTGCCGACGGCCGACCCGCGCCTCGGCGCCGCGCTGAAAGCGGCGCTGGGTGAACAGGCGGAAAATTATGGCGTCGCGCTGCTGGATCTGAGCGACCCGCAGCGGCCCGCTTATGCCGCGCACCAGGAGAACTATCAGGCCAATGTCGGCAGTGTCGGCAAGGTGCTGGTCGTGCTGGCCTGGCTGCAGAAGCTGGCCGATCTGTATCCGGACGATATCGCGGCGCGCGAGCGGGTCCTGCGCGAAACCCGGATCGTGGCGGATGACTACATCGTCAGCGACGAGCACAAGGTGCCCATCCCGGATGCGGCAAGCGGCCGTTTGCAGTCCCGCCCGCTGCAGCAGGGTGATGTCGGCAATCTGTGGGAATATCTGGACTGGATGCTGTCGGCCAGTTCCAATGCGGCGGCCTCGATGGCCATGAAGGAACTGGCCGCGATCCAGCACTTCGGCCGGGACTACCCGGCCGAGCAGGCACCCCGCGATGTGCTGTTGCGGGGGCTCAATGCACAGCAGCGCGGCCAGCTGCTGCTGGCCGCACTGCTGCCGCCGTTGCGGCGCAACGGTCTGGATCCCGAGCGCCTGCGCCAGGGCAGCCTGTTCACCGGCGTCGGCAAGGCGCGGATCAGCGGGACCAACAGCACCGCCACCCCGCGCGAGCTGGTCCGCCTGCTCGGCCTGATCGAGAGCGGACGTTTCGTCGATGCCTGGTCCAGCGACGAGGCCAAGCGCCTGCTGTACATGACCCAGCGGCGCATCCGCTATGCCTCGCACCCGGTGCTGCATCCGGCCGCGGTCTACTTCAAGTCCGGCTCGCTGTACTCCTGCGCACCGGAGCCCGGCTTTGTCTGCCGCAAGTACATGGGCAACAAGCAGAACCGGCTGGCTTCGGTGGCCCTGGTGGAGTATCCGGCCGGACAGCCCAGCCTGCGTTACGCGGTGGCCGTGATGTCGAATGTGCTGCGGGTGAATTCGGCGGTGGCACACCAGACCCTGGCCCTGCGCATTCACCGAATGGTGGAAGCGCGCCATCTGGCCACGCCATCGCGCAGCGATGCGGAACTGCCGCCGGCCCGCCTGGAGGATGCCGAAGGCCGCGGCGGCGATGACTGAGCGCCGCCTGTCGGAACTGGCCAGGGCGCTGGTCCTGTTTGCCGACTTCGGTCTGGTGATCCTGGCCTACTACCAGATCAAGCCGGCCAGTCGTTCGCTGTTCCTGGAGCACTTCGCCGCCGCGCAGCTGCCCTATGCCTGGCTGGCCAGTGCCGCGCTGCTGGCCCTGCTGATGCCCGCCTATGTGCATCTCGTCGAGCGGGTTGCCCGGGTCCGCATCGTGATCGGTTCCTGCGGCCTTTTCGCCGTGCTCCTCACCGGCTTCCGCTTCGGCCTGGAGGGGCCGGCGGGCGCGCTGGCCTTCTATGTGCTGGCGGATGTGCTGTCGGTGGTCCTGGTCGAGCAATTCTGGAGCCTGACCAACAGTGCCTTCGCCACCAGCGGTGGCAAGCGCTGGTACGGCCTGATCGGTGCGGGTGGCCTGGCCGGGGGTCTGCTCGGCGGCCAGCTGGCCGCCTGGCTGCTGGCCGCGACCCCGTTGCGCACCCTGGACCTGCTGCTGGTCGCGGCCGGCATGATCCTGCTGATTGCCGCGCTGTCCGCCGTGATGGCCCGGCGTGGCCTGTTCGCCGAGCAGCCGGCGCCGGCACGCCCGCCAGGGCTGGACAGCGGCTCGGGGGCCTGGGACTGGATCCGCAATCCTTATCTGCTCGGGATCACCGCCATGCTGTTGCTGGCGCAGATCATCGAGCCGGTGGTGGAATATCAGTTCATGCACTACGTACAGGCCGAGTACCCCGAGAGGGAGGGGCGGACTCGTTTCCTGTCGCAGTTCCTGTCCTTGCTGGGCGGGGCCGCCCTGCTGGTGAATCTGCTGCTGACGCCATTGATCCTGCGCTGGCTGGGCGCCATCGGCGCATTGCTGTTCCAGCCGCTGGCCCTGATGATCACTTCCGTGGCCTTCTTCCAGGCGCCGGCCCTGGCCAGCGGCGCGATCATGAAGCTGGCGGATCGTGGCCTGTCCTATTCGCTGAACCGGGCGGCCAAGGAACTGCTCTACGTGCCGGTGGCGCCGGCACTGATCTACAAGGCCAAGGCCTGGATCGACATGTTCGGCTACCGCGCCTTCAAGGTGATCGGCGCGGTGGCGATCCTGGCCCTGACCCAGTGGAGCGGGCTGCTTACCGAGCCTGCCGCCTACAGCCCCTTCGTGCTGCTCATCGCGCTGGCCTGGATGGCCCTGGTCCTGCTGCTCGCCAGACCCTATCGCGAACTCACCGTGCGCGAGGCGGCACTGCGCGCGGCGGCGGCTTCGACGGCATCAGGCGGTCCACGCTGAGCACCAGACGCTCCAGCCACTCCCCGCCGCGCGGGTCATGCGACAGGGCCACCACGATGTAGTGCTTGCCGTCGTGCTTCACGATGGCGCTGTCCGAGTGGTAGTCCCGCCAGGTGCCGGACTTGCGGTAGATCTCGGCGTCGGGGAAGCGCTGGTACAGGCCCTTGACGAACTTGTGGCGGATACCCGGGTGGGCCAGGATTTCCTTCATCTCGCGCGAAGCCTGCGGCGAGACCAGCCGGCCGGTTTCCAGCAGATAGTAGAAGCGCGCGACCTGGAAGGTGGTCGCGGCGTGGGACAGCTGCTGCAGCGGTTCGCGGCGAAAGGCCGGCTCCGGGCCATAGGGCTTGCCCACCCACAGGCCGCCGCCCATGTCCCGGTCATACAGACGGTAACGGTCGGACATCAGCAGATCCGCCAGATAGTCCCGCCCGACCTGATCCAGCACCCGGGTGGCCGCCGGATTGGAGGAGACCCGGATCATTGCGGCCATGTCCTCGCGCAGTTCATCGCTGTATTCCAGCTGCCCGTCGTGCAGGCGCTGGAAGGCCCCCAGCAGGATGGCGATCTTGGGCAGGCTGGCGCTGTAGAACATCTCCCGGCTGTTGACCCCGGCCATGCGCGGGCGAGCAGGATTGATCAGATCCACGACGGTGATCGCCAGCCGTCGGTCGCGTACCGCTCGACTCAGCCCCAGCTGCTCGATGGCGGACTCCAGCCGGGACTGGAGCACGGCTTCGCGCGCATCCCGCAGCGCCGGATAGCTGGAGGCGGCCGGCGTGGCCGGGCTGAGCAGCAACAGGCCGCAAAGGGCCAGGAGCAGGAATTTCATCGGTGTATTCTGAGGCCGTCCGGTCGGCTTGGCGAGAGCCGCTCAGACAAAATTTTCTGTCCATGATTCCGCCTCAGGCGGCGTCGTGGAAAATAATTCCCAGGCTGTGCCGGCAACCCCAGCGCAGGCTGCTCACGCCGTGGCGCAGCTGGGCCCGGTAGCTGCCCCTGCTGCCCTGGCGCGGGCGTTCGCGCACCGGAATGATGGCGATGCGGCCCTGTGTGAGCGGGACCACCTCGCAGCGCGACTGGCGCCGCGGCCGCTGTTCGACCAGGGTCAGTTCGCCGCCCTCGAAATCGATGCCGGGGCGGTCTAGCAGCACGATGGCCTGCAGCGGGAAGTGCACCGGTCCGTACAGGTCCTGGTGCAGGCAGTTGTAGTCACCCGGCCCGTAGCGCAGCAGCAGCGGGGTGGGTTCCGGCTGCCCGGCTTCGCGGCATCGCTGCAGCAGTTCTTGGTGGCGTCCGGGCCAGTGGGCCGGCCCGCCCAGGCGCTCCGCCCACTGGTTGGCGATCCTGGCCAGGGGCGGGTACAGGCTGCTGCGCAGCTGTGCGACCTGGTCCGGCAGGGGGCGGGTGAAGTAGCGGTATTCGCCCCGGCCGTAGCCATGGCGCGCCCTCACCACCGTCTTGCGAAAGGCCCGATCCTGCCGGTACAGCGCGGCCAGCTGGTGGCAGTCCTCGGCGTCCAGCAGTGGTGGGGTCAGCGCGTAGCTGCGCTGCTCCAGCTGTTCGCCCAGGTCCGCCCAGTCCAGCAGGTCCAGTCCGGCCGCCAGCCCGCTTATGAACGGCTGCGCCGGCGTTCCGCATCGATCAGCACCCGCTTGCGCTGCAGGCCCCAGCGGTATCCGCCCAGGCTGCCATCGCCGCGCAGCACCCGGTGGCAGGGCACCAGCACGGCGACACGATTGGCGGCGCAGGCCGAGGCCGCGGCGCGGATCGCGCGCGGCGAACCGATGCCGGCGGCGAGTTCCGTATAGCTGAGCGCCTCACCTTCCCGGGTGCGGATCAGGAATTCCCAGACCTTGAGCTGGAAGGCGGTGCCTCGCAGGTCCAGCGGCAGCTCGGGGCAGGCTGCATCCCTGCTGAGATGGGCGTCCAGAGCGGCGATCCAGCTGTCCAGTTCCGGCGAATCCCGGGCATCGGAGGGGCGCAGTGTGGCCCGGGGGAATTCCGCGCCCAGCTGCCTTTCCAGCTGCTGGACATCCTCGCCGAACTGGACGAAGCAGATCCCGCGTGGCGTGGCCGCCATCATCAGCAGGCCCAGGGCCGTGTTGCGACAGGCATGATGGATGGTCTCGCCGGCGCCACCGGACCGGTAGCTTGAAGGGGTCATGCCCAGGCGGCCATCCGTCTGGGCATGCAGGCGACTGGCCGAGCTGTAGCCGGCGGCGTGCATGGCTTCGGTGACGCTGGCGCCCTCGCGCAGCCGCGATTTCAGTCGCTGCAGCCGGGCCGCAGCCTGGAACTGACGGGGCGAGACCCCGAACAGGGCCTTGAAGCGGCGCTGCAGATGACCGGCGCTGAGGCCGGACCAGCGCGCCAGGGCCTGCAAGGTCAGCGGCGTTTCGGCCTGCTGCCACAGGTGGCGTGACACATCGATGAGGGTGCGGGTGGTCGGGTCGGGCCCCGGTGCCTGGCGTGGCGCGCAGCGCCGGCAGGCACGGTAGCCGGCCGCTTCGGCCTGTTCCGGGTCCGCGTAATAGCTGAGGCCGTCCGGGCGGGGGCGGCGCGAGGGGCAGGAGGGTCGGCAATAGATGCCGGTGCTGTGCACCGCATAGACGAAGCTGCCATCCAGGGCCGCACGGCGCTGGCTGACCGCTTCCCAGCACAGCCGGGCGTCCAGTCCGGTGGTGTTCACGGGCATCGGGCGGCCGCAGTTCGGAGCGGGGGGAGGCAGGGCTGACATGGACGACTCCGGGCGAAGGAGTGGCCAGCATAGGACCGGCCGGACCGGTCGGCATTCCGCTTCTTGCGCTGCATTCAGTAGCCGGCGGCCTGCCCATCCTTGCGTGATTCGGAGGCGCCGACATACACGCCATTGTCGGGCTGGCGCAGGATCGCCTGATAGCCGCCATAGGGGCCGTGCTCGAAGCCGACGTCGTGACCCATCTCCATCAGGCGGCGGATCGTGGCGTAGGCGAAGCCGGTTTCCAGAAACACCCGGCCGCCGTCAGTCAACTGCTCATCGGCGGCACCGGTGGGGCTGCTCGAACCCTCGTGATAGATGCGCGGCGCGTCGCCGGCCTCCTGCAGGTTCATGCCGAAATCGATCAGGTTCATGACGATCTGGGCATGGGCCTGAGGCTGCATGGCGCCGCCCATCACGCCGAAGCTCAGCCAGGGCTGGCCATGGCGGGTGATGAAGGCCGGAATGATGGTGTGGAAGGGGCGCTTGCCGGGCGCGTAGACGTTGGCATGGGCGGGGTCCAGGGAAAACAGCTGGCCACGGTCCTGCAGAATGAAACCGAGGCCGTCCGGGGCCATGCCGGAGCCCATGCCGCGGTAATTGGACTGGATCAGCGAGACCATGTTGCCGGCCGCGTCGGCGGTGGTCAGATAGATGGTGTCACCGGCCGTATCCAGGGCGCCGGCGGCCACGCTGCGGGCGGCCCGCTGCGGGTCGATCAGCGCCCGGCGACCGCGCGCATAGTCCTTGCTGATCAACTGCGCCACCGGCTGCCGGGCAAAGGCCGGATCGCTGTAGTAGCGGGCACGGTCCTCGAAGGCCAGCTTCTTGGCTTCCACGAACAGGTGCACGTGCTCGGGGCTGCCGAAACCGTGTCGGGCCAGGTCAAAGCCTTCGAGGATGTTGAGGATCTGCAGTGCCGCGATGCCCTGGGTGTTGGGCGGCAGCTCCCACACCGTGTAGCCGCGATAGTCGCTGCTGACCGGCTCCACCCACTGCGAGCTGTGGCTGGCCAGATCGGCATAGCGCAGGTAACCGCCATGCCGGGCCATGTAGGCGTCAATCCGGCGGGCGATGTCGCCCTTGTAGAAGGCATGGCGTCCGCCCTGGGCCAGCTGGCGCAAGGTCGCGGCCAGCGCCGGGTTGCGCCAGATCTCGCCCTTGCGTGGCGCCCGGCCGTCCAGGGTGAACTGCTCGCGGAAGCCGGGATAGTCGATCAGACGGCTGACCGACAGCTGCCAGTAATGGGCGACCAGTTCGCTCACCGGGAAGCCCTTTTCGGCATAGGCGATGGCCGGAGCGAGGATGGCGGCCATGTCCAGCTTGCCGAAGCGCCGGTGCAGTTCGAACCAGCCATCGACGCAGCCCGGCACCGAGACGGGAAGCGGGCCATAAGGCGGGATGCCATCGGGGGCCAGTCGCTGCAGGGTGTCCAGGCTGAGGCCGGCGGGTGAACGCCCGCTGGCGTTGAGGCCATGCAGGGACCGGGTTTTCGCATCCCAGACGATGGCGAACAGGTCGCCGCCAATGCCATTGCCGGTGGGCTCGACCAGGCCCAGCACCGCGTTCGCCGCGATCGCGGCGTCGAACGCGTTGCCGCCGGCCTTGAGGATGTCCAGGGCGACCTGGGTGGCCAGCGGCTGACTGGTCGCCGCCATGCCCTGGCTGGCCAGCACCTCGGAGCGGGTGGCAAAGCCGGCGCCGGTGACCCGGTCGGCGCCGTGCAGCAGGCCGGGGAACAGGCACAGGCAAGCCAGGCTGAGGATCAGGCGGGCGCGCTGGGGCGAGTCTTTGCGCATGCGATCACGGACCTCGGGATGAACCGGCTGCAGGTGATGGGGCACAAGGTAACACCCCCGCGGCCCTGGCGGCGTCCGCCGGGCCCCGGGCGCGGCGGGAGTCCGCGGGTACCGCTGGAGCCTGAGGTAAGCTTTCGGCTTCATTCGTCGACAGCAATCGGCAAGGAGAAGCGCCATGGCCAACGAGGGCTACCACGAACCGATCGAGGAACTCAGCGACGTCACCCGCGACATGCACCGCGCGATCACCTCGCTGATGGAGGAGCTGGAGGCGGTGGACTGGTACAACCAGAGAGTGGACGCCTGCAAGGACCCGGAACTCAAGGCCATCCTGGCCCACAACCGGGACGAGGAAAAGGAGCATGCGGCGATGGTGCTGGAGTGGATCCGGCGGCGGGACAAGGTGCTGGACAAGGAGCTGCGCGATTTCCTGTTCACGGACAGGCCCATCGCCCACGACTGAAGGGCCGGCGGGCGCGGTGAAACGAAATCCTGGTCTCGGCGCGCTGCCGTCGGCAGGGCGCCAATGCCGGGGCGCGGAAGACCGCGCCGGGGGGGCTCAGCCGGCCAGGCGCTCTCCGCCATCCAGCCGGCGGATCCGGCTGGCCAGGTCCTGGGGCAGATGGGCGCGGCAGAACTTTTCGAATCCGCGGGCGTTGATCGGCCTCCGCAGCCAGTAGCCCTGGCCGATCTGGCAGCCCATGCGGGACAGCAGGCGAGCCTGCTCCTGGCTCTCGATGCCTTCGGCGACCAGATTCAGATGCAGGGCCTGGCCCATGGACAGCATGGCGTGAATGATCGCGTAGGGCTCGCCGGAATCGCTCAGATCCTCGACGAAGCTGCGGTCGATCTTCAGTTCATCCACCGGCAAGGTGCGCAATTGCAGCAGTGAGGAATGGCCCGTGCCGAAGTCGTCCAGGGAGATGTGCACCCCGTGTTCGCGGAGTACCTTCAGGGCGGGCACCACCCGGGCAAGGTGCTGGATGGCCAGGCTCTCGGTGATCTCCAGGCAGAGCTGACGGCCGGGCAGTCCGACCTGCTCCAGGGCTTCCAGGACCTGCTTCTCCCAGCCTTCGCGGAACTGGGCGGCGGACAGGTTCACGCTGATCCGGAAATTGCCGTCGACCAGGCCCTGGGCGCGCCATTGCGCCGTCCGGCGCAGGGCGGCGTGCAGCGCCGCGGCGCCCAGCTGGTCCATCAGGCCATGTTTTTCGGCCAGCGGGATGAAGCTGTCCGGGCGGCCCAGCCCGGTCGGGCTGAACCAGCGCAGCAGGGCCTCCGCCCCGCACAGCTGGCCGGTGGCCAGCTCGATCTGGGGCTGGAACACGCAATCGAACTCACCCGCGTCCAGGCCGCGGCTGATGGCCTGGACCGTGCTGAGCTCCTGGCGTGCCAGGGCGGCCAGTTCCGGATCGAAGATCACGTAGCGCTCGGCTGCCGACAGTCGGTGCTGGCGGGCCGCCGTTTCCGCCGCGTGAATCAGCTCGGAGCTGCCTTGACCGGGGCGCGCGTAGGCAATGCCGATGCGCAGTTTCGGCGTCCATTGCTCCCGATCCAGCGTGAGCACCGGGAAGATCTTCTCCTCGGCCGCGCTCAGCCAGTCATCCAGCTGCTCCGGCGGCGGCGCCCATTCCAGCAGCAGGGCGAACTTCGCCCCTGCCAGATGGGTGCTGCGCACGGGGTCGAGCGCGGCGATGCGCTCGGCGAGCTGCCGGATCAGCTCATCGCCCTTGGCCAGACCGTAAACGCTGTTGATCTCGGGCAGGCCGCCAAAGCGGAACACGATCACGGCGCCGTGGGCATCCGGGCGCTGCAACTGGTCCCGCACGAGGGCCTCGAAGTCCTGGCGCGAGGGCAGCGGCAGGCGCAGGCGGGTGGAAGGGGTGCCGGTGGGCCGTTCGGCGCCTGCATCCGCCTGGATGACCAGGACCACGGAACTGGCAACGCCGCCGCGCGGCCGCACCGCGAGCATGCGGGCGATCCGGGGGCGGGGGTCCCGGGGTAGGCACAGCCGGCCTTGCCAGGTGCCCTGCTCGAGCGCCTGGCCGAGCAGGGACTTGAGGCTTTTCCCCTCGGGGGTGGCCAGATCCTGCAAGCTCTGGCCTTCATCCAGCAGCCGGCGGAAGGCCGTGTTGGCGGTGCGCATCTGCAGGGCCGGGTCGAGCACGGCCAGCGCATCCGGCGCATTGCTGAACAGCAGCTCCAGCAGATTGGCGCGTTCGGCCAGCGCCGCGCTGTCGCTGAGATCGATGACCACGCCGATCCAGGAGCGCAGGGCGGGGGCGAGTTCGTGGCTGGAGGGGCGTCCGACCAGTCGCAGGGACCGCGGGCTGCGGCGCAGGCGCACGGTCACATCGAAATGCTGCCGCTTGCCCGACAGGCAGTCGGCGGCCAGTTCCTCGACCACGGCGGCATCGGCGGGCACCAGCCAGTCCATGCAGTCCTGCAGCGCGAAGCCCTGATGGTCGTCGTCCAGCCGGAACAGTTCGGCGCCGTTTTCGCCGGCGATCACCCGGCCGGCCGGTGCCCGACCCGGCCCGGGCAGTGGGCGGAATTCCCAGATGGCCGCACCCGAGGCCTTGAGCGCGGTGCGCAGGCGGGCGAGCTGGTCGGCGGCATCGCGTTCCAGGCTGGCGATGCGCCGGGCGTGGCGGGCCAGGATCAGATCGATGAACAGGGCCATGCAGCCGATGAACAGCAGACCCTTGATCGTCTGGTAGCGCTCGTAGCTGTCCAGGCTGGGAAACAGTGCGGTGCCCAAGGCGTCACTGAAGGTGATCCACAGGCCACCGAACAGCAGGACTCCCAGGGCCATCTTCAGCCGCAGCCGAACGTGCCCCTGGGCTGCTGGTATGCGCCTGCGCAGCAGAGACAGCGGCTTCAGCGACAAGTCCATGGCTCCGCGTTGACTATCGACATCATTGACTACTGCAGGCGCGGCGCGCACAAAAGGCGAAGTCTATCGTGATGCAGGACAAGAATCCGTGAAGAGGGCTCAGTCCCGGGTGGCGATGTCGATCCCTTCACGGGTCACCTCGCCGATCCAGTCGATTTCGCCTTCGCTGATCACGTAGGGTGGCATCCAGTAGACCACGTTGCCCAGCGGGCGCAACAGGGCGCCGCGCTCCAGGCCGTGGCGGTAGACCCGCAAGCCCCGCCGCTCCTTCCAGTCATAGGGCTCGCGGCTGGCCTTGTCCTTCACCATCTCGATGGCCAGGGTCATGCCGTGCTGCCGGATGTCGGCCACGTGGGGATGCTCGGCCAGCGGCGCCGCCGCCTGCGCCATGCGCTCGGACAGGCTGCGATTGGCCCTGATCGTGTCCTGCTGCTCGAACAGGTCCAGCGTGGCATTGGCCACCGCGCAGGCCAGCGGATTGCCGGTGTAGGAGTGCGAGTGCAGGAAGGCGCGCAGGGTCTGATACTCGTCGTAGAAGGCCTCGTAGACCGCATCGGTGGTCAGCACCACGGCCAGCGGCAGCCAGCCTGCCGTGAGGCCCTTGGACAGGCACAGATAGTCCGGACGGATGGCCGCCTGCTCGCAGGCGAACAGGCTGCCGGTGCGGCCGAATCCCACCGCGATCTCATCCGCGATCAGGTGCACGTCGAATTCGTCGCACAGGGCGCGCAGGCCGGTCAGATAGGCCGGGTCGTACATGCGCATGTGGCCGGCGCACTGGATCAGCGGTTCGACGATGATCGCGCTGACTTCGTGGGCATGCTGTTGCAGGGCGCTGCGCATGTCACCCAGCCGCCGCCGGGCGTGCTCGGCCGGACTTTCGCCGGCTTCCCGCAGATAGTCGTCAGGGCCCGGCACGCAGATGGCGTCGAGCAGCAGGGGCTCGTAGGTTTCCTTGTACAGGGCCACATCGCCGACGCTGAGCGCCCCCAGGGTTTCCCCGTGGTAGGCATTGGACAGATGGATGAAGCGGGGCCGGGTCTGGCCACGGTTGCGCCAGTAGTGGAAGCTCATCTTCAGCGCCACTTCCACCGCGGCCGAGCCATTGTCGGCGAAGAAGACCTTGCCGAACCCCGGCGGCGCCAGCCGCAGCAGGCGTTCGGCCAGGGTGACCGCCGGCTCGTGGGTGTGTCCGGCGAAGATCACGTGCTCCAGGGTCTGGGCCTGACGATGCAGGGCTTCCACGATGTAGGGGTGGGAGTGGCCGAACAGGTTGACCCACCAGGAGCTGATGATGTCGAGATAGCGTTTGCCGGCGCTGTCCTCCACCCAGACCCCTTCGCCGCGGACCGTCTCGATCAGCGGCAGGGTTTCGTGGTCTTTCATCTGGGTGCAGGGATGCCAGATGCAGGCCAGATCCCGCTGCGCCAGGCTTGTCATGCAGCACTCCTTTGGGTGGTCGTTGCGGCACCAGGGCCCAGCCGGCTCAGGCCGTAAACCGCAAGCCCTGCGAGCAGGCCGGGCATGCCTTCATACATGAAGTGGTGCCAGCCCAGGTAGCGCCAGAGCAGGGCGGTGCCCAGGCCGATGGCGCTCATCAGCAGCAATTGTAGCTGGGACGGCCGCCCGCCGAAGGCGCAGACCAGGATGACCGGCCCGAAGATACAGGCCAGCCCGGACCAGGACATGATCACCAGGTTGAACACGGACTGTTCATTGAGCAGGGCCCAGCCCAGGGCCAGCAGGGTGATGCCGATGGTGCTGAGCTTCAGCATCAGCGGGCTTTCCACCCGGCGGGGCAACAGATCATGGGTGATCGCCGCCGAGCAGCTCAGCACCAGCGAATCCGCGGTGGACATGGTGGCGGCGAAGACGCCGGCCAGGATCAGACCGACCAGGGCCGGATGCAGCATTTCGACGGCCATGGTCGGCAGGGCCAGTTCGGCGTCGAAGTTGCCGGGGTCGGCCAGATGCACCCGGGCCAGCAGGCCCACACCGGTGGCCATGGCGTAGAAGGCGGTGAACCACAGGTAGTACCACAGGCGCATGCGCAGCATGCCGCGCACATCGTCCAGGGTCATGAAACGCACCATCACGTGCGGCTGGCCGATGACCGACAGGCCCGCAAACAGCCAGCTGATCGCGAACAGCAGGCCGCCGGCCAGGCCCGGCACCGCGACATCGCTGGGCATCCAGTCGAGGAAGCCCTCCACTGCGCCCATCTGGGCGATCGCGCCGTCGATTCCGCCCAGTTCGCGGGTGGCCACGATCAGGAGCAGGCCCATGGCCGCGATCATGACGATGGACTGGGCCGCATCGGTCCAGATCGATGCGCGGATGCCGCCAGCCACGCAGTAGGCCGCGACCAGCACCGCCCCGATCACCGCGCCGGCCCATAGCGGCCAGTCGAACAGCACGTGCAGGGCCTTGCTGCCGGCCAGCAGCTGGGCGCCGGCATAGGCCATCAGCAGGAACAGTGCGGCAAGACTGGCCAGCCGCTGCCAGGTCTGGCCCTGCTGGCCACTCCAGTGGTTCAGCACCCCGGCGAAACTGACCTCCTGGGTGGTGTCCATGGCGGCCCGCAGGCGGCCGTGGACCAGCAGCGAGGCGATCAGGTCACCGGTGATCCAGCCCAGCATCAGCCAGATCGAGGCCAGCCCGCTGTGATAGGTATAGCCGATCACCCCGATGAACATGTAGCCGCTGTTGTTGGTGGCCACGGCGGACAGCCCCACCAGCCAGGGCTTCACGCTGCGGCTGGCGAGGTAGTAGTCGGCCTTGTCGTGGCGGGCGCGCAGGCTGGAGGACAGGCCGATGGCGACGAAGGCGGCCAGGAAAAGCAGGAAGCTGATGATCATGCGGCGAGGTCCTTTTGCAGACGGTCAGGGGCCGGCGCGGTCGCGGTCGCCGTGCCGGCAGGTCCTGGACCTGCACAAAAATTGCGGCGGCCGGACGCGAGTCACGCGCCCGGCCGCCGGATGACGGGGGGGAGAGCCTGCGCCGCCCGCCCGCCAGGATGCCGGTGATGGACGGCTCAGGCGGCGCAAATCGCCTCGCCGTGGTCATGCACCTCGACCAGATGCCGGTGCAGGCTGCGCACCGCCTCTTCATAGTCGTCGTTGCGGATGACGAACTGCATGTCGACCTGGCGCATGGCCTGATGCATGGCCAGGATGCTGATGCCGGCCTCGGCCAGGGCATGGACCGCCTTGGACAGCATGCCCGGCACCTTCATGTCGCTGCCGATGGCCGAAACGATGGCCACCTTGCGCACCTGGATCTCGCTTTCCGGAAAGGCCTCTTCCAGCATGGCGCGGATGCGCTTGACCGTTTTCAGGTTGGTCGACAGGTAGTGGGTGATGGTGTTGGCGTTGATGTCCTTGGTGACCACGCCGGCGCGGAAGCGCTGGGTGGCCTTGAGGAACTCGCCGTCATAGTGGGCGATGGAGCCGGTCATCTCCTGGTCGAAGCATTCCACGGCGTAGACATTGCGCCGTCCGGCGATGATCTCCACGCAGGGGGTCTCGGAGACATAGTCTCCGGTGACCAGGGTGCCCTGGTGTTCCGGTTCGAAGGTGTTCTTGATCCGCAGCGGGATGCCCTGCTGGCGCAGGCCCTTGGCCGCCTTGGGATGGATCGCCTCCATGCCCAGGTTGGACAGCTGGTCGGCCACGTCGTAGTTGGTGCGGCCGATCGGTACCGTCTTCTCCGCTCCGACCACCCTGGGGTCGGCGCTGGACAGGTGATATTCCTTGTGGATGATCGCCTCACGGGCACCGGTCAGCACGGCAATGCGGCTGAAGGTGATCTCCGAGTAGCCGCGATCGTAGGTCGACATCAGGCCGCCCTGGCAATGGGTGTAGCCGGTGGCGATGGGCAGTTCCCTGGCCAGGTCGATGTCGGCGAAGACCTGACGGATATGATCATCCAGGCTCAGGTGCTCGTCGGCATTCCAGCCGGACAGATCGACGAAGCGGGCATTGATGCCGTCCCGGCGCAACGCCGCGGCGGTATTCCAGGCGCTGTGCGCCTCGCCGATGCTGGCCAGCATCTCGCGCACGGTGAGCAGGTGCGAGCCCAGCGCGAAATGGCCGTGGTTGCACAGATGCTGCAGGTCGGTGAGGCACTGCTCGGCCTCCTGCAGGCGGCGGTCGATGAAGGCGTTGCTCTCGGCCAGCAGCTCGGCCTCGGGGAACAGCTCCGCGTTGATCGCGTGAATGCGCTCGCGTACCGCGTCCAGGGCCTGGCGCCAGTCCGCGTCATCATCGGCATTGGCGAACAGACCGTAGACGCCGGGCTGGCCGCTGTGCTTGTTTTCCAGCAGCAGATCGGTGATGCCGCCATAGGCCGACACCACAAAGACCCGTTGATAAAGCTCCTTGAGCTGCCCCTGCTGCAGGATGACGCTGTCGCGCACTGCCGGGTAATTGCTCATCGAGGTGCCGCCGATTTTCTCGACGGTATGTTGTTTGCTCATGGGATCGACGCGGTTCAGGCTTCAAAGAAGTCGTGTTCGACCGGCACGCTGGCATCGCCAGCCAGCACTTCGGCAACGCTTTCCTCGATGATGTCGAGGCCACGGGCGAGGTTCTCGTCGCTGATGATCAGCGGGCACAGGCACTTGACCACCTGGTCGTCCGCGCCGCTGGTTTCGATGATCAGGCCCTTCTTGAAGGCCGCCCGGGTGATCTTGCCGGCGAGCTCGCCGCTGACGCAGTTCAGGCCCTGGAACAGGCCTCGACCACGCGTGGTCATGTTGCCTTCGCCATGCTGCTCGACGATGCCGTGGAGGCGGGCCGAGACGTAATCGCCCTTCTTGCGCACCGATTCGGCGAAACGGTCATCCGACCAGAAGTGGTCAATGGCGGCCTTGGCGGTGACGAAGGCCATGTTGTTGCCGCGGAAGGTGCCGTTGTGCTCGCCGGGACGCCACTGGTCCAGCTCCGGGCGCATCAGCACCACCGCGAAGGGCAGGCCGTAGCCGGACAGGGACTTGGACAGGGTGATGATGTCCGGCTGGATGCCGGCCTGTTCAAAACTGAAGAAGCTCCCGGTGCGGCCGCAGCCGGCCTGGATGTCGTCCACGATGAGCAGCACGTCATGCCGCTTGCAGACCTCCGACAGATTGCGCAGCCAGTCGAAGCTGGCGGCGTTGATGCCGCCTTCGCCCTGCACGGTCTCGACGATCACCGCCGCCGGCAGGTCCACCCCGCTGCTGGAGTCGGACAGGATCTTGTCCAGATAGGCGGTGGTGTCGATGTCGTCGCCCAGGTAGCCGTCATAGGGCACCCGCGCCACGCCGTTGAGGGACACGCCGGCGGCGCCGCGGTGGTGCGAATTGCCGGTCAGCGACAGGGAGCCCAGGGACACCCCATGGAAACCGTTGGTGAAGGCGACGATGGTCTCGCGGCCCTTCACGTTGCGGGCCACCTTGATCGCCGCCTCGACCGCGTTGGTGCCGGTCGGACCGGTGAACTGCACGATGTACTCCATGCCGCGCGGGGCGAAGATCTTGTCGTTCAGGGTCTGCAGGAATTCGCCCTTGGCGCGGGTGTGCAGGTCGAGACCGTGGGTGATGCCGTCCTCCTGCACATAGCGCAGCAGCGATTCCTTGAGCACCGGGTGGTTGTGCCCGTAGTTCAGGGTGCCGGCGCCGGCCAGGAAATCGAGATACTGATTGCCGTCGTCGTCGTACAGGTGCTCGCCCTGGGCCTTGTTGAAAAGGCGCGGGAAGGTGCGCGCATAGCTGCGCACTTCGGATTCGATCTCGTCAAAAATTTTCATGCCGTTCATTCGCTTGATGGGGAAATTTGAAAGGGGCCGATGCGCATCAGCTGCTCGTCGGCGTGCGCACCACCGAAATGGGTGTCGCGCTCGAAGTGCAGCTGCGACTGCCAGTCGGCGTCGAGGTCCTTGGCCAGGCTGCGAAACAGCGCCCAGGAGGCCTCGTTGTCGGGGGTGATGGTGGTGTTGAGGTAACGCACCCCGCGGGTCTGCGGGCGATCCAGGATGTGCCGGATCATGCGTTTCGCCAGGCCGCGGCCGCGGGCGGCGTCATCCACCGCCACCTGCCACAGGAAATAGGTGTCGGCCTGGTCCGGGATCAGATAGCCGGAGACGAAGCCGACCATCTGCCCGTCCATCCAGGCCGCGACCGAGGTCCCGGCAAAATGGCTGCAGTGCAGCAGATTGCAGTAAATGGAGTTTTCATCCAGCGGTTTGCAGCGCGCCACCAGGCGGTGCAGGTGCGGCCCGTCGGCCGCGCTGGGTATGGTCAATCGAATTGTGGAATGGGAACTGTCTTGTGTTGTGTTGTCCGTCACGATACCCGTGGTCCGCCATATTCTCCTCAGGCGGATCATCCTTAGTTTTTCTTGGCAGCGCCGCTGGGCGGCGGCTGCGCGTTCCGTCACCTTGCGGGACGAATCGCTGGCCGCTATGGCTTGGGAGTCGATATCAGGTCCGGACGGCCGGCCAGTCCTGAAAGCTCCTTTGTCAATCCGCGTCTGCGCCTGTGCGCCGGCCGGATCGTGCTGATGGGAATCCCCTGCGTCAGGCGCAACGGAGATTCATGGTGCTTCACCCATGCGACACATTGGTCGCGGTGAAGTGGTGCAGCTTAACACGGCCGGCGGCTTGAGTCCAGCCGGCTGCATCTGCAAGTGGCTGAATTTGCTCATTTTGCGGCCTGAGTGGGGGCTCCGGGGCGGTTCCGGGCGGGGCCCGGGCCCGTTCACGGGTCTGCCACCGCAAGCGCGATTTGACTACCATGCGGAGATGAGTCGCGAATCCCTCAGCCCCCTGCAGGCCGCCTGGCTGTCACTGGAAGCGCCGGCCACGCCCATGCACATGGGCGGCCTGCTGTATTTCAGGCTGCCGAAGGCGGCCAAGCCCGATTTCGTGCAGCGCCTGGCCGACCAGATGCGCGCCCAGCCACCGCAGGGCGCACCCTGGACCCGACGCCTGCAAAGGGCGCCAGGGCCGTTTTCCCTGGCCCGCTGGGTGACTGATGCGAGGCTGGATATCGACTACCACTTCCGCCACTCGGCCTTGCCGGCGCCCGGAGGAGAGCGCCAGATCGGTGAACTGGTCTCGCGCCTGCACGGCCATCCCATGGACCTGAGCAAGCCGCTGTGGGAGGTGCACCTGATCGAGGGTCTGGCGGGTGGGCGCTTCGCGCTTTACATCAAGCTGCACTCCATTGCCTTCGATGGCGCGGCAACCATGGATCTGCTGAAGAAGGCTTTCGTCAGCGACAGCCGCAAGCGGCGCATGCCGCCCCTGTGGACCCTGCCGCTGCCGGCGTCCACCCCGTCCCGGCTGTTTGACGACTGGCCGGCGCTGCTGCGTGCCCTGGGCCACCGGCTGCGGGCTGGCCTGCAGCCGTCGCTGACCTGGACCCGGCTCAAGGGCGTGCCGCGCTCGGCCCTGAATGACCGCTTCAACGGTCAGCGTCGATTCGCCACCCAGCATTACGAATTGAGTCGCCTGCAGCCGCTGGCCGAAGCGGTGGGAGTGTCGGTCGAGGTGCTGCTGCTCTACCTCTGCGCCAGCGCCCTGCGTCGTTTCTTCAAGGAATTCAATGCGCTGCCGGAAATGCCCCTGGTCGCGCTGATCGCCGACCGCTCCCGTGGCGACGGCCAGCTCAGCCCGCTGTTCATCAGCCTGGGCACCCATCAGGCCAGCCGCCGCCGGCGCCTGGACGAGATTCGTGATTCCCTGCGTCTGGCCCGCCAGCAGTTTGCCGTGCTGCCGCCAGAGGATGCGCGCGCCGAAGGGGCGGTGGACAGCTTGCCCTATCTGCTGCGACAGGCGCTGGGCATCGATCACCATCTGGCGCCGATGTTCAATCTGGGCATCGCGCAACTGTCGCTGGGCGACGAGACCCGTTACCTGAACGGGGCGCAACTGGAATCGGTCTTTCCCATGCCCATGCTGCTGCAGGGCGGGGCCCTGAACATCGCCTTCATGCGCTATGCGAAGAGCTGGAGCATCGGGCTGTGCGGGGCCCGCGACAACCTGCCGCACCTGCAGCGCATGGCGGTGTACATGGGGCTGGCGCTGGACGAACTGGAAGAGGCATTCAAGCATGATCAATAAGGCCATGCGACTGGGGCTGGATCAGGCCCTGGCGGTGAACCAGCGGGCGGCGGCCAGTCTGATCAACGGGGCGGAGTGGCTGTTCCGCCGTCAACGACTGGTCAAGTCCGGGCGCACCTGGTTCGAACTGGTGCACGATGGCGACCCGATGTCGGTGCGCTATTACGGTCTTCCCGAGGAGACCGAGATCCAGCTCGCCGATGGCAGCGTGCTGCCGATCCAGCGCGAGCAGCATCCGGTGCCGCTGGTGCTGGTACCGCCCCTGGGCGTGACCACCGAAACCTTCGATCTGATGCCGCAGCGCTCGCTGGTGCGCTACATGGCGGCACGCGGCTTTCGCGTCTATCTGATCGACTGGGGTCGGCCACGCCGGGAACACGCCCGCCTGGGCATGTACGACTACTCGCATCGCATGATGAGCACGGCGCTGGAGAAGATCCGCGCCCATGCCGGTGTCCAGGACCTGTCCCTGATGGGCTGGTGCATGGGTGGCCTGCTGTGCCTGCTGTACCAGGGCCTGAACCGGGACGAGCACATCCGCAACATCGTCACCGTGGCCAGCCCCATCGACATGCGCGGGGGCGGCATCGTGGCGGGCGCGGCGCAGGCCCTGAACGCGCCGGCCAAGCTGATCCGCAAGTACACCAGGCTGCGCATGCAGATGCTCGACCCGGTGATGCTGCATTCACCCGGCTGGGCCACCACCCTGGCCTTCAAGATGACCGACCCGGTGGGCAGCGTCACCACCTACTGGGATCTGGTGACCCGCCTGTGGGACCGCGAGTTCGTGGAGTCCCACAGCACCACCTCGGATTACCTGAACAACATGCTGCTGTACCCGGGCGGGGTGATCCAGGACATGACGGTGAAGGTCGCGGTGGACAATCAGCTGGCCCAGGGCAAGATCGAGATCGGCGACCGGGTGGCCGAACTGGACCGGATCCAGGCCGCCATGCTGGTCTTCGCCGGCCAGCGCGATACCCTGGTGCCGGCCGGCATCGCGCAGAAGATCATCGACATCGTGGCCTCGCAGGACAAGGAATTCCGCGTCGCACCGGGCGGTCACATGGGGGTGATCCTCGGCAGCAAGGCGGTGGGCGCGGTGTGGTCCGATTCGGCAGACTGGCTGGCCGCCCGCTCCGCCTGAGCTGCTGCGAACGGATCAGGTTGCGCCAGCGGGCGCCGCTAGACTGGGCGATCGCCCGATCCTGCACCCGGCCATGAGTTCATCCGCCCGCATCAGCCCCACCGCCCACGCCACCGGTCACATGTGGTACCGCCACGGCCTGTCCCATCCGGGGCTGGTGACCAGCCGCGGACGACGTTACGACGCCGCCTTCGGGCTGCTGACCGGCCTGATCGAAAGGCGCAGCGGCTTTTCCTTCGACAGCATGATGCTGACCCGCCACCGCGGCATCGATGGCCAGCTGGAGGCTGCCATCGAGGACGGCCGCATCGGCCAGGTGATCGAACTGGCCGCCGGCCTGTCGGCGCGTGGCTGGCGCTTGCGGGATCGTTACGGCGAGCGGATCCGCTACATCGAAACCGATCTGCCGCACATGCTGGCGGAGAAGCGCCGCCTGCTGGAGCAGGCGGACCTGCTCAGGCCGGGGCATGAACTGGCCGTGGTGGACGTGCTGCAGCCCGCAGGCCCGCACAGCCTCGGCGCGCTGGCGGCCGGTCTGGATCCGCAGCGGGGCCTGGCCATCATCACCGAGGGCCTGATGAACTACCTCTCGCCAGACCAGGCGGACGGCGTCTGGCGGCGCATCGCGCAGACCCTGGGCGGCTTCCGCGAGGGGCTCTACCTCAGCGACTTCTATCTGGCCTCCGAGCACCGTGGCTGGATGACCCTGGCTTTCGGCGCGGTGCTGCAGAGCTTCGTGAAGGGCCGCATGCATGTGCATTTCGATTCGGTGGATGCGGCCCGCAGCGCCCTGTGCGGCATGGGCTTCGCCGCGGTTGATGTCCTGTCCGCGCAGGACATGCCGGCCACCCGCGAGATGGCGGGGAGCCTGGGCGCGCAGCGGGTGCGGGTGCTGCAGGGCCGGGTCTGAGTCGGCCGGCCTGCGGCCGGCTCAGTAATCCAGGCGGAACAGCAGTTCCGTCACGTCCGGCTTCCAGCCGTAATCCTTCAGCGCCACCCGGTTGTTGCGCACCGGCACGCCCTCCTCGTGCAGCAGGGCGCTCTGCTTCAGCGCCTGCTTCGAGGCGGCGGCAAAGGCCAGTTCACCGGAGGCGCGCAGCACCCGGAACCAGGGCAGCTGCATGTCCTTCGGCGCGTAGCCCAGCGCGCGCCCGACCAGCCGGGCGCGGCCGGGCAGGCCGGCGAGATCGGCGATCTGACCATAGCTGGCGACCTTGCCGGGCGGGATCGCCAGCACGGTGTGCCAGATGCGGCGGTAGTTGGGGTTGGCAGCTGTGTCAGGCACGAGGGCGGAAAAAGACATCCACAGATCTCGCAGATTACACAGATTGACTCAAGGTGGATGCGCGGCGTTGCCTGCTGCCGTTCCGACGATCATTCAGCGGAGCCCGATCGGAGAGGGCGCTTGCCGGATCTCGGCCGCTCAGGCCCGTCCGTTCGTCGTCATGCCAGCGACGGCCCGCCGCCCGAATTGGTCCGGCATGGGCATGGCCGGGCCTCAGTCGCTGAGTCGCTCGTAGCGCAGGGACAGCTTCTCGTAGAGGGTGTCGGCCAGTTCGAAGATGGGCGTGTGGGTCAGTCCGGCCATGATTTCGGACAGATGCTCGTTGTCCTCCATGCCGCCGAAGCGCTTGCGGTAGCCGCCGGTCTTGTAGCCACGGTCCTGGCGGAAGCGGTTGACCACGTTCTTGCCGACATAGAGCTCGAACAGGCGGTCGAAGCCGAGGCCGAAAACGTCGCAGGCCGCGTGGAAGTGGAGCAGCAATCCGTTCAGATCACGGGCGATGGCGCAGGCGACCAGAGCCTCGATGCAGGCGTACTTGTCCGCGTGTTCGGGGCGCTCGGCGGGGGGCAGCAGGCGGCTGGCGGGCAGTGCCTCCTCCAGCGCCCAGGACAGCACGAAGTGCCAGATGTCACACAGCTCGATGTGCTGCTGTTCGCGGTGCTGGGTCCGGGCATGGTCGGAGTCGAACTTCGGCGCCGCCTTCCACCACTTCCAGTCGCCTTCGCGGTCGAGGATTTCCGCGCACTCCATCCAGATCGCGCGATGCCAGGCCTGGCCGGCGCGCTTCCAGTGCGGATTGATGATGGAATTGACGCCCTCCTGCAGGGACAGCATCAGTTCCAGTTTCTCTTCCTCGTTGTTCATGGCCCGTTCCGGCTCGGTGGCGAGCCGGCACTATAGCCGGCAGGCCCAGACCTGCCCAGCCGGCAAATGACGGCGTGCCGACACGCCCGTTCAGGCACTGGCGGACGCTTTCAGCCGGGTCCACACCGGGGTCAGCTGGCTGGACAGCGGCGCCAGCCGGCCCAGTTTCAGCCAGCGCTGTTCGGGGCCGTGAAAATCCGAGCCGATCGAGGCCAGCAGGCCATGGTTCAGGGCATCCCGGGTGCACAGCGCCAGATCCTGTGCCTGCTGGGAGGCGCCGCAGCTGACCTCCAGGGCGTCGCCGCCGGCGGCCTTGAACGCGCCGAGCATGCGCTGGCGCCAGGCGCCGCTGAGCTTGTAGCGCAGCGGATGCGCCAGCACCGCCAGCCCGCCGGCCGCGTGAATCCAGCCGATGGCCTCATCCAGCCCGGCCCATTGCGTGGACACATAGGCCGGCTTGCCCGCTGCCAGATGGCGCCTGAAGGCCTGCTTGAGGTCGGGCACCTGCGCGTCGTCCACCAGCAGGCGGGCGAAGTGGGTGCGGGTGACCTGGCCGTCCCCGGCCAGGGCGCGGGCGCGCTGCAGGGCATCGTTCACACCCTGCTTCTCCAGCCGTTGCGCGATGCTGCGGGCGCGCTCCTCGCGCCGCCGCTGCAGTCCGGCCAGCCCCTCGCGCAGTACCGGGTGGTCGGGGTCGATGCCCAGTGCAACGATATGCAGGGTTTTGCCCTCCCAGCTCACCGAAATCTCCACCCCGTTGACGAAATCGATGCCGGCCGCGGCGGCGGCCCG
>JBFJTN010000016.1:0-30787 GCA_041625325.1 Oceanococcus sp. | reverse complement strand
TCTGCAACATCGGTCACTTCGACAACGAAATCGACGTCGGCTACCTGCGGCAATACGAGTGGGAGAACATCAAGCCGCAGGTGGATCACGTGATCTTCCCGGATGGCAAGCGCATCATCCTGCTGGCCGAGGGCCGGCTGGTGAACCTGGGCTGCGCCACCGGCCACCCCAGCTTCGTGATGTCCAACTCCTTCACCAATCAGGTGCTGGCCCAGATCGAGCTGTTCACCAAGGGCGCCGACTATGGCAAGGCCGTCCATGTGCTGCCCAAGCACCTGGACGAAAAGGTGGCCGAGCTGCACCTGGGCAAGCTGGGCGCCAGGCTCACCCGGCTGTCCGACGAGCAGGCGAAGTACATCGGCGTGGCCGTGGACGGGCCCTACAAGCCGGATCATTATCGCTATTGAGGCCTGGCGACGCGCCTTGTGACACCTTGGGCTTCGCTTTCGCTCACCCCAAGCTACGCCATTGACGGGAATTGTAGGTTGGGGTGAGCGCAGCGAACCCCAACAAACGCCAGCACTATGAAATACAGCTTCGAGTTTTTTCCCCCACGCACCGACAAGGGCCAGGACAGCCTGCGCAAGACCTGGCGCAGCCTGGCCGAGCTGCAGCCGGAGTATTTCTCCGTCACCTTCGGGGCCGGCGGCTCGACCCTGGAAGGCACCTACGACACGGTGCAAGCCATCGGCGAGGACACCGCCCTGCCGGCCACCCCGCATATCAGCTGCATCAGCGCCACGCGGGACGGGGTCAATCGCCTGCTCAATCGCTACCGCGAGATCGGCATCCGCCGCCTGGTGGTGCTGCGTGGCGATGTGCCCTCCGGCATGTATTCGCCGGGCGAGTTCCGCTACGCCAACGAACTGGTGGCCTTCATCCGCGCCGAACACGGCGAGCATTTCCACATCTCGGTGGCCTGCTATCCGGAAGTCCATCCGCAAGCGGCCTCGGCCCAGGCGGATTTCGACAACTTCCTGCGCAAGCTGGAGGCCGGCGCTGACGCGGCGATCACGCAATACTTTTTCAATGCGGATGGCTATTTCGATTTCCTGCAGCGGGCCCGCCAGGCCGGGATCACCCAGCCGATCATCCCGGGCATCATGCCGATCACCAACTTCACCCAGCTGGCCCGCTTCTCCGATGCCTGTGGCGCCGAGATTCCGCGCTGGCTGCGCGGCCGCCTGCGCGACCTGGAAATCCGCGACGACGCGGCGATGAAGGCGCTGGGCCACGAGGTCGTCACCGACCTGTGCCGGCGGCTGGCCGCTGGCGGGGTGGACGAGATGCACTTCTACACCCTGAACCGGGCCGCGCCGAGCCTGGCCATCATCCGGGAACTGCAGCAGCTCTGAGCCGGGGCCGGCTGCTAAGCTTGCGCCCAGCCAACAGGGATCACCGTCAATGAGCGCGCAGGTCTTCACCCTGCTGTTCGGCCTGCCCTTCTTGTGGGTCTTCTACCAGTCACGCCCGGGAACCTCGCCCGCCGCCACCGCGGCGGCCGGCCTGCGCCCGCTGCTCGGCCTGCTCGCCTTCGGCCTGCTGCTGCGCCTGCCCCTGCTGTGGGATGCAGGTTTTCACTACGACACCGGCACCTACAAGGCCTGGGCGCTGAAGCTGTCCGACCCCGCCGCGCCCCTGCGCATCTACGAGGCAGGCTACTTCGCCGACTACCCGCCGCTGTACATGTACATCCTCGGCGCGCTGGGCTGGCTGGCCCGCGAGTTCGGCCTGCAGGGCAGCAGCCATTTCACCGCCCTGATCAAGCTGCCGCCGCTGCTGGCGGATGTCGCCGTCACCCTGCTGCTGCACCGGTCGCTGCGCCCAGGCCTGGGCGAGCGCATTGCCGTGCTGGGCGCCGGCCTGTACTGGCTGAACCCCGCGATCGCTTTCGACTCGGCCCTGTGGGGGCAGAGCGACGCCCTGCTCGCCCTGTTCCTGTTGCTGGCCTGGTCCGGCTGGAGCCGCGAGCGGCTTTGGCTGGCCAGCCTGGCCCTGGGCGCGGCGGTGGCCTTCAAGCCGCAGGGGCTGATCTTTGCCTTCGTCTACGGCCTCAGCCTGCTGGCCTCGCAGCCGCTGGCGGTGACCGCGCGTCAGGCCCTGATCGGCTTCGGCAGCTTTGCCCTGATCGTCGCGCCCTTTGCCCGGGAACAGTCGCTGGACTGGATCTTCCGCCTGTATTTCAGCACCGCGGAAACCTATGACTATCTGACCGTCAATGCCTACAACCTGTGGGCCCTGTTCGGGCTGAACTGGTCCCGTGGCGAGCAGAGCGCGCTGGGCCTGGACCTGCAGCAGTGGGCCATGCTGCTGGCCGCCGGGGCCCTGACGGCCATCGCCCTGCACACCGCTCGCGGGCTGCGCCGCGCGCCGGAACCGGCAGAGCGCGCCGCATTGCTGGCCTGGGCCTTCGCCCTGGCCGCCATGAGCTTCTACATGCTGGCGCCGCGGATGCACGAGCGATACATCCTGAGCCTGCTGCCGCTGCTGCTCCTGCTCGGCGCCGGCGATCGCCTGCTGCGCGGACTGCTGCTGCTGTGGACCGCCGGCGCGCTGGCCAACCTGCTGTTCGTGTACCACCACTATGTTCAGCTGGGCGAGGTGGCTCCGGCGGACACGCCGCTGATCCGGCTGATCTCCGCCGTCAACGTGCTGGCCATGGCACTCACCCTGATCGCCCGCTTCCGCCCCGTCTGGCTGCGCCGGCTGGCGGCATGGGCGCAGGCCGGTTTCTCGCGCCTGCCCGCGCTGGAACAGCCGCAGCCCCCGCGGCAGGCCTTTGCCCGCGCGCATGCCCTGAGCCTGCTGCTGCTGGGCGGTCTGGCGCTGATCCTCGGGGCCAGCGCCCTGGGCAGCCGCAACTATCCGGCCAGCGGGGTGGAGCTGGGCAACGGCGAGATCACCCTGCGCTTCGCCGAACCGGTGCAGCCGGCGCGCCTGCTCGTCTACCTGGGCACCGGCCAGGCCCAGCTGCGCCTGCAGCAGCGCAGCGGCCGCGACTGGCTGGACCTGATGCCGAAAGCCGCCATCCGGGACTTCTACCGCCTGCATGAACTGAAACTGAACCCCGGCGAGGCGGGACGGGTCTTCCGCCTGCAGTTCAGCGAGGCCGAAGGCCGCCTGATGATCAATGAAATCGGTCTGCTGGATGCCGACGGTCAGGCGCTGCCCGCTCCGCAGGTGCACAGCGCCCTGCCCGGCGCCGCGGCGCTGGTCGACGAACCCGCGACCTGGCTGCCGACCCGCGGCTATCAGGCCAACACCTACTTCGACGAGATCTACCACGCGCGCACGGCTTACGAGTACCTGCACCGCCTGCCGGTCTACGAAACCACCCATCCGCCGCTGGGCAAGTGGCTGATCTCCCATGGCATCAGCGCCTTCGGCATGAACCCCTTCGGCATGCGCATTGCCGGGGTCTGCGCCAGCGCGCTGATCGTCGTCGCGCTGGCCTGGGGCGCCTGGCTGCTCAGCGGGCAGTTGCGGGCGATGTGGCTGACCGGAGGCCTGGCGCTGTTCGAGTTCTCGCGCTACTCGATCGGACGCTATTCCACCATTGACGCCTTCCTGATCCTGTTCGTCCTGCTCTGCGCCCTGTGCCTGTGGCGCAGCTTCTGCCGTGAGCGATCGGGCTCGCCGCTGCAGGGCTGGCGCCTGAGTCCCGATCTGCTGCTGGCCGGGATGTTCCTGGGTCTGGCCATCGCGACCAAATGGAGCGCGCTGTATTTCGGTTTCGGCATCTTCCTGTGGTTCTGCTGGAGCCTGTACCGCAGCCGCCAGGTCGATCAGGCCCTGCCCTGGTACCGCCTGGGCAGCCACGCGGCCCTGGCCTTCGGCGCCATCCCGCTGCTGATCTACTACCTCAGCTACATCCCCTTCATGCGCTGCCTGCCGGAGGCCCCCTCGCTGTGGTCGGGCGCGGGGCTGAAGGCCTTCTGGGATTCTCAGACCTACATGTGGGGCTATCACGCCCATCTGAAGGACAGCCATGCCTTCGCCTCCGCCTTCTATACCTGGCCGCTGCTGCTCAAGCCCCTGTGGCTGTATCTGGACAACCAGCAGAGCAGCCTGCGCAGCTCCATCACCCTGCTCGGCAACCCGCTGATCTGGTGGGGCGGCCTGCTCGCCCTGCTGGCCCTGGCTGCCGGCAAGCTGCGCTGGCCCCGTCAGGACAGCCTGTGGCTGGGCGCCTGCATCGCCTGCCTGTATCTGCCCTGGGCGTCGGTCTCGCGGGTCAGCTTCCTGTACCACTACTACCCGGTGATTCCCTTCCTGCTGCTGCTGCTGGGGGTGAGCCTGGCGCGCTGGCCGTTCGGCGGCCCGCGGCTGCGCCATCTGCCGCTGGCGGTGGTGGCTCTGGCCGGCATTCTCTTCGCCTGGTTCTACCCCGGGATTTCCGGCCTCGCCGTGCCGCCGGCCTGGTCGGAGTCACTGCGCTGGCTGCCCGGCTGGTGGATGCTGTGAGCCTGCCGCGGTGATCCAGCGTCAGTTCCTGCGTTTCCTTGTCGTGGGGGGCAGCGCCACCGTGGTCCAGTACCTGCTGCTGGTGCTGCTCGTGGAAGGGGGCGGCCTGCCGGCCACGCCCAGTTCGGCGGCGGCCTACGCGAGCGCGGCGGCCCTGAACTACTGGCTGAACTACCACTGGACCTTCGCCAGCCAGCGCGCCCACGGACAGGCCGCGCAGCGCTTTGCCGCGGTGGCCCTGATCGGCCTGGGCCTGAACAGCGCTATCATGTTCGGCCTGGTCGATGGGCTCGCCTGGCACTATGTGCTGGCCCAGGTGGTGGCCACGATCACCGTACTGCTGTGGAATTTCCTGGCCCACCGGGCCTGGACCTTTGCTCCGGACGACACTAGCCCGCCATGACCCAACTTGCCATCGTGGTGCCCTGCTACAACGAAGCCGAGGTGCTGGAGCGCACCCATGCGCAGCTCGGCGAGCTGCTGGCCCGGATGGCCGCCGAGCAGCAGATCAGCCCGGACAGCCGGGTCTATTACATCGACGATGGCAGCCAGGACGGGACCTGGCAGCTGATCGAGCGACTGGCGCACCAGGACCCCCGGGTGGTCGGGATCAAGCTGTCGCGCAACTGCGGGCATCAGAACGCCCTGCTGGCCGGCCTGTTCCAGGCCGAGGGCGACGCCCTGATCAGCATCGACGCCGACCTGCAGGACGACATCCAGGCCATCCCCCGCATGGTCGAGGCCCATGCCGCCGGCCACGACGTGGTCTACGGCGTGCGCGACAGCCGGCGCGCCGACACGCCCTTCAAGCGCCACTCGGCCGGCGCCTTCTACCGCTTCATGCACCTGATGGGGGTGAAGGTCATCGACCATCACGGCGATTTCCGCCTGCTCAGCCGCCGCGCGGTGGAGCAGCTGAAGGACTACCGCGAGGTCAACCTGTTCCTGCGCGGGATCATTCCGCTGCTGGGTTTTCCCAGCGCCGAGGTGCACTACGACCGCCGCCAGCGCGAGGCGGGCGCCTCCAAGTATCCGCTCAGGCGGATGCTCAGCTTCGCCACCGACGGGGTCACCTCGTTCTCCATGGTGCCGCTGCGCATGATCGCGGTGATGGGCTTCGGGATTTTCCTCATCACCTCGCTGATGAGCGCCTGGGTGCTGTTCCAGGTCCTGTTCAGCGGCGACACCGTGCCTGGCTGGGCCTCCACCGTGCTGCCCACCTATTTCCTCGGTGGCATCCAGATCCTCTGCCTGGGGGTGATCGGCGAGTATCTGGGCAAGATTTACGCCGAGATCAAGGCCCGGCCGCGTTATGTCGTGGAGCGAACCACCCGCTGAAAGTCCTGCGCTTTCAAGCTCCTATGCAATTCCGTGTATACTTTGCGCCATTTTCGCGCACTCGTTTGGGGAACGCTGGATTCACCAGCCGTAACGAATGACCATTTTTCTGATTGCTGTCGCCGTTTCGGCGCTGATCTGCGGCCTGCTGATCGCCACCCAGGGCTGGCATGTGCATGTCACCGGCCGGCGCGAGGCCGATGCCTGCCACGAACTGCATGATGGCGAAGTCGCGCGGCTGGGTGGCATTGCCGTGTTCGTCGCCGGCCTGGTCTGCCTCACCGTGCTGTCCTATGCGATGACCGACGCCGACGGCCGCCTGCTGTGGTCGGCCTGGGCCTGTCTGTCGCTGGTCACCATGATCGGCCTGTACGAAGACCTCAAGCGCAATCTGCCGCCGGTGGCCCGCTATATCGGCACCGCGCTGGCGGTCATGATGCTGAGCATGGCCAACAGCGGTCTGGGCATCGATTCCGTGGCCATTCCGGCGATCGACGCCCTGCTCGCCTACAAGGTCTGCAGCGTGCTGTTCTTCACCTTCGCGGTCACCGGCACCACCCACGCCTTCAATCTGATCGATGGCCAGAACGGTCTCAGCGCCGGGGTGGCCAGCCTGTGTCTGGCCGGACTGGCCAAGGTGGCCCTGGCCACGGGACAGGACACCCTGGGCCTGCTCGCCCTGGGACTGGCCGGCGCCAATCTGGGCTTCCTGCTGTTCAACTACCCCTTCGGCAAGATCTTCCTGGGTGACTGCGGGGCCTACCTCAACGGCGCCGCCGTGGGCGTGCTGACGGTGCTGGTGGTCCAGGGCAGCGGCGGGGCGGTGTCGCCCTGGTTCGCCCTGGCCCTGCTGGCCTACCCGGCCTGGGAAACGATCTTCTCGATGATCCGGCGCAGTCGCGGCAGGCAATCGCTGTTCATGCCCGACGTGTCCCACCTGCATCACCTGTACTTCGCGCAGGACCAGCAGCGTGGCGGCCTGCTCCGCTATTCCTCCGCCCCGCGCCTGCTTCTGCTGGCTGCCCTGCCGGTGGCGGTTGCGGTCAGCGCCTACGCCCACACCCTGGTGCTGGCCAGCACGACGGCCGGGTTCATCGCCGTCTACGGCTATCTCTACGCCCGCGTCGAGCAAGGCCGGGATGCCGAACTGGCCACCTCCTCGTCCTAGCGCCATCTTGCCCGAACCTGCCGCGCGGCCGGCCGCGGACACCGCCGCGGTCGTTGTCAGCTTCAACCCGCCCGCCGGCCTGGAACAGCGTCTGCGCAGCAGCCTGAGTCAATGCGCCAGGCTGATCCTGGTCGATAACGGCTCCAGCGCCGCACCCGCCCTGACCGATCTGCCGGAGGACCGGGTCCTACGGCTGGACAACCCTGTCAATCTGGGGATTGCCGCCGCGCTGAATCAGGGCGTGCGGGAAGCTGCAGCATCGGGCCACCCCTATGCCCTGCTGCTGGACCACGACAGCGAACCCCGTCCTGGCATGGTCTGTGCGCTGCGCGAGGCCCTGCGCGGCAGTCCCGGCTGCGTGGTCTGCGTGCCACAGATCGAGTATTCCCATGCGGCCATCGGCAGCTCCCGCTGGCCGCAGACCGCCGACGGGGCGCGCTGGCGCTTTCGCTTCGTCCGGGCGGACACGATGCCTGGCCCCACCCCGGTCGATCTGGCGATCAGTTCCGGCATGCTGATCGACGTGGCACGATTTCTGGAGCTGGGTGGCTTCGATGAGAGCCTGTTCATCGATCTGGTCGATACCGAGTTCTGCCTGCGCTTGCGCCAGCATGGCTACCGGGTGATCGCCCAGCCGGCGGCCCGCCTGTCCCATGCGCTGGGTGCGCCCACCCATCACCGCCTGCTCGGGCGATTCAGCGTGTTTCCCACCCACCATTCCGCCTTTCGCCACTACCACCTGGCGCGCAATCGCATCATCCTGGGCCGCCGCTACGCCCGCCGCTTCCCGTCCTGGCTGATCTACGAATGGCTGGGCGCGGCCAAGCTGATGCTCAAGGTGCTGCTCTATGAATCGCAGCGCCCGGCCAAATTCTGGGCCGCGCTGCGCGGCAGCGCCGTCGGCCTGTTCTGGCGCCGGCCCGAGCAACGGATGGCCCCATGACGACGCCCTGGACGGTCTCCATCGTCAGTCACGGCCATGGCGCTCAGGTCCTCAGCACCCTGCGCGCGCTGCAGGCCCGGCTCGGTGACTGCCGCCTGATCCTGACCCTGAACGTGCCTGACGACGACGCCTTTCTGGCCCAGGCCCCGGCCGAGCTGCAGCAGCGGCTGGAAGTCCGGCGCAATGCCAGCCCCCGGGGCTTCGCCGCCAATCACAACGCGGCACTGGCCGACTGCGACACGGAGTTCCTGCTGATCGCCGATCCCTGCCTGGGCCTGCCGCAGGAAATCTTTCCGGCCATCGAGGCGCGCCTGCGCGAGCCGGGCAGCGGCATCGTGAGCCCGCGGGCCTGCACCCCCGACGGGCGGCTCGAGGACAACGGCCGCGCCCTGGTCACACCGGCCGCCCTGCTGCGGCATTACCTGCTGCGCGAAGCCCGTGCACCCTCGTCCCCTGGCACTCGCGCGCTGGAACCGGTGGACTGGCTCGCCGGGCTGTTCCTGGCCATGCGGCGCGAGACCTTCGAGCGGCTGGGCGGCTTCGATGCGGGCTACTTTCTCTACTGCGAGGATGTCGATCTGTGCCTGCGGGCCCGCCAGCTGGGGCTGGCGGTGGAACTGCTGCCCCAGCTCAGGATCAGCCATGCGGCCAATCGCGATACGCGCCGCAAGTGGCGTCATTTCCTGTGGCACCTCGGCAGCCTGCTGCGGCTGTGGCGCTCGGCGCCATACCGCTGGGCCAGGCAGCACGGGCCGGGTCCGGCTTAGAGGGAGACCCACCCCTGGCCGCACGATGCTCCGGCCAGGGGCGCGTCACGCCGCTACAGGGCCAGCACCACCCCGGCGGACAGGGCGAGCTGATAGATGATCTGCACCAGATCCTTGGAGAACTGGAATTCCTTGCTGTCGATCTGCGGCAGGACCAGAATTTCGTCCCCCGGCTGCAGTCTGGTGGACGAGAACAGGCCGCTGCGGGCCCGCTCCATCTCGCCATTGGGCCGCAGCACGAAGACGCGGCTGGAGTCGCCCTTCTGGGTCAGGCCGCCGGCCATCTCGATGAACTCATCCACCGACTTACCCTGCTGGAAGGCGAAGGAACTGGGAAAGTAGACCTCGCCCTGCACCGCCACGGTGTTGGCCTTGCGTGGAATCTTGATCAGATCGCGATCCTGCAGGTCGATGCTCGCCGGATCGAAACCCGCGTGCAGCACCAGCCGGCCCTTGGGTTCCACGTCGCGGGCGCGCTCGATGAACTTGAGCACCAGCTCGGCCTCGCGGGCGCGCAGCTCGGCTTCCTCGCGGGTGCCCGAGCGGGCCGACAGCACCGACTGCTCCAGCTTCTCCAGCATCTGCTCCAGCACTTCCTTCTGCCGCCGCGCGATGCTGGACCGATACAGCTGGATGCCTTCGAGATTCGATTTCGGGGTGGTGGCGACGCGCTCCAGGAGCTGGCCCAGGGTGGCGTCATAGGGAAGCACGTACTGGCTCACGCCCTCGTATTCGCCCTCCACCCGTGCGATCACGGTGGCCACCTGGCGGTCGGCGTGCACGCTGACCTCATCGCCGGAGACAATCTTGACCCCCTGCAGTGCGGTGTCGTTCAGCGCCAGATACTCCACATGCCGCTGCGGGGTCTGGTTGTGCACGATCTGCACATGGGTGGCCATCTCGTCGATGCCCGCCATCTGCAGCAGATCGGAGAGCAGGATCTCATCGCTGAACTCGAACTGCAGCGCCTTCTGCACCAGCCCGGTGACCCGCGCCACCGCACGGCGCGGCCCGACCACGATGGTGTCGCCATCCTGGAACTGGATCAGGGGCAGCTCGCCACGCAGCAGGAAATCGTAGAGGCTGAGTGCGCGCACGGTCTTGCCGGCGCGCAACACGCGGATGTCCAGGAAGCTGCCGGTATCGGTGTCGATCCCGCCCGCCCGATCGAGGAAATGCAGGATGGAATCCGAAGCATAGGCGCCGTACAGGCCGGGCTCCACCACATTGCCGGTGACGAAGACCTTGACCGGCTCCGCGTTGGCCAGGGCCGCGTAGACGCCCACGTTGTCGCGGTAGACCTGCTTGATCCGCTGGGTGACCAACGTGTTCAGCGCACCGTTGCGCACATTGAGCACCCGCACCGGGCCCAGCTTCGGCACGAAGATATTGCCCTGGGAGTCCACCTGCAGGCGCAGCTGCGCCTCGGCCGCGCCCCACAGCTTCAGGTCGATCCAGTCGCCCGCGCTGATCAGGTAATCCGGGTTGAAGCCGCGAAAGCTCTGCTGGGCGAAACGCCCCAGGAACAGGCGGGCACCGAACACCGATTCGTCGATCTTGCGGTCCTCGCGCGGCACCCCGGGCAGCGGGGTCGGCTGGGGCGCCGCCGGCATCGGCTGGCTGAGACTGGTGGCCGGCTGGAGGTGCAGACCCGGCTGCATGCCGCCCTGATCCAGAAACTGCGGGGGCTGCGCCAGGGCCAGCAGCGGCCACAGCAGGGCGTTGGCCCCGATCCATTTGCGCATGGCACTCATTCCTTGTGGTCCTGTACGGCCGCGACAATCAGGCCGAGGACGAAATAGGCCAGATTGAGAAAGATGAAGATGGTGAAGGTCCAGTAGGCCACCCGCGGGTGCTCCGCCGAGTCGGCTAGGCTGGGGCTGTCCACCGACACCAGATATTTCACCTTGCGGGCGGATTCCAGGCGGGTGGTTTCCATCGCCGCCAGGGCGGTGGCATACATCTCGGAGGCCAGCCGCAGATTCACTTCGGCCTCCTTGTATTCCAGCATCAGCATGTTCAGGCCCTCGCTGCCGGCGCCGATCAGGCGCTCCCGCTCCTGCTGGACCTGGCGCTCCAGGGCATCCACCCGCTGCCGGGCGGCGATCACGTCCGGCGCGACCGGATTGAGATAGCCGCCGAGGATCTTGAGCTGGGTGCGCTGCTTGGCCAGTTCCACTTCCAGCCCGGCCAGGATCTCGCCGACCGCCTCGGTTTCCTTTTCGGCGCTGAACACGTCGGTGCGACGCTGCAGCTGAACGATCGCCTGGGAGCTCTCCTGCAGTCGCCTGCTGGCACGCTGCACCTCGGACTCGATGAAGGCCAGCTTCTCCCGCGCCAGCTGCTGGCTGATGCTGTTGACGAAAGCCTCGGCACGGGCCACCAGGGCCTGCACCACGCGCTGGGCAAAGGCCCGATCAAAGGCCACGAATTCGATGCTGAGGATCAGCGACTCGTCATCCACCACGAGGTCCAGGTGGTCCCGGAAGTACTGCAGGAAATCCTCCATCGAGGCATCGGCGGGCAGACGGCTGAACCAGTCCACCCCGTCACCGGAGAAATGTCCGCGCAGATCCAGCTCCTCATCCAGGGCCTCCAGCATGCTGCGCGAGCGCATGAAGTTCTGCACCACCAGGGCGTCGGTCTTGGAAGAACCGCCGCCGACCGAGAGCAGGCTGAGCACCGGAATCTCGGCGGAGCCCAGCTGCGACTCCTGCTCGACCATCACCTGGGCCCGGCTGACATAGCCATCAGCGGCCAGCAGGCCCAGATACAGCAGGCTCAGCAGGGTAGGCAGCAGTACCAGCGCCGCATAGCGCTGGCGCCCCTGCTCCGCACGTTTCATCAGATTGGCGATCATGCGGCTTGCTGGTCCTGTTTGTAGGCCGCGATGGCGGCACCGATATCGTCGTAGAAGACGGGGCCTTCAGGCCGCATGTAGACCCCGACCTCGCAGTCCTTTTTCAGCTGTTCCAGATTGTGACTGACCATGATGATGCTGGCCCGGCCCTTCTTTTCGGTGAATGTCGCCTGCGCCTTCTGGCGGAATTTCTGATCCCCCACCGCGGTGAGCTCGTCGATCAGGTAGTAGTCATAGTCGAAGGACATGCTGATCGAAAAGGCCAGCCGCGCGCGCATCCCCGAGGAATAGGTTTCCACCGGACGGTCGAAGAAATCCCCCAGCTCCGAAAAGCGACGGATGAAATCCACCCGGATGCGCGTGTCCTCCTCGTCGTCCCCGTTGATGCGACAGACGAAACGCGCATTATCCCTGCCCGATATCTTCTGGGCAAAGCCGCTGGACAGACCCAGCGGCGGAGAGATCAGGCCGTCGGACGAGACCCGCCCCCGATCCGGCAGTTCCATGCCGCCGACCAGGCGCAGCAGGGTGGACTTGCCGGCCCCGTTGCGACCGACGATGCCGACATGCATGCGCGAGGGCAGCTCCAGGCAGAGATCGCGGAACACGTAGTAGCGGGACAGCCCCTGCAGGGGATAGGACTTGGTGATGCGTTCGAGCTTGATCACTGGCTCAGATCAGCTGGTAGAGATAACGCCGGTAGGCGGACAGGCCGATGAACTGCAGCGCCAGGATGATGCCCCAGACATAGGCCCAGCTGGCTGGCGACTGATAGGCCGGCATCACCGCGTCGCGGGCCAGATCCACGGCATGCAGGACCGGATTCCAGATCAGGTAATGCTCGAAGCCGGCCGGAATCATGCCCATGCTGAAGAACAGGCCGGAGATGAAGAACATCGGCCGGTTCAGAATGGCGAAGACCCGGCGCATGTCCTGGAAGACGGTGCCGAAAACCTCGAAGACCAGGCCCAGACTGAGCCCGAGCATGAACAGGGTGAGCAGGGCCAGCGCCAGTTCCAGCGGCTTGTAGATGTTGATCTTCTGGCCGAACCACCACCAGCCGATCAGGAAGATGATGAGCACCCCGAGCAGGGACAGGGCATCGATCAGGCAGCGCGCGATGATGATGTCGATGGGCTTGATTTGGCGGTAATTGAACAGGCCCTTCTGGCTGGCGCAGACCCCCTGAGCCTGGGTCACCGCATTGAAGTACAGGAAGTAGGGCACCGCGCCGAAGACGAAGAAGATGATCGGGCTCTCGCCATAGATCAGGCTGTGGGCGCCGCCGATCATGGCATGCAGGGTGGTCAGCACCGCGACCGTGGCGGCGGGCTCGGCCAGGGCCCAGAAGTAGCCCAGCCGCGAACGGCCGTACTGGTTCTTCAGTTCACGCAGCAAAAAGGCCTGCAGCGAGGTGAGGAACACCTGCCAGCTGCCGCGCCCCGCGGCGCGTGGCGGCAATGCCGGGATCATGGCCTGATCGGCGGCCATCAGCCGGCCGGCCCCCGGCGACAACGGTCCGCCGGAATCCGGGCTGGCCAGCGCAGGGACAGATCCGTGCTCTTCAGTGACCAGTGCGGGCTGTAATAGGGGTCGTCGTCGATCATCTCGGACCAGGTCCGGCGCATGTAGGCGATCTCGGCGGCGAAGCGCTGCTGCTTGGCCAGATCGTCATCCGCCCCCCGGGATATGGATTCGTGGTGGATCAGGGTGGCTTCGGGCGTGTACACGACGCGATGGCCGGCGCGCCCGAGCCTGAGGCAGTAATCCACGTCGTTGAAGGCGACCGCCAGATGCTCGGCGTCGAGGCCTTCCAGCGCCAAGTATAGCGATTTGCGGGTCAGCAGGCAGGCACCGGTGACCGCCGACATCTGCCGCGCCACCCCGGTGTCCCAGCGCTGCAGCACCGGGTCCTGCGGCCACAGGCCGCGACCGGGGTGCCCGGCCACCCCGCCCAGCCCGATGGCGATGCCGGCATGCTGGATCCGGCCGTCGGGGTACAGCAGCCGGGCGCCCACCGCCCCCACCCCGGGCTGCAACTGGCGCAACAGCGCCGGCAGCCAGTGCCTGGAGCGCGCCTCGATGTCGTCGTTCAGCAGCAACAACAGTTCGTGCCGGGCTTGTTGCGCCGCCCAGTTGTTGATGGCGGCGTAGTTGAAGGGCCGGTCGTAGCGCAGCACCCGGACCCGCTCCGCTTCCCGCGCGCCCAGGTCCTCGAAATACGTCGCGGTCTCCGGGCGGCAGCTGCCGTTATCGATGATCAGCAGCTCGGCCGGCCGCTGCGTGGCATCGAAGGCCGCCAGCACGCTGTCCACGCAGGCCGCCAGATGCGGCAGTCCGTCGCGGGTGGGCACCAGCACGCTGAGGCCTCCCGCCGGCTCCGGCAATGCGGGCGTCGTCTGTGCTGCGGCGGGGTCCTGGTCCCCCCGCACCAGGACCAGCGGGCTGTGTCCGACCCGCTGCGGGCTCAGCCGCGGGGCCAGGGCGCGGAGCAGATCGTGCAACGGCTCCGCGCTGCGGCATGGCCGCTGGCCGGCCAGCGACTGCCACAGCGCCCCCTGCAACAGGAAGAACCGGCCGACCGTGTTCTCCGCCGCAAGGCGCAGCGGGTCCCAGACCGTCCTGCCAAGAGGTGGCGCCGTGTCGTCGGGCCCCTGCTCGTCGCAATACCACAACTGCAGATCCGGCGCGGCCGCCAGATGCTGGCGAAACCGGGCCAGCGCCTGCGGGGCAGGCTGCTGGCCTTCCGCCAGCAGGCCGATCCAGTCACCGGCATCCGCCGCCAGTGCGTCCATCCACCGGCACGGGGAGGATTCCTCTGCCGGCAGCGCATGCAGCACGACCCGGTCCGCATCGCCGGCGCCCTGCAGCGCCGGCAGGCAGGCGGCCGGTGCCAGCACATGCAGCTGCCAGCTGGACTGCGTCTGAGCCTGCACCGCCGCCATGGCGCACTGCAGGCGGGCGGGATCGGACCCGAAGAGCAGGAACCGCACCAGGGGCCCGGCCGGTTCCGCAGGCGCATCGGCCGTCATCCTCCGCAGGTGCTCGAGATAGCGTGGCGCATCCACCAGTGCCTCGCCCTCGGCGGGCGGCAGACGCCGGTGGCGCAGCAGCCACCAGAGGCGCCGCAATGCCGCGAACAGACCCGGCCGGCGCTGCTGCAGCGCCAGCAGGACTACGCTCACGGCGGCTCGGGCTCTGGACATGGGGGGCAGGATGGCGGCAGGCGGGGAATGGCGAGCAGACGGCATCATGACAAGCGCACTCCCGGGCACCTATAGTCACAGCCGCTGCACCATATTGTTTCATATCAACCCGGTGAGGCCCATGCTGCGAGCCCTGAGCTGTGCGCTACCTGCCCTGCTGTCCAGCGCCTGCGGCGGCGGGGGCTCCGCGCCGCCGCCGCTGCCGGAGGTTCAGGACTGGGTGCTCGGGCGGACCCTGCTGGATGGCGCGCCGCTGGACCTGGATGTGCCGGCGCGGATCAGCGACCCGCTGGTGTTCACCGGGCCCGCGATTGCCGTCCCGGGCGGTGCCGCGCTACCGCTCGTTCGCAAGCGCGAGGATGGCCGGATCAGCTTGTCCCTGCAGGCCTGGCCCGAGGGCCTGGCGCCGCCCGCCAGCCCGGTGGAATGGCTGCTCGTGCCGGCGGGCGAGACCCGCCTGGACAATGGTCTGCAGGCCCAGGCCCTGCGCGTCGAGCTGCCCGGCACCGGAGAGTGGCTGACGGTCGCCTTTGCCGAGGCCTTCGCCCAGCCCCCGCAGCTGCTCATCCAGCTGCAGGATCATCCGGCCAAGGGGCTCTGGCTCAGCCGCATTCGAGAGGTGACCAGCACGGGCTTCCAGCTGCGCCTGGAGGCCGTGCAGGAAGGGCCGCCCGGCACCCTGGAGCTGGGGGTGCTGGCCCTGGCCGGCCCGGCCAGCGGCTTTTTCAATCTCCGCGATGCCGCGGGAGGCGAGCAGGGCACCGCTTTTTCGCTGTACCGTCAGCCGGCCAGCCATGTGCCGGAACCCGATACCGGCTACGCGCTGCGCCTGCTCGGTAATCCCGACAGCATGCCGAGCAGCGCCGAGCTGGGCCTGCTGGAGCTGGGCGATCACCTGTTCGCCCAGGCCCTGACCGATGCGGCAGACGCGCCGACCCTGCTGGCCCGCGCGCCGGACACCGCGGGCCGGCAGGCCGATGCCGGGCGGCCCAACATCCTCCTGGTCTTCCTGGAGGATCAGGGCGCGCAGGCCGGGGCCTACGGCACGCCGGGCCTGTCCACGCCCCATTTCGATGCGGTGGCGGCACGCGGGGTGCTGCTGCGCAAGGCCTACATCACGCTGGGCACCTGCAGCGGTGCGAAGTCGGCCATCTACACCGGCCTGTACAACCATCTCATCGGGGCCACCGCCAATGTGCAGGACTACATCGGCTCGGCCGAACAGCTGGCCGCCGAGAACCCCGACTGGCTGCGAGCGCCGGGCTCGGCCTACAACCGCTACCGGATTCGCGAAGCCTACGGCACCATCGTCGAGCGGCTGCAGGCTGCCGGCTATTTCAGCGGCCTGCAGAACAAGCTGCACGTGGCGCCGCACAGCAAATTTCCCTTTGACCGCTGGTATCCGGCTTCGGATGACCATTACGGGGCGGTCCGCGACTTCCTTGACCAGGCGCGTGCACACGGCGGCAACTGGTTCCTGGTCCACGTGATCAACGAACCTCACCGGCCCTTCCCGAATGCCGAAGAGCGCGCCCTGGACATCGACCCCGCCGCGCTGCAACTGCCCGGCCACCTGGCCGACACCCCGGCGATACGCCAGGACTGGGCGGAGTATTTCCAGGCCATACAGGACGGCGACGACAAGCTGGGGCAGGTGCTCGCGGCGTTGCGCGAGGCGGGCGCGGAGGACGATACCGTGATCATCGTGATGGGCGATCACGGCCCGCCCTATCACCGGGGCAAGTACAGCAGCTACGACCTGGGCCTGCATGTGCCGATGGCGATCGCCGGTCCGGGGATTGCCGCCAGGGCCCTGGATGAGGTGATCAGCGGGGTCGATCTGACCCCCACCCTGCTGGACCTCGCCGGCCTGTCGCCCATGCCGCTGGCCCATGGCTTTTCCTTCGCCCCGCTGCTGCTCGGGCACACGCAGCAGGGCCCCCGTCGCTACGCGCTGGGCAGCAGCCGCAGCGACCGCTCACTGACCGATGGCCGCTACCGGCTGATCTTCATGCCGCAGCCGGGTGACACCCTGCTGCCGGAGGATGCGCGCGACTTCGTGCCCTGGCGCAATCGGGTCTACCGCGAAATCCTGCAGCGGGCCGACGAGCCGCTGATGGCCAGCGCCTATCGCTTTCTGGATCTGGCCGATGCCAGCCTGCCGCGTTACGAGCGGCCCCGCGAGGAGTTCTACGACAGCCAGTCAGACCCCTGGGAAGTGGCCCGGTTTGGCCTGGTGGCGGCGGATGACCCGCAAGCCGGGCGGCTGCGCCAGGCGCTGGCCCGCCTGCTGGATCAGACCGGCGACCGGGGCGAGCGCCCCTGAATCCGGCTCAGGGACGATAGACCGGCCGCATCAGGTCGTGGCTGTCATCCGGCACGCAGCGGAAGCTGAACTCCGCATAGGCGCGCTTGAAGCCCTCGCCATCACGGTAATCGTCCTGCAGGGGCACCGCGTTCTCGCCGCGCTCCTCGCAGAAGGCATTGCCCCGCTGATACAGGCTGGCCTTGATCTTGGCGCCGGATGCGCCGAAGCGGCCGCCCTCCTCGGACAGGAAGTATTTGCCGTCCGGGGTCATGGTCGGACCCGCGGGCGCTTCTGGAGTCGATGCGCAGGCGCCCAGCAGCAGGGACAGGGCCGCAAGGCTGAACAGGTTTTTCATTGATGACATGGCGGGATCACCAGGTGATGTCGGGCGGGACGAAAGTCCCCGGGGTAGTCAGGACCAGCGGCTCAGGACGCTCCGATGCAGCCGCAGGTCAAAGGCGTTGTTGCGCTCGATCAGCTGGCGCGCCTCATCGGGCACCGCCAGCGGGGCATCTTGCGCCACATTGGAATTTTCCACCTGCGGAATTGTGCGCCAGCCGTAGCGGCGGGACAAGGCTTGCACGAAGTCGTCGAAGCGCTCCTGGACCCCGGCCAGGGCGAAGCGCCTCAGGTTGTGCTCGGCCACCGCCAGGTCGGTCTCGTTGATGCCGCGTCGCAGATGACCATTGCCGGCCATCAGGCGGGTCTGGTGATTGTAGAGATCGGACAGGTTGGCGGATCCGAATGCCGTGATGTCGCAGCGACTGGCCAGGGCGTGGTGCTCGTGCCCCGGTTTGGTGGCGATGTACTGGTACAGGGAGCGAATCCGGGCGACCGGATCGCGCAGCAGGGTGATGTAGTCCACCGCCTGTGGCAGCAGGTGATCGATCAGGCCATAGGGAATGTGCCCGGTGATCACCTTGAGCTGACGCCGCCGGTCCGGGGGCATCGCGGCCAGCGCCTGCAGCGAGGTGTCGGACTGACCGGGCAGCACCCAGAACACCGCCGTCTCACCGTAGACCGCGGTCAGCAGCTTGCGCAGGGTTCCCCCCGCGGTCTTCGGCACGTGCACGAAGACTATCGCCTTGTCCTGCAGGGCCTCCGCCCGTGCCGGTCCGCCTGGCTCGGGACTCATTCCTCGGCGCGGTACCAGCTGATCATCTCTTCCATGGGCACGATGATATCGGATTGCAGATGCCACGGTCCCGGTCGATCGGCATGATCGCAGTAGAACAGATTGAAGGCCGGGCGTTGCATCACCGAATCCAGATCCATGTAGAACACGCCGTTCATGTAGACCGGCGCCAGATACCCGATGCGGCAGTGCGGCGGCGCAAACAGGGTGTTGGTGAAGGCGGCACCGAGGGTGCCATAGATCTGCGAGGCGCCGGCGAACAGGGCCACCTGTTCCCGGATGCTGAGGGTGGAGGGGTCGAGCACCTGGAAGCCCTCATCACGGAAGAAGCCTTCCACTTCTTCGGCATTGACGATGCGCCGGCCGATCGCGGCGTCCTGGCGGGTCAGGAACAGCCTGGCGCCGTCGTCCCTGTGTTCGACTCCGGCCGCCATGTGCGCGCCCATGTCCCGCAGCAGGGGATGCTTGTGGGTGGGGTTGGCGGACTGCCAGGCCAGGAAGGCGTCCCAGCTGGGGAAGCCTCCGGGATGCTTGGGCACCGGATGGCTGGACAGCCCGGTGACATACAGCAGGCGCTCGCAGCGCACGGCGTCGTGGGACAGCTCGCGGACCGCGCCGGCGCCGGGGCAGCACAGGGCGATGGAGTCGCGGTACATGGACCGAAGAAAGGCCTGGGACGGAGGCGGCTCATGGACGATCACATCCGGCCGCTCCGCGCTACGGGCCTGGTGCGCGTACAGGCGGATCAGCAGTTCGCTCAGCCAGTGCCCGTAATTGGTCTGCCCGCGCTTCTTCAGCAGCAGGCCACCGGGGCTGTCGCCCTTCGGTTCCTGCTTCAACCAGACCCCGTCGCGGGTGACCCGGACCCAGGGCGTATCCAGGTCCGTGGTTTCGCTGAGAGACTCCTCCAGGGCATAGCCGTCGGGCGTGAGCACGATGCCCTGATCGACCAGTACAGCGCCCCTGATGGCGTATTCCAGCACCGGAGGGGTGCAGGCCCGGCTGCCGCGCAGTGCCTCCAGCGCGCGCGCCATCTTGCAATCATAGCCGGCGATGTTGAGCCGGCCTGGTCGCTGATAGGCACCTGCCGCGATCAACTCCCGGGGCTCACCCACCGCCCCGGAAATCTCGCTCAGGCGCGACAGAGGCACGCGCGGGTAGAAGCCTGCAGCCGGCTTGCCGGGGGCGGGCCCGGAAATGGCGCGCCAGTCATTGCGCACGAACATGTCGGTGAACATGCGTTTGTCGCCACCGCGCAACTCGCTGGTGGCGCGCTGCAGGAAGTGATACAGCTTGGCGTGCGGAGTGTAGATGATCGGCCGCCGGCAGATTCGCCGGACCGCTTCGCAGTACAGCCTGTCGGAGCGGTAGTGGGGCGCGTTCTCGTGATCCAGCGGGCCGATTTCCTGCAGGGTGCGGCGCGGGATGTAAACGCAGAAGAAGGGCGCGAAGCTCAACTCCGCCAGGCCGCTCGTGTCCTCGATGCAGGGCTGCAGCAGGTTGTCATGGTGGCGCGACAGATTGACCTCGGCCTCGCGCGCCCTGTCGCTGGCCGGGCTGTGCACGGCGACGGTGTCGGTGCCGGGCAGGAGCATCTGTCGGGGGATCGCCAGGCCCGCTTCCGGCACTTCATCAAAAACGGCCTGCAGGGCTTCGAGCCAGCCCGGAGTGACCACCGCGTCGTTGTTCAGCAGGACCACATCCGCATCCTGCGGCGCGGCGGCAATGCCCTGATTGACCGCATAGGTGAAACCCAGGTTGCGCTCGTTCTGGATCAGGCGCAGACGGCCGTTGGCGTGCGCATTGGCCAGGTAGGCGCGCACCTCGGCAGCCGAGGCATTGTCGACCACCAGCAGCTGCGCATGGGGCGGGCTGAATGCCAGGACGGCATCCACGCACAGGCGCAGATAGTCCAGGCATTCGAAGCTGGGGATGATGACCACCACCGGGCGGGGCTCTGCCGGTTCCGGCCGGGCGCTGGTCGCGTGCATCAGTTCCAGCCCCGGCACCGCATGCTCGGGCAAGCGGGCCTTGAGCTCCAGTGCCGGGTCATGGGCGGGCGCCGGAATGGCCGGATCGTCGGCGCCGCCGCCGACCAGCAGGCAGGGCAGGGACGAGGCCGCGGTGCTTTGGGTCGCCTGCAACAGCCAGGCCCAATGCGCGGTTTCCCAGTGCTGGCCCAGCGGCACTGCCTTGAGCAGGGCGCTGCGGAACAGGGTCGTCGAAGGCGGGATATAGGGGCGATTCTCCAGCAGGGCCCGGCTGAATTCGGCGTAGCGGAGGCCCTGCGTTTCCTGAGCCCCGCTGCCCAGCCGTTTGGCGCAGTAGGCGGCGGACTGGGCGGGCCGGGCCTGGAGCTGGGCGGCGAGCAGCCGGAGGAAATCGGGCTCCCATTGCTCGGTGTCGCGCAGGCAGGCGAAATACTCGGTCCCGACCAGCTCGGGCAGGGCGGCCGGACCGCCCTGCGCAGCCTCGATCTGCCGGCTCCCCCAGCCCTGGAGCCAGGCTTCGGGGACCGGACTGCCGTCCGCCTGAAATATCAGAATGCGCTCTGGCGGTAGACTCTGGGCCAGCGCGGAGTCGATGGCGGCGCGCACTGCCTGGCTGTCGCGGCCGCTGATGATGACCGTAACCGCCGCGTCGATTGTCGGCGTGCTGGCGGCGAGATGTGACTGCAGACCCCGCATGTGGCCGATCACCCGCAGGTCGGCCTCGGCCAGCGGGGCGTCGAAGCCGAGCAGGAACAGCGACTGGCGGGCGTAGCTGCTGAAGTCCTGATAGCTGCGTTGCGGCGGGGCAGGCTTGCTTGCTGGGCGGGCCGGGGCCCGGGCCGGCGCGGGCGGCAAGGGCTGGCGGCCTTCGGCTTGACCGTGGCGCAGGTAGTGCAGCAGGGGATTGATGCCGGATTCGGCGATGTCGGGATAGGTTTTCAGGTACCAGGCGGTACTGAATTGTGGCCCCGGGTCGCGCCCCTCTGCGGCGCCATGCTCCAGGTAGTGGCGCACCGGGTCGCCACCGGCGGCGGCGACGTCAGGGTAATGTTCCAGATAGTAGGGGCTGTCAAACAGTCCGCTGCGCCGCAGTTCCTCCACCGGCGCGTCCTTGTCCGCCGGCCTGCGCAGCAGGCGGCGCCAGGCCGGGGCCTTTTTTGCCGGGCTTTCGGCGCCGTCCAGCCAGTGGCTGAAGGACTGGCCCAGTTCCTGCTCCAGTGCCCGGATACGGGGGCGGTACAGATCGATCAGGGCGCCGCGCAGATGCTCGGGCAGCGGCGGTCCGCCGCCCTCGAATTCCCGCTCCTGACAGTCCCGCAGCATGAGCTCGTTGGGCGGGGCCACGCCGATGTGGGCGCAGCAGCGTCGCAGCAGCTCCTCGGGGTCGCTGAGCAGGGATTCATAAGGCAGGATCAGCAGCTGGTCTCGTGCAAAGACCGCGCGCCAGTTGCGGATGCAACGGGCGTAATCGCCGCGCGCCAGCGATCCTTGGGAACGGAAATGATCCAGGTACCAGCGTTCACTGGCTTCCTGTGGTTCCATTTCGGCCCGGGCCAGGGCCATCTGGGCGGAAGACCAGGCGCGCTCCACCGGATTGCGCAGCAGGTAGATCAGCCGCAGATCGGGAGCGCCGGCGTGGATCTGGCGGATGACATCGGGCTGCAGAATCGCATAGGCCGGAGTGATTTCCCCCTCATGCCGGTGCGGGTGCCGGAAGCGCTCGAAATAGGACCGGACATCCGTGTCGGCGGATATCCGGTCCCAGAAATGCAGCTCCTTGCCTGCCGGGAAGCCGAGCTGGGGATGGGCGAGAAGCCGGCGATACAGCCAGGTGGTACCGGATTTCTGCGCCCCGATTCCCAGGAATCTCAGCATCGTCCCGCAGGCTTCCCGGGCTTATTCAGCCTTGGGGCTGTCGCGCAGGGCTTCGTAGCGCCGATTCCACCACTGATCGAGGGTATCCTGCTGGATTTCCACGTCATCAGGCGGCGCCACGCGCAGGACCCAGTCCTCCACGGCCTTTTTCTTGTGCTCTTCTTCCAGGCGCGCAATGATCGCATCCTTGGCCTGCTCGAAGGGCGTGCGGCTGGACGGGCCTCGCTTGTCCAGACGGATGATGTGCCAGCCGACACGGGTCTCCACCAGGTCGCTGATCTGACCTTCTTCCAGGGCATAGGCCGCGTCCCAGAACTCATCGACCATGTCACCTTTCTTGATGAAGCCGATGTCACCCGCGCTGTAGCGGCCGAAGTCTTCCGAGTGATCGGTGGCCAGGCGGCCGAAATCCGCGCCTTCGCGGATCTGTTTCAACAGCTTCTCGGCTTCCGGCTTGCGGCGCGCCTTGTCCTCGGGGGTCGGTGCGTTCAGCTGGATATGCGAGATGCTGAGCCGCGGGGTCGGCGTGAACAGTTGCGGGTTCTCGTGGTAGTAGGCCAGAGCCTCTTCCTCGAGATCCGGAACCTGCGCGGCTTCGTACTGATCCGAAGCCAGACGCCGTGCGATGCTGCGTTGGCGATCGCGTTCCAGGATGAACCGGTACTCGTCATCCAGCACGCCGGTCTCTTCGGCGACTTTCACGGCTCGCTGCTGGAACAGCATGACGCCAACCAGCTTCTTGAACTCGGCGGGATCGGATAACAGTCTGCTGCGCTGCTCCGCGTTCATGTGACGCAGTTCGCGTTCGATCTGCTGCAGGGTGACCTGGCCGCCGAAGGCGCTGGCCAGCAGCGGGCTGCTGTCGCTGGCCGGTGCCGATTCGGTTGGCTGGTTGCAGGCAACAAGGGATGCAAGCAGCACGCTGGCTGCCAGAGCTTTGTACATCAGTCGGATTCTCCCTGTAAGGATGACGGTTTGCAATGACACTGAAGCAGCCGTATCCGGCTGCGGTCAGCCGCCGCTAGGACCGCCCTGGGTGGCGGCAGGTTCCCGCCACCAAAAAAAAAGGACCACCGCGATTGCGGTGGTCCTTCGGATTATACCAACTGAGATGGCAGGCTGCCCGTGGGCAGCCCGCCAGGGCTCAGCTTACTGGTAGCCGTGCGGAGTCGCCTGGGCGAAGTTCAGCGCGGCGTTACCGAAGTCACGCTGCTTGTACACGAAGCCCGTGACCGGCACGTCGGTGCCGAAGGTCATCTGCATCCAGCCCTGCACCGCACCACTCAGGTTGATGGCCACGGATTCGGCAGCGGAGGAAGCCAGCACCGAGGTCGGAGCGGCACCACCGACAGCCAGAACGTTGGCTTCGTAGCGCAGGTTGGCAGCGTCAGCCGGCGGCACCGGCGGGAACGGCGAGATGTCGATCAGCTCAACTTCGGCGACAGCTTCAAACTCTTCGCGGTCGTAGAAGTTGTAGGTGACTTCCAGCAGCTTCTGGCCAGTGTTGTTGCTCTGGAAGTTGACCGTATCCAGGGCAAAGCGACCGATACCGCAGTACTCGGCGTCAACGGCGAAGCCATCGGAGATGCCAGCCAGCGAAGCCGGGCAATCCACGACGCCATTGGCGGCGGTGGCGGTGCCATTCGGGGCGCAGAAACGACGCGGGACGTAGTTGCTGCTGCTGGCGGTGCCGAAGCCGTTGTAGAAGTTCGACGCATAGTCCGTAGCCGGAGTCAGCGGCACACCACCACCCACGTGGGCAGCGTTGCGGTTACGCCAGACGGAGCAGGCAGCCTGGATGTTGCGCACGTCTTCGTCAACGTGGAAGGCCTTGGTCGGGAAGGTCACGACCCAGTCCGTCCGGGCGCTGTTTTCACCACCGTTGGCCCACTCGTTGCTGATCACGTTGAAGCCGATCAGGGTGTCCAGACCGTCCAGAGCGGACATGGTCCACAGGCCGTCATGGCCCGCGATGGTCGGCTCAAGGAAGTACGGGAAGCGCTGAGCGGTGACCTGCTCGGTGCCATTACCCCAGCCAGCGACGTGCATGGACTCGATGCCAGCGGCGTAGCCGTTGTTGCGCGAAGCCAGCGTGGCGTTGACCTTCAGCGGGTTGGTCGAGGTGATCGGACCATAACCGGCAGCGTTCACCGTGGTGGCGGTGATGCGCGGAATGAAGCGATCGCCACCGGACAGCGCGTTGTTGCGGCCGGACAGGCTGTTGGCGGTGCCGGTCAGCGTGGTCGCCGTGGCCAGATCCCAGTAGTTGTGCGCGATCGGGTTGCCCGAACCAGCGATACCGCCCACGGTGTGGGTGCCCGGAGTCGGCTCGGTAGGACCGGCGTTTTCCGCGATCGTGTAGGTCGGGAAGTCCGTCACGTTGGCCTGGAAGTCCTGCGAGAAGATCGTGCAGTTGCGCGGCACACCGTTGACGTGCTCGGCGTAGTACGAGGTACTGCCGCGGACGTCGGCGGTCTGCTGGATCGAGGTCAGCTCGGCGCCAGCAGCCACTTCACCGGTGTTGGTAGCCGGCAGCGTGGTGCCCACATCTTCACCCATGGTCAGGATCTCGATGTAGCCTTCGGCGATACGCGGCAGCGAGTCCAGGTTGCCCGGCGGGGTCACGCTCGGGTCAGAACCGGTGACCTGGCCGTCAGTGGCGGTGTGGTCACGGAAGCTGAAGCCCGGGCCCGACGAATACGCAACCGGGTTGGCGAACACCGGCGAACCGGTCTGGCCAGTCGCGGTGGAAGCAATACGCAGAGGCGCGGTGCAGGACTTGTCCGTGGTGCGCAGTTCCGGAATGCCATTGCCGTTGTCCTGAATGAACGCGGTCCAGACGTCAAACGGGGACAGACCCACGTTGAAGTCAAGCGCGTCGCGAGAGTTGCGGAACTCATGCAGGCGGACCTTGATCACCAGGTGGTTTGCCGTGGTGTTGGTCACGTTGACCAGAGTCCGGAAGTTACCGTTGACCGTGTAGTACGGGACGATGACTGCGGAACCCAGGTTGCTGTTGTCGATTGTTTGCGCGCCTGCCGGCTGCAGCATAAACGCTGCTGCCAGCCCTGCCGCCGTAAGCAGTCGGCGTTTAGTTGAAGCCATACTCATCCGAGTTTCTCCTACGAGTGAACATAAAGAGGTTACCGTGCTGGTATCGCCCTGGGAGGGAGCTCTTACCGGGCCTGTGCCAGAGACAAAGACACGCGACTCGCCGGGTTGCATAACCCTTGCGAACCGCGAATGCAGTATCCCTGATTCAAGTTCAATCAAAGCGTTCCCTGGGCAGTGCCAACTTCGCGAACCCCTGAACACGCCAGAGATTCCGCGTACTGCGCATGGCTTAAAGCACGGGTGATTCAAGCCATCCGCGGCAAATTGTGCCTATGTCGTCAGGTGTGTGCAAGGCCTTCTTCAGACTTTTATTGCAATAGAGGGCCGCGTTTTTGTGATCTGCGTCACGCTTCGGGGAAAGCGGGGGCAGAATCCGGCCGGGTCATTCGTCGGCCGCGATCTTGCGCCGGATTGCCGCATCGTTCTCTTCCAGGGGTGCGGTGAGGGTGATGTTGGACAGACTGGCGGCGATGAAATAGTCGGCCAGCACCAGCGGGATGAAGCGCGGGGTGGCCACCTTGCCGTAGCGCAGGATCAGGTCCCAGTCGACCAGCCGGGACAGGCTTTCATCGAAGCCGCCCAGCTGCTCGTAAAGCCCGCGGGCATGGGCAAACACGTTGAGATCGATGTAGTTGCGCTCGCACAGGGCGGCGTAGTCGAACTCGCGGCAACGGATCAGCTGGCGCTGGTTGTGCTCGTCATCCACGTGCAGGCAGGTATAGGTGCTGTCAACGCTGTCCGCGGCCCCGCGACTGGCGGCGGCGACCATCAGCAGATAGTGCGGATGCCAGCGATTGTCCGAGTCCAGATAGGCGACCCAGTCCCCCCGGGCCGCGCGCAATCCGGCGTTGCGAGCGGCACTGACGCCGCCGTGCGGCAGATCCAGGATTTTCAGCCGGCCTTGCGCGATCTGCTCCGGATAGCGCGCACGCAGCGCCTCGGCCGTGCCATCGCTGCTGCCATCGTCGCAGACGATGAGTTCCCAGTGGGTCCAGGACTGGCGCAATACCGAGTCGATCGCCCGGCCGACCACCTCTCGCCGGTTCCATGTCGGCATGATCACGCTGAATGTCAGGGCCGGCGCATCGGCCAGCAGGGCCCAGGCCTCCCGCAGCTGTGCCGTGGTCAGCTGCAGGGCCGCGGCCTCCGGCGACGCCGGATCGACCAGGCCGGGGCCGCTGTCGCGGAAGGGCCGGACCTGACCCGGCTCGGCCCGCGGGGGCAGGCGCCCTTCGCTTTCCCCGATCAGCAGGTAGTGCTCCAGCGGATTGATGCCGGCGCTGGCCACATCCGGGTAGCGCGCCAGATAGGCCTCGCTGTCGAAATACGGGCCGGGATTGCGCCCCTCGAAGCCACCGAACAGCAGATAGTGCACCAGCGGGTCCATCCGTCCGGCCACGTCCGGATACTGTTCCAGATACCAGCCGGGATCGAACCAGCCGGCCAGACGCTGCTGCAGGATGCCCGGGCGCCGGCCCTCGCTCGCACCATTGAGCAGATAGTGCTGCAGCGGATCCATGCCGGCACTGTCCACATCCGGATAGCTGCGCAGGTACCAGGCGGTCTCGAACAGCGCCCGCGGGCGGCGCGCCTCGCGCCAGCCCCGCAGGATCCAGTGCCAGACCGGATGCTGTCCGGCGCAGTCGATGTCCGGATAGGCCATCAGGTACCAGGCCGTGTCGAAGCCGCCCTCCACCAGCAGGGCCCGGGCATGACGCCACAGGTGCCAGCGCTGATGCGGCCGCAGGCGTTCGCCATGCAGGCGGCCCGGCGGCAGAGCCAGGCGCCGCTGCGACCATTGGGCCGCGGCCTGCCGCAGGCGATCCGCCCGGTGCAGGTTCTGCTCGCGCTGCCGCAACTGCTGCGCTTCCAGCACCGTGCTGCGGGCGCGCAGCGTATCGCGCTCCTCACGCAGCAGCTGCGCTTCGCGGTGGCCGGCCTGGATCAGCTCGAAGCGCTGCGCCAGTTCCCGGCCCTGGCTGGCGATCTCGGCATCGCGGGCCCGCAGCAGTTCCTCCCGGCGGGCCAGCTCCTCCCGCCGCCGCTCCAGTTCGCGCCCCTGATCGGCGACCTGCCGGTCCAGGGTCTCGATCCGCGCCCGGCGCCGCCCCAGCTCCTGCTTCTGTTCCTCGATCTTGCCGCCCAGGGCCTCGGCCTCGCCACGGCGGCGCCCCAGCTCGCGGGCCTGGGTTTCGGCCCGGCGTTCCAGGTGCGCGATCTGCTCCTCGCTCTTGCGCAGTTCCCGGCCCAGCGCGGCCTCGGCGGCGCGCAGCCTGTCGCACTCCGCCCGGCTCTGGGCCAGCACCGGGCCCAGCGCCGCGTCGGCCAGATCCAGCTCCCCGCGGATGCGGTCCAGTTCGGCCAGCGCCGACTCATCCCCGGCTTCCAGCGCGAGCAGCGCCTGCCAGGCCGCGCGCACCCAGTCGGCGATGTCAGGGTGGCGCTGCAGTGCCGCATCGTCGTGGGCGTGATGGCGCAGCCGGCTGTGCAGGCTGCCCGCCACCTGCGCGGCATCCGCCTCATCCGCCCAGCCCAGCCAGCGGGCCAGCGCGGCCACCTGTTCCTGCGGCGCCTCGAGCAGGCTGTCGTAGCGCAGCAGCAGGCGGGGCAGCGCGCGGCTGCGCCGTTCCGCCTCCAGCACATGGCGCAGCCAGATCACGCAGGCCAATGGAGCGGGCAGGGCATCCCGCTGGCGCAGCGAATCGGCCACCTCCAGCGGATGTCGCAGCGGCAGGACGCAGCGAATATCGTCGGCGAAACCGTCCAGCACCGGCAGCCAGAAATCGAGCAGCCGGCAGAAGCGCGGATCCTTGAGCACGAAGCGCGGGCTCGCGCCAAAATCGCGCTGCAGCAGATCGCGGGCGCGTTCGCGCAGGGGCTGCAGCCCGGAGTCGTCCAGATCCTGGATCGACCAGCGCCGCCAGTCGTCCCAGCGGCCGCCGGCGAGGGCAAGCAGTTCGTCATCCAGGGCCACGATGTCACTGGACTCCCAGAACCCCGCTTCATTGCTCTCGGATTCGGGGATCAGGTGGTCGGGCAGGGCGGCGCCCAGCTGGCTGATCAGGCGGGTGAAAGCGGAAGTGCCGCTGCGATGCATGCCCAGCACCAGGATCGCGGTGCGGGAGGGCGGCGCCGGATCGGCGGCTGTCGTCGATGAGTCCACAGGGCTGAAGCTCGGGCGTTTCGGGGGCGATTCCTGCCGGATGCGCCCGCAGTGCGTAAAATTGCGCGCATGTTACCCCCCTTTCGTCTGCGCAGCATCGCCCTGGCCTTGCTGCAGCTGCTGCCTGAACGACAGCGCCCCGGCGTCCACCGGCTGCTGATCCGCCTGCGCCATCTGCTGTTCCCGATGACCCGGCGGCAGATGGCGCAGATCCGTGCCTCCGGCCTGTGGGATGCGCGGTGGTTCGCCCGCCAGCACCCCGAGATCATCGCCGCCGGCGTGCCGGATGACGGCCTGCTGGCCTTTGTCCGGCAAGGCCGGCAGCAGGCGCTGTGCCCGCACCCGCTGTTCGACAGCGCCTGGTATCTGGAGCAGAACCCGGATGTGGCCGCCCAGGGCCTGAACCCGTTGTGCCACTACCTCAGCGCCGGTCATCGCGAAGGGCGCCAGCCCAATGTGCTGTTCAGCGACCACTGGTACCGGGAGAACAATCCGGACGTGGCCGAGTTCCAGGGGCCGGCCCTGCAGCACTATGTGCTGTTCGGCGATGCCGAGGGGCGCAATCCGCACCCCCTGCTGCAGACCGGCTGGTATCGCAGCCAGGCCGGCGCCGGGCCTGCGGACGGCCGCGTGAGCGTGCTGGCCGATTACCTGCAGCGGGGCGAAGCCGCAGGCCTGCGTCCCAATCCCTGGTTCGACCCGGGCTTTTATATGGCCCAGGTCCGCAGCAAATGGCCACAGGTGGCGGCGCCGCGCAGCGCCCTGGCCGACTTCGTCAGCCGCGGCGCCCGCGAAGGACTGGATCCCAGCGCCGAGTTCTCGCTGGCCGAGTACTGCGAGGCCCACCCCGAGGTGGCCGAGCGGGGCGACAATCCGCTGATTCACTTCCTGGCCTCCGGGCGCGCCACCAGCCGGCGTGAGTCCCTGCCGCCGCTGCAGGCGCAGGAGTGGCTGAGCCTGTTCGGCCATCTTGGCGCACAGGAGCATGCCCTGCTGGCGGCGCATGTCCCCGGCCATGGCCGCGGCCGGGTGGTCGTGCTGCACCCGCCTGGGCAGGCCCCCGACATCAAGCGTTCTGCGTTCGGGGCTCTGGAGATCAGCCTGCATGAGACGCTGCCGGACAGCCTGCAGGCGGTGGATGCCGTGGTCCGGGTCGACCGCCCGCTGCAGCTGCACGAGGACGCCCTGCAGCTGGGCCTGAGCGGCTTCGCCCTGGGCTTGAAGCAACCCTTGTATTTCGATGAACTGATTGCCGCGCCCGAAGGACCGGCGCGCCTCAATTTCAAACCGGACTGGAGCCCGGCCCGCCATCGCGCCGGCGCGCTGGACATCCCGCTGCTGATGCTGCCGCCGGACTGCTACCAGCACGCCGGCGATCCCGCACTGACCGGCCGGATGCTGACCACGCTGACGCCGCGCCATCTTCCGCTGGTCGCGGCCCGGATCAGCGAGGCCCGCCGCCCGCTCATCGAGAAGGCCGATCCGGCGCCGCCGCAGGCGCTGGTCAGCATCCTCATTCCCACGCGGGATCAGCTGGACTACCTGCGCAAGGCGGTCGAGGGCATACAGCAGCGCACCGACTACCCGGCCTGGGAAATCGTCATCATCGACAATGGCAGCGAGCAGGCGGACACCCGCGCCTGGCTGCGCGAGGTGGTGGCCGACCCGCGCATCCGGGTCAAACCCTGGCCGCGCCCCTTCAACTACTCCGAGCTGTGCAATGTCGGCGCGCGCGAGGCCCGTGGCGAACTGCTCTGCCTGCTCAACAATGATGTCGAGATCAAGCAGCCCGACTGGCTGGATCGCCTGGCCCGCGCCGCGCTGGAACCGGACTGCGGCGCGGTGGGCGCGCTGCTGCTCTACCCCGACGGCCGGATCCAGAGCGGTGGCGTGCTGATGGGGCCGGGCGGGGTGGCGGCGAATCGATTCGCCACGGTCCACCCGGATCAGGTGCCCGGCGACACGCTGGATCATCTGCACGAGGTCAGCGCCGTGGCCGGCGCCTGCCTGCTCACGCGCCGCTCGGTGTACGAGCAGCTGGGCGGGCTGAACGAGGAGCAGCTGGGGGTCGCCTTCAATGATGTCGATTACTGCCTGCGCCTGCGCGAACAGGGCCTGTACTGCCGGCTGGAACCCCGCGCCCGTCTGGTCCACCACGAATCGGTCTCGCTCAAGGACCATGCCCGCGGCCGCGCCCAGGCCTTCGCCGACGAGGTGCGCTGGATGCAGCAGCGCTGGGCCACGCCCATCGCACGCGACCCCTTCCACAATCTCAACCTGCGCCTGAGCAAGTTCCAGCCGCTGGCCGTCTTTCCGGGCAATCGCCGCGCCCTGCTCTGGCCCGAGCTCGGCATCCGCGCCCCGGAGCAGCCGGGCGCCGCGCGCCTGCACCCGCCCCTGCGCTGGTATGTGGATTCCAGCCAGGACCGGGTCGGCGCCGTGCGCGAGGCCCGCC